>JBOHLC010000261.1:0-10753 GCA_050729395.1 Caulobacteraceae bacterium
GGCGGCGGAATTGTCGTGGTCGGTGAGCACCCAGGCCGTGGCGCACCCCAAGGCGCGGGCGTGGGCAAAGAGGGCGCCCATGACCCTGCGCCCAAGGCCGCGGCGGCGATGGGTCGGCGCCACGCCAACCTCGTTGACAAACAGTTCGGGCGGCTTGTCGGGGTGGATGTAGTGAACGCCGCTGGCGAAGCCGACCACGGTGTCACCGTCGATGGCCACGGCGATATGGTGGCGCGGATCATCCAGGAATTCGCGCGCCAGAGCGGGATCGACGGCGTTGTCGAACACCTCCGGAGCGACCCGGGTTAGGACGGCCGCGTCGCCCGCTCCCAGAAGCCTGATTTCCATACCGCCTGACTCGCCCGCGGCGGCCGGGCTGTCCAGAGACCTCCCGCCACGTCACTCTCGACAGGCGCGGCCTTCCGTCGCCAGAGTAGAGGCGCATGGACCAGACCCCAGTCATCATCGGCGTCGGCGAGGCGTCGGAGCGCATCGACGCCAAGGGCTTCGAGGCCTTGTCGCCGGCCGATTTGGCGGGCCGCGCGGCGCGCGCCGCCCTGGCCGACGCCCTGTCCGTGGATGGCCTTGCGAGGCACATCGACACCATCGCCACCGTGCGCCAGTTCGAAACCTCGGGACCGCGCGCGGTCGCCCCGTTCGGACGCTCGGACAACTTCCCACGAGCGGTGGCCACGCGGATCGGGGCCGATCCCACCCGCGCCATCCTCGAGCCCGTGGGCGGCCAGGGGCCGCAGCACCTGGTCAACGAATTCGCCAACGCCATCGGAAATGGCGAGGCGCGCATGGTCCTGCTGGCGGGGGCCGAGGCCATCTCGACCCAGCGCCACCTCATGGCCACGGGGCAGGCGCGCGACTGGTCCGAGGAAATCGGCGGCCCGCTCGAGGACCGGGGTTATGGCGAAACCTTGGCCGGCTCCGACCTGCCGCGACATGGCGCGCGCACGGCCATCAGCCTCTACGCCCTGTTCGAGAATGCCCGGCGCGGCAGGCTGGGGCTCTCTCGCTCTGACTATGCCATGGAGATGGGCCGCCTGTTCGCGCCGTTCACCGTGGTCGCGGCCGGCAATCCGCACGCCATGGCCCGCGAGATCCTTTCGGCCCAGGATCTGGCGACGATAACGCCGTCCAACCGGATGACTTCCGATCCTTTTCCCCGCCGCGTGGTCGCCCGCGACCAGACTAACCAGGGCGCGGCCGTGCTGCTCGCCTCGGTCGGAGTGGCGCGCGAACTGGGCGTGCCCGAGGAGAAGTGGGTCTATCTGCTCGGCGGGGCGGACGCGCGCGAACGCACACCGATGGAGCGGGCGGACCTCTCATGCAGCCCGGCGGCGGTGTTGGCCGTGAGGCAGGCGCTGGCCTCGGCGGGGACCGCCCTGGCCGATATCGATCTCTTTGATTTCTATAGCTGCTTCCCGATCGCGGTGTTCAATGCGCGCGACGGGCTGGGCCTTGCGCCGGACGATCCGCGGCCGCTCACCGTCACCGGCGGCCTCCCCTACTTCGGCGGGGCGGGCAACAACTATTCGATGCACGCCATCGCGGCCATGGCGAAGGCCTTGCGCGGTCGGCGCGGGCGCAAGGCCCTGGTCGGCGCCAACGGCGGGTTTCTGTCGAAATATTCGGTCGGAATCTATGGGACTGACCGAGCGTCATGGCGGGGGTTCGACAGCGCAGCCCTCCAGGCCGAGATCGACGCCTGGCCCGCGCCCGCCGTCGCGCCCGGGGAGGGCCTGGGCGTCGTGGAAACCTACACCATTGACTACAGCGGCGCGGCGCCGATCGGGATCGTCGTCGGACGCCTGGACGAGGGCGGCGCGCGCTTCGCCGCCCGGACCGACCCGGACGACGAGACGATCGTAAGGCGGATGATCGAGCACGAGCCGCTCGGCGCGCACATCCTGGTCACGCGCAACGCCGAGGACCGCTCCATCGTCGGTGAATTCCATCCAAGGAGCGGCGCATGAAATCGCCCATCTGCGACATGCTGGGAATCGACTTCCCGCTGCTGGCCTTCAGCCATTGCCGGGACGTCGTAGCCGCGGTGAGCCGCGCCGGCGGCTTCGGCGTCTTCGGGGCCACCGCCCACTCGCCCGCATCGGTGCGTCAGGAGCTGCGCTGGATCGAGGACCACGCCGGGGGCAAGCCGTTCGGCATTGACGTGCTGATCCCGGAGAACATGGCTACCGTCGGCGAGAAGGACGTCACCTACAACAGCTTGAGGACGCGCGTCCCGGAGCGCCACACTGCATTCGCCCACGATCTCCTGAGCAAGGCCGGCGTCGCCGTGGCGGACATGCCGGTGAGCGACAGCCGCCCCCAGCCGTTCGACCCCGACCAGGCGCTGGAGGTGCTCGACGCGGCCTTTGAGTTTCCCGTCCGCCTGATCGCCAATGCGCTTGGCGTGCCGCCACCATCGATGATCGAGATGGGCCAGCGCCACGGCGTGCCAGTGGCCGCCCTGGTCGGGGCCAAGGAGCACGCCATCCGTCAGGTCAATGCCGGCGTCGACATACTGGTCGTGCAGGGGACCGAGGCTGGCGGCCATTGCGGCGAGGTTTCGACGCTGGTTCTGGTGCCGGAGGTGATCAAGGCCGTCCGTCCGATCCGCGATGTACCGGTGCTGGCCGCCGGTGGGATCATGAACGGACGCCAGATGGCCGCGTGCATGGCCATGGGCGCGGCCGGGGCCTGGACCGGCTCGGTCTGGCTGGCGACCACGGAATCGGAAACGAGCGAGATCTTCCGCGAAAAGATGATCGAGGCCTCTTCGCGCGACGCGGTGCGTACGCGCTCGCGCACCGGCAAGCCGGCGCGTCAGCTCCGCTCAGCCTGGACCGAGGCCTGGGACCGCGATCCTGCGAGCCCGGGCGCCCTGCCGATGCCGCTGATGAGCCTGGTGAGTGAAAGCGCCCTTCGTTCGGCCGACCGGGCGGCCGCCGCCGGCAACGACAAGGCGCGCGATCTTGTCACCTATTTCGTCGGCCAGGGCGTGGGTCTGATCGATTCGGTCCGATCGGCCGGTCAGGTGGTGCAGGAGTTCAAACAGGAATTCCTGGACGCGGTCGAAACGCTCGACGCGCTCATCGCCGAATGAGCGGCCTCTCATGTCGCTAGAAGCGCTCGATCCCGCATTGCAGGCCGCCGCCGTGGGCGAGCCGGCGCCCGGGTTTGTCGCCATGGTGAGCTTCGCCGACGGACCGCACTACCTGCGGCCGTTTGGCCGCCGCTCCATCGAACGGTCCGAGCCGATGACCGCCGACACGGTGTTCTGGATCGCTTCGTGCACCAAACTGGTGACCTCTATCGTCGCGCTGCAGCTGGTCGAGGCCGGCGAACTCGACCTCGACCAGCCGGTCGGCTCGGTGCTTCCCAGCTTCGCCGATCTGCCGATCCTGGACGGCTTCGACCAGGCCGGCGCGCCCAAGCTGCGCCCGGCGCCCGACGCGCCTTCCATCCGTCATCTGCTCACGCACACCTCCGGTCTTGGCTACGCCTTCATGGACGCCGAGCTGGCGCGTTTCGCCGAGCTGAACAAGGTTGGACCCGGCGAGGGCCACACTCTGCCTCGACGTTTCAAGGCTGGCGCCCGCTGGCAATACGGCGCGAGCACCGATTGGCTCGGCCAGGTGATCGAGGCGATCCGCGGGCAGGATCTGGCCAGCATTTTCGCACGGAACGTGTTCGAGCCGCTCGGCATGACCGACACCTGTTTCGCGCCTGACTCCAGATTGAGCGCCCGCCTCGCCGCCATGCACGCGCGCGCGGCCGACGGAAAGGTCGCGCGCATCGATTTCGCTTTGACGCCGCCACCCAATCCCAATCTCGGTGGAGGTGGCCTTTATTCCACCGCGCCCGATTTCATGCGCCTTCTTCGCGCTCTGCTCGATGGCCAGATCCTCAGGAAGGATTCGCGCGCGCCCCTGTTCTCTAACCAGATCGGCGACCTGGGAGCTGGGGTGCTCGCATCCTCAATGGCCGCGCTCACCAATCCCTTCGACCCGATGCCGGGCGTGGCCAAGCGCTGGAGCCTGGGCATGATGATCAATCTGGAGCGCGGCCCCGACGGGCGCCCGCCTGGATCGGCAAGCTGGGCTGGCCTCCCCAACTGCTATTATTGGCTGGACCCGACAAACGGGCTGGCCGCGATCCTCATGGCCCAGGTGCTGCCGTTCGCGGACGGCAAGATATTGAACCTGCTGTCCGCATTTGAGCGCGCTGTCTACGCTTAGAGCGGACGTATTCCGGGGCGCGCGGGTGGTCGCCGCTCTCTCGATCGCCTCGACCAGCTTGGCGCAGAATGCCGGCAGATCGCCGGGATCGCGGCTGGTGATCAGAGGTCCGTCGACCACCACTTCCTGATCGCGCACCGGGGCCCCGGCGTTCCTCAAATTCTGGCGGATGGTCTTGTAGCTGGTCAGCGTGCGACCGCCTGCCTTCGAGCCGACCGTCTGTTCCTCGACCTCCCGCGCATGTGAAGGGCATGGAAGGCGCCTCAGGCGACGAGCCCAGCTACAGGCGGCGCCCTGCTGCTGTCTGGGAATACGTCGCGCTCGAGAGCGGTTTTCTCGACGCCCATGTGGTCGCGCAGCAGGCCCTTGAACAGGCCGCGCATGTCCAGCGTGGGATAGGTGTCGCGGTTCTCGAACAGACGCGCCTGCCGCAGCGTCGGCCAGTCGCCGATGATGCCGCCGGGCCTGAGAGCGCCGCCGAGGACGAGCGCGGTCGAGGCCGTGCCATGGTCGGTGCCCCTGGTGCCGTTGACCCGCGCCGTGCGCCCGAATTCGGTGGCCATGACCACCACGCTGTCCTTCCATGAAAGGCCGAGACCTGTATGCAGACCGTCGAGGAAAGCGTCGACGTAGGCCAGGCGACTGGCCAGCTGACCCTCGCCCGCGCCCTGGTTGGCGTGGGTGTCGAAATTGTCGATCTGGACGGCGGCGACTTGCACGCCGCCAGGCTGCGTCATGAACCCGGCCAGGGTGGCGCCGATCTTGCGCGCCTGATCGAGGCCCTGCCTCGCCGGAGCGTACCCGGTCGGAGCGCCTTGCATTGTCGGGGATGATCCAGGCTGCATCGTCTCCGGCGCCTGGGCTGCCGCTGGCGCCATGGGCGGATCGGATGCGGCCGCGTCGGCGAGCGCGGTCTTGGCCATGGCCTCGGTCGCCAGACCCTCGGCCAGGGCCGGGCCCAGCAGCGGATCGCGGGCGTAGAGATCCTGCAGTATGCCCGGCAGGCGATGGTCACGCCCTGCCATGCCGCCGGGCGACCAGGACGCCGCCTCGACCTTCCCCCTCAGGATCAACGGCGCGGTCGGGCCGACCGAGATCGCCTTGGCCGACGGCCCCATGGCCCCGACCGCCCGGTTGAGCCAGCCGGAAGACGTGGCGTAGACGTGGGCCGCGCCGCTCTCGAGCACATCCTGGGCCTCGAAGTGCGAGCGCTCGCGGTCGGGCGTGGCTATGGCCGGGGCGATGCGCGCCTCGCCTTTTAGCGCAAGGGCGTGGACGTTGGTGAGCGCGGGATTCAGCCCGAAGGTGTCGTCGAGCTTGAGGGCGCCGTGGGGCGCGCCGAACGGGGCGATGGCGATCGGACCGCGCAGGCCGGCATAGTCGGGATCGCCCACCGGCGGTGAAAGCGATAGGCCGTCGAGGCCGCCTCGACAGACGATCACGACCATCTTGCGCGTGGCGTCTGTCGCATCGGCGAGCGCGCTGGTCGCCAGGAACTCGACCGTCAGCCCGAGGCCGGCGGCGCCGAGGAGCGCCCGGCGGCGCGTAAGATTGGCGAGGGTCATCGGCGTTGGAACTCCGGGCTCATCAAGAGAATGGATAGTCCCTCCGGTCTGGTCTCGGCGCGGGCGATTGTGGTGGCGGCCACGCTCGAAAGGCGTGCACCGAGCGCGTTCTGGGCCATCGCCACCGGATCGCGTTCGCCAATGGTCTTGGCGGCGAATTCCTCGCTCCAGGTCATCCGCTTGATCACCGCGTCGGGCGCGCACCAGGCCTGCGCCGCCTCCGGCCAGCCCTTGGGCGAGGGCGCGGCGAAGGGGCGCTGGCCCATGGCGGTCATGACCCTGGCTACAGACTTGATGTCATCCGACGGCGCGTCGGCGGCTCGCCAGCTCGACACCAGGAACTCATACGGGGTCTTGAACTTCGCCGCCGTCGGCGACCACGCCTCGGGGGAGTCGATGAGCGTCCTGGCCACCACGTCCAGCCGCCCGCCGCTCGACTGATAGGCCTTGGCCAGCCGGTCGGTCAGCGCCGGCGGAGGATTGTCGCTGACAAAATGCCGGCCGAGCTTGACCGCGATGTGCCGCGCGGTGTGCGGACTGGCCGCGAAGTCGGCGAGCACCGCCCGCGCCTGGCCTTCGCCACCCTCCTCATAACGTCGGCCCATGATGGTGCGCGCGCCCGGCTCATGGGCGAAGGGGCGGAACATGAAGCCTTGTGGCTCCTCCGGATGATCCAGCCGGCCGATGCTCCAGCCGGTCATGGCCCTGGCGAATTCAGTGACGTCGGCCTGGGTGTAGCCGGCGTCGACGCCCACGGTGTGCAGCTCCATGATCTCGCGAGCGAGATTCTCGTTTAGACCCGGCCGCCGGGTGGCGTTGTTGCGCGTGGCGCGCTCGGCGATGAAGCTGTCCGGACCAACCGACTGAGCCTGGTCGAGATAGAGCAGCATGGCCGGATGCTGTGACGAGGCGACGAGCATGTCCTCGAACCGGCCGAAGACGTGCGGCCGGATCGCCTCCTGTTCGAACGGTCCGACGAGGGTCGCGGTGACGACCTTGACCGCCGAGACGGTGAAATGGTTGGCCCAGAACAGCGCCCAGCGCTCGGCGAAGCCGTCGTCGGTAGTGGCGGCGAGGCGCGCGCGAGCCAGGAAATCGGCGCCCGTGTCATCGCGCAGGAGCTTGATGAACATCTTGACCGGATCGGACTTCGGATCACCTGCCTGGCGCGCCTGCTTGCGTTCGCGTTGATAGGTGAGCAGTTCGGCGAGACGCTGAGCCGAACTGGCCGCGCCCGGCTGGGGCTGAGGCGCGCCGCCGGCTTTGATCTGGGCGAGCAGGAACCCGCGCGGATCGGCCTTGGCTCGGCCGATCTCGCCGGGACGGGCGCCCAGGCCGAAGCGGGTGACAGCGATGGAGGCGTCGAGGTCGAGCGTCATGACGCGCGCCCATTGCTTCGCTTGCTTGATCGGAGGTGCATGCGCATTCATCCCGCCCCGGCAATGGAGCGATGCTAAATTGACGCCGTCCCTCGAGTCCAATCCAAGACGCCACTATTTGGGCGTAGATGTGGCAGCCGAGGAAGGCGGCTTTGCCGTCCAGCTCGACGGTCGCACGTTGCTCACCCCAGGGGGGCGGCGGCTAAGATTGCTTACGAACGCGCTTGCTCGGCTCGTGGCGGCGGAGTGGGACCGCCAGGGCCAGACGGTCGTTCGCGCCGAAATGCCGGCCACGCGGCTGGCAAATTCGGTGCTCGATGCTTCTCCTGCGGCCCGCTCGGAGACGGCGAAGCGAATCGCCGAATATGCCGCGCACGACCTTGTCTGCTACTTCGCCGACGGTCCAACCCGCCTCGTCCAGCGGCAGGAGACGGCTTGGACGCCGCTGCTGGCTTGGGCTGACGCCGACCTCCGACTCGATTTCAGACGCGCCTCGAGCGTGGCCCACGTCGACCAACCGGCCGAGACCCTGGCAGCCGTGGAAGCGCTCGCCGAGACGCTGGACGACTTCACCCTGGCCGGCCTCGACGCAGCGACCCCGCTGTTCGGCTCGGCGGTTCTCGCGCTGGCGCTCCTGAAAGGGCGTCTGACCGGCGCAGAGGCATTCGCCGCCTCACAAATCGACGAGACGTTCCAAGCCGAGACGTGGGGCGAGGACGCGGAGGCGGCGCGGCGGGCCGAGGCCATGGCCGTGGAGGCGACGATGCTTGAGGCCTGGTTCGCGTCGCTGCGCCGAGCGCCTTGAACTTGTCAGAGCCGGACCGCGCGTCTAGCACCTTCGGCTAGGGAGGGGAGGACCATGCAACACATCCTCGAAGAACTCGAGCAAAGACGCGCCAAGGCGCGCGCGGGCGGCGGCCAGAAGCGCATCGATGCCCAGCATGCCAAGGGAAAGCTCACCGCGCGTGAGCGCATCGCGCTGCTGCTCGACGAGAACTCGTTCGAGGAGTTCGACACCTTCGTCGAGCATCGAAGCCACGATTTCGGCATGGCCTCCCAGCGCATCCCGGGCGACGGCGTGGTCACCGGATGGGGCGCGGTCAACGGCCGCGTCGTCTACGTTTTTTCCAAGGATTTCACCGTCTTCGGCGGCTCTCTTTCCAAGGCCCAGGCGGAAAAGATCGTCAAGGTCCAGGAGATGGCCGCGCGCAACGGCGCGCCGATCGTGGGGCTGTTCGACGCCGGCGGGGCGCGCATCCAGGAGGGCGTCGACTCCCTCGCCGGCTACGCCGACATCTTCCTGCAGAACGTGCTGGCCAGCGGCGTCATCCCCCAGATCAGCGTCATCATGGGTCCGTGCGCTGGGGGCGATGTCTATTCGCCGGCGATGACCGACTTCATCTTCATGGTGAAGGATACGGCCTACATGTACGTCACCGGCCCGGACGTGGTGAAGACGGTCATCAATGAGGACGTCAGCCACGAGGAGCTCGGCGGCTACCGCGTCCATGCCCTGAAGTCCGGCGTCGCCGACGGCGCTTTCGACAACGACCTCGAGGCCCTGACCCAGGTGCGCCGGCTGATCGATTTCCTGCCGGCGTCCAACCGCGCGCCAGCGCCATCACGTCACAGCTATGACGATCCCGAGCGCGAGGAGCCCTCGCTGGACAGCCTCGTGCCGGCCAGCCCGAACAAGCCGTACAATATGAAGGAGCTTATCCTCAAGGTCGTCGATGAGGAGGATTTCTTCGAGATTTCACCTGATTACGCCAAGAACATCATCATTGGGTTCGGTCGCGCCGACGGTGAGACGATCGGCGTGGTGGCCAACCAGCCGCAGGTGCTCGCCGGCGTTCTGGACATCGACGCCTCGCGCAAGGCGGCGAGATTCGTGCGCTTCTGCGACGCCTTCTCCGTCCCCATCGTCACCTTCGTCGACGTGCCGGGCTTCATGCCCGGCACCAAGCAGGAGCAGGGCGGCCTGATCAAGCATGGGGCTAAGCTCCTGTTCGCCTTCGCCGAGGCGACCGTGCCCAAGATCACGGTGATCACCCGCAAGGCCTACGGCGGGGCCTTCGACGTGATGAGCTCGAAGAACCTACGTGGGGATTTCAATTACGCCTGGCCGACGGCCGAGATCGCCGTCATGGGGCCCAAGCAGGCGGTGGAGATCATCTTCTGGGCCGACATCGGCGATGCGGAAAAGCTGGCGGAGCGGGAGGCCGAGTACAAGGCCCACTTCGCCAACCCGTTAGTCGCCGCCTCGAGGGGCTATATCGACGACGTCATCATGCCCCATGGCACGCGCCGGCGCATGGTCCGCGCGCTCAAGAGTCTCAAGGGCAAGAAACTAGATAATCCATGGAAAAAGCACGATAATATTCCGCTGTGAGGGGCGTTAGACGATCCTGTCCCCCCGTCCCAGGGGATCGGGGAGGGGAGCGCCGTCCGCGACAAAGCTTAGCGACACCGAGTTGATGCAGTAGCGCTGGCCCGTCGGCGGCGGCCCGTCGGGGAACACATGGCCCTGGTGCGAGCCGCATCTGGCGCAGCGGGTCTCGACGCGGACCATGCCGTGGCTGACATCGCGCACCACCGTGACGTGGCCCTCGTCGAAAGGGGCCCAGAAGCTCGGCCAGCAGGTTCCGCTCTCGAACTTGGTCTTGGCCCGGAAGAGCGGCAGGCCGCACAGGCGGCAGCAGTAGGCGCCGTCCTCTTTGTTGCCCAGCAGGCCGCCGCAGAACGGCGCCTCGGTTCCATGATGCAGGAGAACGTCGCGCTCTTCCTGCGAGAGACCCGCTTCCAGACGCGCGCGCTCGGCCTCATCTGGCGGCGTCAGGTCGAATCCCGAAGCCGAAACCAGGGTTTGCGTAGAACTGTCCGCCATGTCCGATCCTCTCCGGCCGGGCGCGCGCCTTGAGGTTGTCAAGGCGCGGGCCCCCGTCTAACGCCAAGATATGTTCACTAAAATCCTGATCGCCAATCGCGGCGAGATCGCGGTGAGGATCATCAAGACCTGCCGGCGGCTGGGCATCGCCACGGTCGTGGTCTGTTCGGAAGCCGACGCCGAGTCCCTGGCCGTGGAAATGGCCGATGAAAGCGTCCTGATCGGGCCGCCGCCGGCGGCCCAATCCTACCTGCTGGCCGATCGGATCATCGCCGCGGCCAAGGAGACGGGCGCCGAGGCGATCCACCCAGGCTTCGGCTTCCTGTCGGAGAACGCCAGCTTCGCCCGCGCCTGCGCGGCGGCCGGGATCGTGTTCATCGGCCCCAACCCCGAAGCCATCGAGGCGATGGGTGACAAGATCCAGTCGAAGAAATTCGCGGCCAAGGCCGGCGTCAGCGTGGTGCCGGGGCACGTAGGCGAGGTGCGCGACACGGTCCACGCTATCCAGATCGCCGAGGACTTCGGCTATCCAGTGATGATCAAGGCCTCGGCCGGGGGCGGTGGCAAGGGCATCCGCGTCGCCTGGAACCGCCGCGACATGGAGGAAGGCTTCCCGGCCGGGAAGGCCGAGGCCAAGGGCGCCTTTGGCGATGACCGCATCTTCGTGGAGAA
>JBOHLC010000262.1:0-2750 GCA_050729395.1 Caulobacteraceae bacterium
GACCCCGCGCGCGGAGATCGAGGGCGAGATGGGCGACAGCCTGCCCGGCCTGCAGGCGCGGCTGATGAGCCAGGCCCTGCGCAAGCTGACCGCCTCCATCTCCAAGTCCAAGACCCTGGTCATCTTCATCAACCAGATCCGCATGAAGATCGGGGTGATGTACGGCAGCCCGGAGACCACCACCGGGGGCAATGCGCTGAAGTTCTACGCCTCGGTGCGCCTGGACATCCGCCGCACCGGATCGGTCAAGGTGCGCGACGAAATCATCGGCAACAATGTCCGGGTCAAGGTGGTGAAGAACAAGGTCGCCCCGCCGTTCCGCGAGGTCGAGTTCGACATCATGTATGGCGAGGGCATCTCCAAGTTGGGCGAGATCATCGATCTCGGCGTCAAGGCCGGGGTGATCGAGAAGTCCGGCTCCTGGTTCTCGTGGAACAGCCAGCGCATCGGCCAGGGGCGCGACAATGTGCGCGAGTTCCTCAAGGCCAATCCCGACATCGCCGCGGCGATCGAGTCCGAGGTGCGCGGCAACTCCACGCGCATCGATGAGGAGTTGCTGATCGGCCCGGTCGAGCCGGGCGAAGACTAGGCGCTATCGCGCAAGATCCGGATCGCTCTGGCGCATGCGCGCGCGCAGCGTGGTGACGCCGTCGCCGCTCAGGACGCCACCGCGCGCCAGCAGCCGGCCGCCCTGCCAGTTGGAAAGCCCCAGCTCCGGCTTGCCGAAGGCGTACTGGCCGTCGACCCACCTCGTGAAGCCGTCGCCGACGAAGGGAGCGTCGACCCCGGCGTAGAACCGGCGCTGCGCCTCGCCGTCCTCGGCGATCAGGCTGGCGATGAACCTCGGGCTCGCCGCGTTGAACAGCTCGGTGGCCTGATCGAGATCGCCCGCGATGGTCAGCCAGACCTCCGGCGTTTGCTCCCACTCCCATTCGCGGCCGAGATCGACCGCGTCGTGCAGCTCGATGAACGGTTCGTCGATTTCCCCTTCCGGACGGCGAGCGCGCACGCGGCGCCTCAGCCAGGGCTCGGGAACGAGGGCGGCGTCCGACCTGGCCAGGTGCAGACGAGCGCCGTGACCCAGAGCCTCGCCGGCCCGCCAAAGGGCCTCGATGAAGACCGGCGTCAGCTCGCCCGCCCGCTCGCGCGCGAGACAGCAGACATTGAGCGTGTTGCACACTTTTCGGTCGAGCGAATTGGCCACGGCGGCGACGAACCTCGCGCGGTCGGCCGAGACGTCCGCGATGAGCCAGGCCCCACCGGTTCCATGCAGGCTGACCGGAATGCCCGCCTGCCGCGCCACGGCCCCCAGCTGTGCGGTCGCACGTCCCGAGCCGCGGGCGACGGCAAGGGCCACGCGCCGATCGGAAAACATCGCCCAACCGGCGGCGCGATCCGCGCTGTCGAGCAGCACCGCCGCCCCTCCTGGCAGGCCCGCGCCGGCCAAGGAAGGGGCCAGCGCCTGGGTGGCGATGGCCCGCGCCGTGCCGAGCGCGTCCGAGCCGATACGGAAAACCACGGTGTTGCCGCCGCGAATGACGCCGGCCGCGTCGGCGAAGACGTTGGGCCGGCCCTCGAACACGAAGCCGACGACGCCGAGAGGCGCGGTGGCCAGTTCGACGCTCCAGCCGGGGTGATCGACACGCTCGACCACCCGGTCGCGCGCCGGCGGGGCATCGCGCCAGTCGTCGAGGCCAGCGATCATATCGGCCCGCATCGCGTCGGTGACCCGCAGCCGGGTAGTCGAACGGTCCCGGGCCTGGGCCGCGGCGACGTCGGCGGCGTTGGCGGCGGCGATTTTCCGCCACACGGTCTCGTCGGCCAGCTCGCTGGCGAATCGGGCGAAGAAGTCAGTGATCGCCGCGTCGCTCACTTCGATCATGGCGTCGAACGCCGCGCGCGCGCGCTCGACGGCCTCGCTGGCCACGGCGGCAGCCTCGGCCGGGACGCGCAGCAGATCGCCCGCTTCCTGGACCACGATCAGGCGGTCGCCGGATCGGAAGGCCGCCGCCAGCGCCTCGTCAACCAATGCCAGATTGTCGCCGCCCCAGGGGATGGCCATGCCCGCCGTCAGGCGCTCCAGTTTCCTGCCCGCTCGCATGGCCGGGCTTTAGCCCAAGGTCGGGGCCCTGGCCAATTGCCTCGCGGCGCCCGCCGGCCTAAGCCGGCCAGCATCACATGAGGAGCCGACCATGAAGACGCGCGCCGCCGTCGCCTGGAAAGCCGGCGAGCCGCTGGCCATCGAGACGGTGGACCTGGAAGGACCGAGGGCGGGCGAGGTGCTGGTCGAGGTCAAGGCCACCGGCATCTGCCACACCGATGAATTCACCCGCTCGGGAGGCGACCCGGAGGGCCTGTTTCCGGCTATCCTCGGCCATGAAGGCGCCGGGGTGGTCATGGAAGTCGGGCCTGGAGTCACATCGGTGAAGCCCGGCGATCATGTTATTCCACTGTACACGCCCGAGTGCCGTCAGTGTAAGTCGTGCCTCTCGCGAAGAACCAATCTGTGTACGGCTATTCGCGCGACGCAAGGCCGGGGCGTGATGCCGGACGGCTCCAGCCGCTTCTCCATCCGCGGCGAGCGTCTGCACCACTACATGGGCTGCTCGACCTTCGCCAACCACACGGTTCTGCCGGAGATCGCGCTGGCCAAGGTTCGTGAAGACGCCCCCTTCGACAAAATCTGCTACATCGGTTGCGGCGTGACCACCGGCATCGGCGCGGTGATCTACACCGCCAAGGTCTGGCCC
>JBOHLC010000263.1:0-6459 GCA_050729395.1 Caulobacteraceae bacterium
GAGCCAGATGCGTGGGGTGCCGGGTCTGGCCGATCCGCGCGAGGCCACCCCGCCCAGCGGACCGGAGTTGATCGTCAAGCCCAAGCCCGACGAGGCGGCCAGGCTCGGCGTCTCGGCCGGCGCCATCGCGTCGGCGGCCCGCATCGCCACCGTGGGCGACATCGACGCCAACGTCTCCAAGCTCGACCAGGGCGAACGGCGGGTGCCGATCCGCGTCCGCCTGCCGCAATCCGAGCGCTCCGACCTCTCGGTGATCAAGAATCTGCGCCTGCCGACGGCGTCGGGCGGGGTCACCACCCTGGAGTCGGTGGCCGACGTCTATTTCCAGGCCGGCCCCGGCCAGATCGACCGCGCCGACCGCAAGCGCAACATCACCGTCATCGCCGACACCACCGGCGACACCCAGGTCGGCGATGCGCAGAAGAAGGTCGACGCGCTGCCGATCATGCAGCATCTGCCGGCCGGCGTCAGCCGCGCCACCCAGGGCCAGGAGCAGGCTTACGCTCAGCTCTATGGCGGCTTCGGCGTCGCCCTGCTCAGCGGCGTGGCTTTGGTCTATGCGGTGATGGTGCTGCTGTTCCGCAGCTTCTTCAAACCGGTGATCATCCTCATGGCCCTGCCGACGGCGGTCGGCGGCGCGCTCCTGGCCTTGCTGGCGACCGACATGGCGCTGTCGATCCCATCGGCCATCGGCTTCCTCATGCTGATGGGCCTGGCGGCCAAGAACTCGATCCTGCTGGTCGAATACGCCATCGAACGCGAGCGCGAGGGCCACAGCCAGCGCGAGGCTCTGCTCGAGGCCTGCCGCGAGCGAGCGCGGCCGATCGTGATGACCACCGTGGCCATGGCCGCCGGCATGCTGCCAACCGCCCTGACGCTCGGCAAGGGCTAGGAATTCCGCCAGCCGATGGCCGTCGCGGTGATCGGCGGCCTGATCACCTCGACCGTGCTCTCCTTGCTGCTGGTGCCGGTGGTCTATGAGTTCGTCGACGATTTCGAGCGCTGGCTGGCGCCGCTGCTCGGTCGACTGGTTACGCCCAGGCTGCCGCCAGCGATTCCCGCCAAGGGCGCGGTCAGGGCGGCGGAATAAGCTTCGCGGCGGAGGCAAGCGCTTCCACCTCCTCCATCCCCCGCCGGGCCAAGGCATCGGCGCGCTCATTTAGCGCATGGCCGGCGTGGCCCTTGACCCACCGCCAGTCGATCTGGTGGCGCGCCGCTGCCTCGTCGAGCCTGCGCCACAGGTCCTCGTTCTTGACCGCGCCCTTGGAGTAGGTGCGCCAGCCGCGCGCCTTCCACAGGCCAAGCCACTGGGTGATGCCGTTCTTCACATATTGGCTGTCGGTGTGCAGCTCCACGCGGCACGCCCGCTTGAGCGCGCTCAGCGCCTCGATCGCGGCGGTGAGCTCCATGCGGTTGTTGGTCGTGGCCCCCTCGCCGCCCCAGATGTCGCGCTCGTTGGCGCCGGCGATCAGCACCGCGCCCCAGCCGCCGGGCCCCGGATTCCCCCGGCAGGCGCCGTCCGTGAAAATGGTCACCTCCGACTGGCTCATGAGTCCTCGAAAAGATGCAGGCCGGCGCGGTGGACGGCGAGCTTGCGTTCATATTCCAGGGGATCCTTGGGCCGCACCAGGGCCCCTTCGCGGCCATCGCCCCAGTCGGCCAGCCGGGTCAGAAAAAACCGCAAGGCCGCGCCACGCGCCAGGACGGGAAGCGCGGCCTTCTCCGCCGGTTCGAGCGTGCGCCGCCGCTGATATCCGTGCAGGAAAGCGCGCGCGGCAGTGATGTTGAAGCTGCCGTCCGGCTCGAAGCACCAGGCGTTCAGGGCGATGCCGATGTCATAGGCAAGCAGGTCGTTGGCCGCGAAATAGAAGTCGATGGCCCCGACGAAGCGGCCCTCGCGGAAGAACACATTGTCGGGGAACCAGTCGGCGTGGATGAGCCCCGCGGGCAGCGTCCGCGGCCAGGCGGCCTCGAGAAAGGCGACATCGGCGGCAATCACCTCGGCCAGTCCGGGCTTGAGCGCTTCGGCGCGCTCGGACAGCGCCTCGGCCATGGCCGCCCAGGTCGTCTGGCCCAGGTCATTGTCGCGCCGTCCGCCGAAGCCTGCCGCCGCCTGGTGCAGCCAGGCCAGGCCCTCCCCAGCCTCAGCGCAATGGGCGGCGCCCGGGCGCCGGGTCGACAGTCCGGTGAGGAAGGCGACGATCGCCGCCGGCCGTCCCCCCAGTCCGCCAAGAAGGCGGCCCGCTCGGTCGGCGACGGGACGCGCGCTCGGATAGCCGCGCGCCGCCAGCCATTCCATCAGTCCCAGGTAGAACGGCAGATCGGCCGCCTTCACCCGCCGCTCGTAGAGCGTGAGGATGTAGCGTCCTTCCTGGGTCTCCAGCACATAGTTGGAGTTTTCCACGCCCTCGGCGATGCCCTTGAAGGACACAGCGCCGCCCAGGGGATAGCCGGCGAGGAACGCCTCCAGCTCGGCGTCACTGACTTCGGTGTAGACGGCCATGCCGGTCCATCCGCGAGCGCCGCCCGCGCGTCAAGACGACGATTCGTTGCGGCGCCGCGCTTATGCCGCTATCACCGCCCATCTTTCTCCGGCCCCAGCCTGGACAGTTTCATGAGCCGCCTACGCCTTTATCTCTTTGTGGCCACGGCCGCGCTCGGCATCTTTCCCGCCATGGCCAGTTTCGCTCAGGTCATGGGAGGCGGCGGCGGTTCGGCCGACCGGCAGGCGTCTGACGAAGCCAAGGACAAGAAGCGCAAGGAGGAGTTCGGCAGCCTCGTCGGCCCACTGCCGCAGATGAAGAACGCCGGGCCCTGCCCGTTCGTGAAGACGCTCTATGACGCGGCGCGCTACATCGAGTTCAAGGACAACGTCGAGGCCTCGGCCAATGTCGCCTACACCGGCGAGATCGAGAAGATCGCCTCGGTGTGCGCCTACAAGGGTTCGGAGCCGATAACCGTCGGCATGAAGCTGTTGTTCGAGTTTGGCCGCGGACCGCAGGCGCGGAGCGACCGTAAGACCTACCGCTATTGGGTGGCGGTGACCGACCGCAACCACGCGGTGCTCGGCAAGCAGTATTTCGACCTGCCGGTCACCTTTACCCATGGCGAGGATCGCACGGCCGTCGTCGACACGGTCAAGAGCATCACCATTCCGCGGGCCGATTCCCGGGTCAGCGGCTCCAATTTCGAAGTCCTGGCCGGGTTCGAGGTGACGCCGGAGATGGCCGACTTCAACCGCCAGGGCAAGCGCTTCAAGGCCGACGCCGGCCAGACCGAGACCCAGGTCACCTCCGCCAGGCCATGAGCGATCTGCGAGGGGCCCTCGGCGAAGCGGCCGCCGCCGCCTTCGCCGCCTTGGGCCTGCCCGAAAAGTTCGGCCGGGTGACCGTCTCCGATCGCCCTGACCTGGCCGATTTCCAGTGCAACGGCGCCCTGGCGGCGGCCAAGGCCGGCAAGGGCGATCCGCGCCGGATCGCGCGGGCGGTCGCCGACGCGCTGGCCGCGACGCCGCTGATCGACAGCGCCCAGGTCGCCGGACCCGGCTTCGTCAATCTTCGCGTGGCGGGCGAGGCCCTTTCGGCGCGGATGGCGGATCTGGCCGGCGACTCGCGCATCGGCGCGATCACGGTGACGCATCCTCGCCGCGTAATTGTCGATTACGGCGGTCCCAACGTCGCCAAGGAGATGCACGTCGGCCACCTGCGCGCCTCGATCATCGGCGAGGCGATCAAGCGTCTGTTCCGCTTCCGGGGCGATGAAGTCCAAGGCGACGCCCACTTCGGTGACTGGGGCTTCCAGATGGGCCTCTTGATCGTCGCCTGCGCCGACGAGGATCCTAGGGTCGCGGCGGCCATCGAGAACACGGCCCCTGATGACGAAGACGAGGCGATGTTCGATCGCATCGCCCTGGACGATCTCGACCGGCTTTACCCGGCGGCCGCCGCGCGGGCGAAATCCGATCCCGACTACCGCGATCGCGCGCGCCGGGCGACGGCGGAACTCCAGGCCGGCAAGCCCGGCTACCGGCTGCTGTGGCGACATTTCGCCCGGGTGACGCGCGAATCCCTGGCGCGCGACTTCCATTCGCTTGGCATCGACTTCGATCTGTGGCGCGGGGAGAGCGACGTCGATCCCCTGATCGTGCCCATGGTGGCCGAACTCAAAGCCAAACATCTCCTGATCGATGACGCCGGGGCCCAGATCGTGCGTGTCGCCCGCAACGACGACAAGCGCGCCGTGCCCCCCCTGCTCGTCGTCTCGTCCGAGGGTTCGGCGATGTACGACACGACCGATCTGGCCACCATCCTCGACCGGCGGCGGTTCTTCGATCCGGACCTTTGCCTCTATGTCGTCGACCAGCGGCAGGCCGATCACTTCGAGACGGTGTTCCGCGCCGCCTATCTCGCCGGCTACGCGCCCGAGGGCTCGCTCGAACATATCGGCTTTGGCACCATGAACGGCCCCGACGGCAAGCCATTCAAGACCCGCGCCGGCGGCGTGCTCAAGCTGCGCGACCTCATAGAGATGGTCACCGCCAAGGCCCGCGAGCGGCTGCGCGCGGCCGACCTGGGCGCCGAGCTGCCGCCCGATGAATTCGAAGCGACGGCGCTCAAGGTCGGCGTTGCCGCGCTGAAGTTCGCCGACCTGATCAACTACCGCGGCACGTCCTACGTCTTCGATCTCGACCGCTTCTCGAGTTTCGAGGGCAAGACTGGACCCTACCTGCTCTACCAGGCGGTGCGGGTGAAATCGCTGTTGCGCAAGGCGAAAGAGGAGGAGGCGGAGGCTGGCCGGATCTCGATCGCCGCGGAGGCCGAACGCGACCTCGCCCTCGTCCTCGACGGCTTTGATCGCGCGCTTATCGAGGCCTACGACCGGCGCGCGCCGAATCTCATCGCCGATCACGCGTTCCGCCTGGCGCAGAGCTTTTCGCGTTTCTATGCCGCCTGCCCGGTCCTTGCCGCGCCCAACGAGGCGACACGCGCCTCGCGCCTTGGCCTGGCGCGCGTGGCCCTGACCCAGCTCGAGCAGGCCCTCGATCTTCTGGGCATCGCCACGCCCGAGCGGATGTAAGACCTGCCGGCCCGGACGCCGCGCTTGACTCGCGCGGCGGCCTCGCTCACGGTCCACGCGCTCTCGCGGGAGAGACCGGGCGCCGCCCGGCGCCGAAGGCGCAACCGCCCCGGAAACGCTCAGGCAAAAGGACCGCGCGAGAAGAACGAACGCTGGAAAGAGCCGCTTTGGCCCGAAAGGCCTGGCGGATCGCCGAAGGAGCAAGGGCCTCGCGGAGGCCCGGAATCTCTCAGGCCAAAGGGACAGCGGGGGCGAATCGCGAGGGCGGCGTCGCCTTCGTATCGCCGTCCCGGAGTCCTTTCCATTGTCCGACCAAGCCCGATGTCCGACCAAACATTGAGAACGACCGTCCTCGCTCCCGCCCACCGGGCGATGGGCGCGCGCATGGTGGCCTTCGGCGGCTATGACATGCCGGTCCAGTACGAGAGCGGGATCCTAAAGGAGCACCAGTGGGTTCGCGCCCACGCCGGGGCGTTCGACGTGTCGCACATGGGTCCGGCCTTCCTCGATCTGGCTGAGAGCGGCGGCGATCCGGACGCGCGGCACGCGGCGATCGCGGCCCTCATCGAGCCCGTGGTCAGCGGCGACATCGCCGGCCTGAAACGAGGTCAGATCCGCTACACGCTGCTGCTCAATGAGGACGGCGGCATTCTCGACGACCTGATGATCGGCCGCCCTTTGGCGAACGAATTCCAGGGCCGGCTTTACATCGTGGTCAACGCCGGGGGCAAGGAAGCGGACTTCGCCCTCATCGCCGATGCGGTCGGCGACCGCGCGCGGCTGGTCCGCGCCGACGACGGCGCGCTTATCGCGCTGCAGGGGCCCGAGGCGGCCGATGTCATGTCGCGGATGTTTCCCGACGTGGCGCGCCTCGCCTTCATGACCTATGTCCGCCTTCCCTATGAGCGGCGGTCGGTGCGCGTGGCCCGGAGCGGCTACACCGGCGAGGACGGCTTCGAGATCCTGGTTCCGGCACAGAGCGCCGTCTCCTTCTGGGAGCGGCTGATGGCCGACCGGCGCGCGCGGCCCATCGGTCTTGGCGCGCGCGACTCGCTTCGCCTCGAGGCCGGCCTACCCCTCTATGGCCATGACCTCGATCCGACCGTCTCGCCCGTCGAGGCAAATCTCGCCTTCGCGGTCTCCAAGAAGCGTCTGAAGGCGGGCTCGATACGCGGCGCCGCCCGGATCGCGCGCGAGCTGGCCGAAGGCCCGGCGCGACTGCGGATTGGTCTGAGGGTGCTGGAGGGCGCCCCGGCCCGCGAGGGCGCGCGCATTCTCGGTCCCGAAGGCGGCGAGCTCGGCGTGGTGACTAGCGGCGGCTTCGCGCCCACGCTCGGCGGGCCGATCGCCATGGGTTTCCTCCCGCCACTTAGCGCCGAGCCG
>JBOHLC010000264.1:0-13814 GCA_050729395.1 Caulobacteraceae bacterium
CCTCCACTGTCAGGCCACGACGATGTCGTTTTCGACCTCGGTCACGCCAGGCTCGGTCCAGGCGGTGGCGGCCGCCACGCGGCGCTCGTGCGGCGTTCGCACGGTTCCAGTAAGCCGCACCTTGCCGCCGTCGGCTCTTACCCTGACCGCGTTCGGATCGAAGACCCATGACCGGTGCAGGGCGTGAGTGATGTCGTCGGTGATGTTGGAGGTGTCGACCATGGACTTGACCGCGACCAGATTGCTGAGGCCGGTCACGCCCATCAGCCCCCGGACGTCCTCGCCCGCGGCCTCCTTCTGATGATGTCTGTCGACCTGGCCGGTCAGGGTCACCCAACCCTTCTCGACCCGAACCTGGATGGCGCCCGCCGGCACGGCCACGTCCCACGACAGCCGATGGATGGCGGCGGCCGCCAGGGCGTCGTCGCCGCGCTGGGTTTCGACCGGCAACTGCACTTCGATCTCCTCGGCCACCGCCTGGACGCCTTTGACCCGCAGGGCGGCCAGCTCGGCCGCGTGCTTTTGCGGATAGGAGTGGACGTGGCCGCTGAGGGTCACCACGCCGTCCTCCGCAGTGACGCCGATGTGAGCAGCCGTAATGCTTGGCTCCCACTCGAGCTCGGCGATCACGTTGCGACGAAGCGCGTCATCTCTGGTCATGAAAGTCTCCCAAACTAAGGATCCGGGCGCGACGCGCGCCAGGAATGAAGCCGATAATCGCCGCGGCGTCGGGCCGCGGCCTTGACCGGCATCAAATCGCCGGCGTTTCGTTCAGTGAGAGACGAGCGTGCACCTGGCCGGATGCATCAGCAGATCGCAGGTCACGCCGCCGAACATCCACTCGCGCACGCGATTGTGGCCATAGGCGCCGGCGACCATCAGGCCGGCGCGCCGCTCGCGGGCGATTTCCTCCAGCCGGGCAGTCACCGCGCCATCCAGGGGCGCGATCAGAGCTTCAGCCTCGATCTGGTGACGCTTCAGCCAGGCGACGACCTCGTCGAGGGATTGTCGCGATTCCACGAGCCGATCCTCCGTGGCCAGTTCGACCACCGTCACGCGCCCGGCCAGCGCCAGAATCGGAAGCGAATCGGCGACGGCCCTGCGCGTCTCGCGGCTATCGTGCCAGCCGATGACGACATGCTCCAGATCGAGCGTCTTGGCGTCATCCGGTACGATGAGAACCGGACGGCCGGCCCGCATGGCCAGTTCGCCAATCCCCACGCGCCTGGAATTGTTGACCAGACCCGTCGCGCGGTCGGGTGCGGTTATGATCAGGTCGGCCGCGCGCGCCTCGGTGGCGATATAGGCGGCCAACGATCGCGGCGTGCGCGCCGCTCGCCATTGCGGATTCGCGTGCGCGACCGCGAAGGCCGCGCGGAAGTTCGCCTCGAGCTTCCGCATCTCTTCGTCGATTTCTTCGCGATCCATATCGACGATCTCTCCCGCCACGTAGCCAGCGCCGTAGATGATCTGGAGCGGCTGGCAGGCGGCAATGCCGATCACGCTCGCGCCGAGACGCTCGGCGAGATCCGCCGCGACGCTCAGGACACTGTCATTGGCGCGTTCGACGGCCAGATGGGCCATCAATGTCGAATAGGTCATCCGTTTCCTCCCGGTCGACAGGGCATGCTGAGCCCTCGGGAGTGGATCGCCTTGATCGCCATCAAACCCACCGCGCTCTTGGTCCGGCCACGTCTGATCTAGCTCAAGGTGGCGGAGGCTGAGCCGTGGTGGGCTGGCGTCATCAGAAGTCGGATTGGGCGCCCTTCGCCCTCCATCACAGGAATCTGGACGATGCATAACTCTCAAGGTCACACGGTGATCGGCATCTCCCGCCGCCGTCTGTTCGCTCACGGCGCGCTCGCCGTCGCCGGCGTCGCGCTCGCCGGCGTCGCCCTGACGCCAGAGGCGGCCGCGGCCAAGGTCACGCAAAAGGGCGTCGCATACCAGCCCACGCCAAAGGGCGCGGCTAGGTGCGACAAATGCACGTTCTGGCAGGGACCGGCGTCATGCAAGCTGGTCTCCGGCACCATCAGTCCCAACGGTTGGTGCAGCCTCTACGGGCCGAAGTAGGCTATGTCCGGGGGGCATCTCGATACTAGCCGGCGCTCGCCGCGCGGCCTTGGTGGCGCGGCGTTCCTGGCGGCGTGCCTTTCGGCGCTGACGGCCGGGTCAGCGGCCGCCGTCCCTGCCTTCGCGGTGCAGACGGGGCAGCCTTGCGCCGCATGCCATGTCGGCGGGTTCGGCCCGCAGCTGACCCCCTTCGGCCGTGAGTTCAAGATGCGCGGCTATACGACCCGAACGGACAGCTTCAATGTGCCGATCTCGGCGATGGCCGTCGCCTCCTACGTCCGCACTCAGTCGACTCCGTCCTCGCCCCCTGCGCCGGGCTATTCGAACAACGACAATTTCACGCTCGATCAGGCCAGCCTGTTCGTCGCCGGCGGCCTCGGATCCCACATCGGCGCCTTCATACAGGCGACCTACGACGGCATAGCCAAGGCCTTCAGTTGGGACAATCTGGATGTGCGCGCGACCACCGCGACCACGGTCAAGGGCTCGAACGTGGTCCTTGGCGCCAGCATCAACAACGCGCCGACGGTTCAGGATCCGTTCAACACCCTGGCGGCCTGGGGCTTTCCCTACACCTCGTCCGACCTCGCGCCGTCGCCGTCCGCCGCGCCCCTGATCGGCAACCTTGCGCAAAGCACGATCGGGGTGACCGGCTACGCGTGGATCAACTCTTCGGTCTACCTGGAGTTTGGCGGCTATCAGTCGCCCTCCGCCAGCTTCCTGACGCACGCGGGCGTTGACCCGACCGACCCGGGAAACATCCGCGGGACCGCCCCCTACGCCCGCCTCGCCTATCTGAAGGACTTCGGAAACAGCAACGTGGAGATCGGGGCGTTCGGCCTGTGGGCCAACATCTATCCGGGACACGATGAGAGCCTCGGGCTGACCGACGACTACGCGGATATGGGGCTCGACGCCTCGTACCAGCTGTTCGCCTCGAAGAAGAGCGTGGTCACGGTGAACGTCCGCTACACCCACGAAAGCCAGCACCTGAACGCCTCCCAGGCCTTTGGCGTGGCCCAGAACCTGGACAACAATCTCGACGATGTCCGCCTCGATGCATCCTACTACTGGCACGACATGATCGGCGGCACGGTCGGCGCCTTCAGGACGACGGGCTCGGCCGACAACCTGCTCTACGCCGGCAACAGGACTTTCAGCCCCAACAGTTCCGGCCTGATGTTCCAGATCGACGGCACGCCGTTTGGCCAGTCGGCCTCGCCACTTGGTCCGCGGTTCAACCTGCGCGCCGGACTGCAATATTTCCTCTACACGCAGTTCGACGGCGCCGCGCATGACTTCGACGGCCAGGGAAGCTCCGCCTCGGGCAACAACACCGTAAGAGCGTTCATCTGGGTGGCATACTGATCACGCGGCGCTTGATGTCGATCAATGCGCTCGCCCTCGGCGATATTAAGTAGCCACTGATTTCAGACCGTCCGAGTGGTTCAGACATGTCAAAATCCAAGCAAGGCGCCGACCGTGAGTGGAAGGCCAAGGTCCTGGCTCTGCTTGGCCAGAACCACGTCATGAGCGTGGCCACGGTCAGGCCCGACGGATGGCCCCAGGTGACCATGGTTGGCTTCGTCAACGACGGCCTCGTCCTCTATTTCGCCGTCGCCCGGAACAGTCAGAAGCTGGCCAACATCAAACGCGATCCGCGGATTTCCATCGCCATCGGCGGTGATTCGCTCACCCGGATCCGGGGGCTTTCCATGGCGGCGCGGGCAACCGCCGTTTCCGACGCGGAAGAGGCCAAACGCCTCGATATCCTCATCGGCGAACGCTATCCCGAGCGCTGGGTGTTCGCGCCCAGGGATGACACTCCCGTCATCCTCCGTGCGACGCCCCAGATCATTTCCTTGATCGACCTGGACAAGGATTCCGGACATCCCGAACTACTGGAGGTGATCACCGAGACCGCGGTTCGCGCGGCGAGCGGGCCGACGCGCCACTGAGGTCGTGGCTCAACCTACTTCGGCAGGAACATCATGGCGGCCGCCGCAGCCATGATCGCCGTTCCGATCCATCCCAGTGCGATCAGCGAACGACTGGCGGTGTAGGGCCCCATGACCGATCGCTTCGAGACCAGGACGACGACGACCAACATGAGCGGCACGGCGACCATGCCATTGATGACCGCGCTCCAGAACAGAGCCTTCATCGGGCTGATCGGTGAGTATTGCATGACCAGGGCCAGCAGAACGCTGACCGCGATGACGCCGTAGAACCCGCGCGCGTCGCGCGTCCTGCGCTCAAGGCCCTCGTTCCAGCCCATCGCCTCGGCCATTGCATAGGCGCCAGAGCCGGCCAGCACCGGCACGCCGATCAGGCCGACGCCCAGTATGCCGAGGGCGAACAGAATGAAGGCGAAGGGGCCGGCCAGCGGCTTCAGGGCGCTGGCCGCCTGGGCCGCAGTCTCGATGTTGGTGACGCCGGCGACGTGCAGCGTGACCGCGGTGGCGAGGATGATGAAGAAGGCGGAAACGTTGGAATAGAGCATGCCGCTCCAGGTGTCCCAGCGGATGCGGCGCAGCTCCGGCGCCGCCTCGGGCGAGGTGAGCGTCAGCGGCCCGCCATGGCGGGCCTGCATGTCCTCGACCTCCTCCGAGGCCTGCCAGAAGAACAGATAGGGGCTGATGGTCGTGCCGAACACGCCGACCACCACCGTCGCGGTCGAGGCGTTCAGCGCCAGCCGCGGCCACACGGTGCTGACGGCGACCTTGCCCCAGGGCACATGAACGGTGAACAGCACCGCGGCGTAAGCGAGCAAGGAAAGAGTCAGCCACTTCAGGATCTTTACGTACCGGTGGTAGGGCACGAAGAGCTGCAGGAGCAGGGTCACGGTGACGAAGATCACCGTCATCAGGTGACGATCCACGCCAGTCACGAGCTGGGAGACATCGCCCATGGCCGCAACGTCGGCGGCGATGTTCAAGGTGTTGGCGATGAGCAACAGCACAACGACCGCGCGCAGCACGATCGGCGGAAACGCGGTCTTGATGTTGGCGGCGAGGCCCTTGCCGGTGATCCGGCCGATCCGCGCGCAGATGGATTGGATCGCCGCCATCAGCGGGAAGCACAGCGGCATGGTCCACAGCATGTTGAGACCGAACTGGGCGCCGGCCTGGGAATAGGTGGCGATCCCGCTAGGGTCGTCGTCGGCGACGCCGGTGATCAGACCTGGCCCCACCCGGGCCAGGGGATGCTCCTTTAGACGCGCCAGCAGCGCGCCCAGGGTCGGCCTCCTGGATCCAGCGGGCGCGGCGGTCATGATCACTCCCATGCCTGCCGGTCGAGAGGCGTTCGAGGAAGGATGGGACGCTTCGGGCGCCGCTGTCGAATGATTTGCATCAAGGCGCGGGGGCCGGTGGCGCGATTTGATGCGGCGTCACCTCAAGAGGCGCTCCATGAACCAGTCGACCGATCCATCTCGCCAAAATCCATCCGAAGCTTGGCGCGATGAGCTGCTGGGCGACCTCCCGCCGAGCCGCAAGGAAGTGGAGCGCCAGGAAGTCGAATCCGTCGCGCCCCTCCTCTGGGCCGGCGTCGGCCTGCTCCTGGTGGTGATATTCCTGCTGCTGCTGGCTTGGCAGTGGTTTCCCATCCTGCGCCACTGACGGCGGTCGGTTCAGCTTGCCGCCCTCGACGTGACTCCGATGACCATCTTGCTGACGATGGGCGCGGGCGCGTTGGCGCTGAGCGCCCTGGCCGCCCCCGGCCCACGCTCCCTGCCGCTGAGACGCGGGGTCTATGTCGTCGGATCCGCGGAGTGCGTCGGCGCCTCGTCCGCGTCCAAGGCCTGGTTTGGCGGCGGTGTCATGATTCACCAGCCGCACGCCAGCTGCGACCTCGTACAGGCGTCGCGCACCGGCCCCATGACCTGGGAAATCGCCAAGCGCTGTTTCGAGTACGGCAATCACGCCAGGCCGTTCGCCGTGGTCGACCGCATACGGATCGTAAGTCACACGGAATACGAACTGAACAACCGGTTTGGCCGTTTCGACGCCCACTGGTGTCACGGCTGAGAGACGTTGGCGGAAGGACCGCGCCTCTGATCGGCCCCTCCTAGACCTCGATGATGACCTTCAGAGCCTTGGTATCGGCGGCGTGGCCGAACGTCTCATAGGCGTCGATCACCCGGTCCAGCTTGAAGTGGTGGGTGATGAGCCGCGTCGGATCGATCTTCTTGGCGAGCACGGTCTTGAGCAGCATGGGCGTCGTCACCGCGTCGACCAGCCGGGTGGTGATGGCGATATTCTGTGACCAAAGGCGCTCGAGGTGAAGGTCCGCCTTGACCCCGTGCACGCCGATATTGGCGATGACGCCGCCTGGGTCCACCAGGTCCTCGCACAGCTCGAACGTCGCCGGCACGCCGACCGCCTCGATGGCCGTGTCGACGCCGCGCCCGCCTGTGAGCGCCTTGACCTTGTCCACCGCCGTGCCGTCGGCGCTGTTGATCGTGTCCGTGGCCCCGAACCGACGGGCGACCTCGAGACGATTGTCGTCGAGGTCGATCACGATGATCTGGGCCGGGGAATAGAGCTGCGCGGTCAGCAAGGCGGCCAGGCCGACCGGCCCGGACCCGACGATCGCGACGCTCGAACCCGGCGCGACCTTGCCGTTGAGCACGCCGCACTCGAAGCCGGTGGGCAGGATGTCGCTCAGCATCACCAGGGCCTCTTCGTCCGCGCCGTCCGCGATCGGATAGAGACTGGTGTCCGCGTGCGGTATGCGGACGAATTCGGCCTGCGTCCCGTCTATCTCGTTGCCGAGGATCCAGCCGCCGGTCGTGCAGTGGGAATACATGCCGCGGCGGCAATAGTCGCACTTGCCGCAGGAGGAGATGCACGAGATCAGGACCCGGTCCCCTGGCTTGAACGCGGTCACGCCGGCGCCAACCGAATCGATCACGCCCACGCCTTCGTGGCCCAGGATCCGCCCCGGGGCGCAGGTGGCGACATCGCCCTTGAGGATATGCAGGTCCGTGCCGCAGATGGTCGTCTTGACCACCCTGACGATGGCGTCGCCAGGCACCCTGATCTCGGGCTTGGGTCGATCCTTCAAGGCCTTGACCCCCGGTCCGTCGTACACAAGCGCTTTCATGGCAATCTCCAATCGCCCCCCGCCAGGGACAGGGCGGCGCAAGGTTCTCCAACTTCAGGGTGTCTCGCGGCGGCGACCTTGACCCACATCAACAGGGTTCGTCGGAGCGATCGGATCAGGCGTAGCCAAGGGCCGCCGGGTTGCGCACCACCACCTGGCGCGCGCTCGGCAGGCTTATCGTCTGCTGGCGGGCGAACTGGCTCAAGGTGCGCGACACCGTCTCCAGGGTGAGCCCCAGATGATCGGCGATGTCGCCGCGCGACATCGGCAATTCGATGATTGCCGACGCGCCGCGCCTGGCGAGCTTGAGCAGGAAACTGCCGACCCGCTCGGCGGCGTTTTTCCGACCGAGCAGAAGCATATGATCCTGCAGATCCTCGAGTTCGCGCGAGGTGAGCGCCCACAACTCGCGGGCCGCTGCGGTGTCGCGATCGGCCGCGCGGTCGAGCGCGACGCGGCGCACCAGGGCGATTTCCGACGGCGCGATCGCCTCGGCCGAGAAGCGATGAGTTTCGCCCGCCTCGAGGCCGAACACGTCGCCAGCCATGTGGAAGGCGCCGATCTGCCGACGGCCGTCACTGAGCAGCCGCGTCGTGCGCACCGCGCCGGAGACGACCTTGTAGACGAAGTCCGCAGGCTCCTCCTCGCCAAAGATCTCCTCGTTCGGATCGAAGGTCATGACAAAGCCGGGCAAGGCCAAGCCGTTCGCGATCTCGATCAGCTTCCCCGGCGCGGCCTGGCCATGGACCTGAGCCGATCCGACTTTCGTGGTTTCGATGTACACGGGCGTCTCCTTGCGATGACGCACCATGGGTAGCGCCGCGCCCGTGGCGGGAAAATTCGGATGCATGGACTAAGTCAAATGACCTAGGCCTTCCACGTCGGCCAAGCCTGGGTTCTTGCGGCGGCGCCCCGCCACTCGTACGACCCCGGCATGGATCGCCTGTGGCAGGACATGGACGAACGTGTCCCGACGCCGGGCCCGGAGCGAACGTGGCCGCCCTATCTCTATGGGGCGCTCCTCGCCGCGCTGGCGGTCGCCGCCCGGCTGGCGCTCGACCCCCTGCTCGGCGACCGCGTCGCGCTGATAATCTTCGTCCCGGCCATTGTTCTGGCCGCCGCCACCGGTGGCATGGCCCCGGGCCTCGCCACGACCGCGCTCGCCATGGCGGCCGGCGCCTGGTTTCTGGTCCGCTACGGGACCAATCTGGCCAACGGGATCGACCTTGCTTTCCTGGGCGCGCTCGGGATCGCGCTGTCCATCGGCGGATGGTTGGGGCGCGCCTCCCGGGAGAGCGTGGTCTCCCTCAATCGACACATCCTGGGTCGGCAAGCGCATCTGCAATCGATCCTGGAGACGGTCCCCGACGCCATGATCGTCATCGACGAGAAGGGCGCGATCCAGTCCTACAGCCCGGTCGCCGAGCGGATGTTCCAATGGCCCCGCGACGAGGTGATGGGTCAGAATGTCAATATGCTGATGCCTTCGCCGGACCACGAAGCACACGACTCCTACCTCAGGCGCTATCTGGACACCAGCGAGCGGCGCATCATCGGCCTTCCGCGCAAGGTGACCGCCCGGCGCAAGGATGGATCGGATTTTCCAGCGGAGCTGTTTGTCGGTGAAGCGCTCTCCGGCGATCACAGGTTCTTCACCGGCTTCCTGCAGGACCTGACCGAGCGCCAGACCGCGGAGACGCGCCTCCAGGCTCTGCAGTCAGAGCTGGTTCATATAGCCCGTCTGTCCGACATGGGCGAAATGGCCAGCGGTCTGGCGCACGAACTCAACCAGCCTCTGTCGGCGATATCGTCCTACCTGCGCGCGAGCCAGAGACTGCTCACGACTCAAAATCCGGAAAGTCCCGCGATTCCCATCATCTCCAACGCCGCGGATCAGGCCCTGCGCGCCGGCGACATCATCCGACGGCTGAGGAATTTCGTCGCCCGCGGAGAGAGCGAGCGGGACGAAGAGAGCCTGCGGGCGCTGATCGAGGACGCGGCGGCGCTTGGGCTGTCGGGCGCGCGAGAACGCGGCGTCATCTCGCGCTTCAAGTGGAGCGAGGCGGTCGATTCGGTCGTCGTCGACAAGGTTCAGGTGCAGCAGGTGGCGCTGAACCTCGTGCGCAACGCTCTCGAAGCCATGGAGGATTCAGGAAGACAGGAGCTGCGCATCAGCACCGAGCCAGGCGAGGACGGCATGGCCATGATCTCGGTGGCCGACACCGGGCCGGGCATCGATCCCGCGATCGCCGATCGGCTGTTCCAGCCCTTCGTCACAACCAAGGGCGCCGCGGGCATGGGCGTCGGGCTGTCCATCTGTCGAACCATCATCGAAGCCCATGGCGGCCGCATCTGGGCCGAGCCGAATCCGGACGGAGGCTCGATCTTCCGCTTCACCGTTCCGGTCGCCGGGCCGGAGGATTCGGGCGATGAGTGAGCGATTGGTGCATGTCGTCGACGACGACGACGCCGTGCGAGACGCCTTGCGCGTTCTGCTCGAGATCTCGGGCTACCAGGTGAAAACCTACGACTCCGGCGTCCGTTTCCTCGAGGCGCTCACCGGCGAGGAGACCGGCTGCGTCATCACCGACGTGCGCATGCCCGGCATCACCGGCCTGGCCATGAGCGTCAGCCTGCGCCAACGCGGCTCGAAGCTGCCGGTCATCGTGATCACCGGCCAGGCCGACGTGCCGATGGCGGTGGAGGCGATAAAGGCGGGGGTGCGGGATTTCATCGAAAAGCCGTTCGACGACGTGGCCATTTTGAACGCCGTCGAGGCGGCTCTGGCCGGGACGGGTGAGGCCGACCAGGACGACAACGGACAGCGCTCGCTGATCCGTCAGCGGATCGACACCTTGTCCATGCGCGAGCGGCAGGTGTTGGGCGCGCTGGTGGCCGGCAAGCCCAACAAGGTGACCGCGCGTGACCTCGGCATCAGCCCCAGGACCGTGGCCATCTACCGCGCCAATGTGATGAGCAAGATGCAGGCCGGCAGCCTCGCCGAACTCGTCCGCATGGCCATCGCCGCCGGAGAAGCGGCGTAGGGCATTCCGCCCACGTATTGACGTGGATCAAGAGCGAGGAGGCGCGACCGTGCTTGTTTCCAGCCCCGGAGACCCGCGGCAGGAGGCTACGATGACCCAGTCCCCCGAAGTCCTGTTCGTCGTCGATGACGACCCAGCCGTTCTCGCCGCCTTGAAAATCGCCTTCGAAGTGGATGGCTATTGCGTGCGCCCCTATGCCGACGGAGAAAGTCTGCTTGCGGAGGAAGCGTTTCCCGACCTGGCCTGCCTTGTCGTGGACTATAAGCTCCCGCGACTGAATGGACTCCAGATCATCGACCGATTGCGTCGGCGGGGCGTGAGCCTGCCGGCCGTGCTGATCACGACCCCTACTCCAGGCGTGCTCGCGAACGCGGCGGCGGCCGGCGTTCCGGTCGTTGGAAAGCCGCTGCTCACGACAGCTCTGCTCGACACAGTGCGGGGACTGCTGGCCGCTGAAGAGACTCCTTTCAGCTGACGGGCGTCGAGGGACCATTGATCCCGCTCAATCCGCGCATGGGATGCGACGGCTAGTCTCCGCCCCAGTTCAATCCATGGAGGCCGCGATGCAGTGGGTCAGGATCAATGAAGAACTCTGGGCGTCGAACATGCTGCCCGAAGGTCTGCTGGAACGCTGGCGCGTTCGCGATGGGCAAGAGGTAAAGCGCGGCCAGCCGCTCGCCGAGGTCAGAATCGAGGATGCGCTGCACGAGATCGTCTCGCCGAAGCCCGGGAAGTTCACCATGACCGCCACGGCCGGCGATGTTGTTCAGCCCGGCGACCCCCTTGGGTGGGTGGCGCCGTTCGAAAATCAGTGATTCCGCCCGATCCTCTCAAAAGGCTCTGAGCACCCTCTCGCGCACCGTGGCGAGATGGCCCTGGACGACCTCCGGCCTGATGCCCGTGGTGATCCCGCCGAAATGCAGGTGGTCGATCACCGTCAGCCCGCAGACCTTGGCGAAATGCTCATCGAACAGGTTGCGGATCGCTGACCATGCCCCCTCCTGCCTGACCCATTCGAGTGGCGATCCACTCGAGGTGAAGCTGATCATCTTGCGGCCGGTGAGCAACGGCGCGTTTCCCCCGCCCTCGATGGCGCCGAAACCGAAGCCCATGCCGAACACGCGCTCGATATAACCCTTGAGCATAGCGGGCGGGCTATAGAACAGCAGCGGATAGACGAACGCGAAAACGTCCGCGTCGCCAACAACGGCGCGCTCGGCGACGACATCCTCCGCCGGCTTGAACCCGCCAGGCCGTGGCATCTCGCTTGCCTGAAGGCGCGGATCGAAACCCATCCGGTAGAGATCCCGCAGCACGACCTCATGCTCGCGCGCGCGGACCATCTGGCAATAGGCGCCGGCGACGGACAGGTTGAAACTGCCGGCGTCCGGATGGGCGACGATGACGACATGTTTCATGGCTGATCTCCAAGCGGCGCTCCAGGCCGCACGTGGCCGTAGCCCGGCGCAAAGGCCAAGATTGGATTGCGGCCGCGACCCTTGGGGCCCCGGCGCGGACCGGCATTGATTTCGCTCAATTGAACGTCGGGCGTCCGGCCATTCGGCGGGCGCGCCGGTTTCTTGTGTTTACCTGGGTTCGCTCATCCCGCCAGAAGAGCGCCAGGCTGGACACTGCTGGTTCCCCACTTTCGCGGGGAAGAGCGGAGAGCTTTAGCTCAGCCCCAGGGGCCGTCGCCGGGGGTCGGCGGCCGCGGCGCCTTGCGCCTGATCAGGCGGCGCAGCGGTTGAAGGCGCAGCTCGGCGATGAAGAAGCCGCTGGCGATGCCGATCATCAGGGCGATGACGGCGTGCTGCAGGTCGAGCGGGGTGCTGAAAAGCAGGGGGATGACGTGCGGCGACATGCGGGCTCCACGATAAGAGCCGCGCGGGCTCCGAACTCCCATTGGCCGGCGCGCCCGGAGTCGGTCAAGCGTAACCGGGGTCAAATTCGGCGCCGCAAATCGACGCACCGTGATCGCGCGGAGAGCATGCGCGCCTGCCCAGGAATTGGGCGCCGGCCCTGGCAGAAGATTGCTCGCGCCGGCGCTTTCCAATATCATAAACTGATATTGTTGCGTGGAGAGACCTATGCCGAGCAGCTACACCCTCGGCGCTCATTTCGAGGGATTCGTCAAGGAACAGCTCGAGAGCGGGCGTTACAACAGCGCCAGCGAAGTGGTGCGCGATGCCTTGCGCCTGCTGGAGGAGCGGAAGCGTCGCCTGGCCCTGGTCGATGCGGGGCTGGCGCGCGGCCTGGCCGAGGCGGACGCGGGGCGGCTGATCGATTCCGATAAGGTGTTCGACCGTCTGAAGAGCAAATACGAGGCCATGGCGGCCGATCGCGCGACGCGGTGAAGGTTGTCCTCACCCCGGAAGCCGAAACCGGCCTCGAAGACATTGGCGACTTCATCGCATTGGATAGTCCGAGAAGAGCGATCTCCTTCATCGAGGAATTGCGGGAAGCGGCGATGGCATTGGCGGCGACGCCGCTGGCCTTCCCGCTGGTTCCCGGCTTCGAACGGCACGCGGTCCGCCGGCGCGTGCACCGAGATTATCTGATCTTCTACCGCGTCCGCGAGGATCGGATCGAAGTCCTCCATATTGTGCACGGCGCGCGCGACTTTGACGCCCTGCTATTCTTGGATGGTTGACCGTTAGCCGCGCGTCGAGCCCACCATACGGGGGGAAGAGAATCCTATTTGTTAGGCCGCAGGACGATGCGGCCGCGGGCGCCCGCCGCCACGCGGCGATAGCCTTCGCGGACCTCGTCAAGGCCGACCACGGCTTCGATGGGCGAGGGGCGATAGGCGCCGGACTCGAACTCCGGGGCCAGGGCCTCGAGCACCCTGGCCGAGGCGGTCAGGTCGCGCTTCAAGGTGTCGACGCCGAAGAGCCGGCTCTCGTTGTGATAGAAGTCGACGAGGTCGAAGCTGACCTCGCGCTGGCCGGCGGCGCTGATCTCGATCAGGCGCCCGCCGGCGGCGAGGCAGGCGAGCGCCGTCCTGAACATCACCCCGCCCACGAGATCGAACACCACATCGGCCAGCGGCCCGCCGGTCGCGTCGGCCAGGGCGGCGCGCAGGTCCGAGGCGCCGACGATGAGATGCTCGGCGATCTCGCGCACAGGCGCGTCGGCGGACGGTTCGCCGTGATCGGCGCCGAACACCCGCGCCCCGACATGACGGGCGATCTGGGAGGCCGCGCCGCCGACGCCGCCGCCCGCGCCGACGATCAGCACGCGCTCGCCGGCTTTAAGGTGCGCCGCCTCGATCAGGCCGCACCAGGCGGCCATGTAGTTGACGCCGACGCACGCGGCCCCGTCGAAGCTCAGCGCCACCGGCTTGCGCCTCAGGCTGGCGATGGGAACGGCGAGATACTGGGCGTGGGTCCCGTCGCGAGTGAAGCCGACATCGCCGCCCGTGCCCCAGACCTCGGCCCCGATCCATTCGCCCGGGCCGTACTCGACCACGCCGGCGTAGTCGCGGCCCGGGGTGCGCGGCAAGGTCGTCTGGCGCATGGCCCCGGCGAGATTCTTGACGTCGCTCGGGTTGATCGAGGCGGCCCCGACGCGGACCACGGCGGTCGCTTCGTC
>JBOHLC010000265.1:0-3866 GCA_050729395.1 Caulobacteraceae bacterium
TCCGCGCCGCCCTGGCCGCCGTGCTCGGCCTGGCGCCCACGAGCGTCGTCATCGCCCAGCCGGGCCCGCGCATCATCGCCCTGGGCGCCTCGCCGGACCCGCAGCACGCCCCGCCGGCGTTCGACGAGGCGCCGATGCTGCTGGGCGCCTTCGACGTGGGCGTCAGGCAGGGTGACGGCCGCTGGCTGGTCGTGGCCCCGATGACGACGCTCGGTATCGACCCGTGGCAGCAGCGCCTGCTGCTGGTCCTGGCCATCGCCGCCATCGCCGTCTCGCCTCTGGCCTGGTGGTTCGCCCGCCGCCTGGCCGCGCCCATCGCCGCCCTGGCCGCCGGAGCCGAACGGCTGGGCCGCGATCCGGCCGCGCCGAGCCTCGATGTCCAGGGCTCGGCCGAGGTGACCGCCGCGGTGCGCGCCTTCAACGAGATGCAGCAGCGCCTGCGCCGCTACGTCGAGTACCGGACCGAGATGATCGGGGCCATCGCCCACGATCTGCGCACGCCCCTGACGCGCCTGCGCTTCCGCATCGAGACCGTGCCGGAGGAGGCGCGGGCCAAGCTGGCGGCCGACATCGACCAGATGGACGCCATGGTCTCGGCCACCCTGGCCTTCGTGCGCGACGCGTCCCGGCCGCGCGAGCGGGTCAAGCTGGAGATCACCTCCCTGGTGGAGACGATCATGGACGAGGCGGCCGAGACCGGGGCCGATTCCTCGGCCGAGCCGTCCGACCGGGTGGTCGTCGACGGCGATCCGGTGGCCCTGCGCCGCCTGATCGTCAACCTGGTGGACAATGCGCTGAAGTTCGGCTCGGCCGCGCGCGGGCGGGTGTTCACCGAAGACGGCATGGCCGTGGTCGAGATCGAGGACAACGGCCCGGGCATCGCCGAGGATCAGATCGAGCGCGCCTTCGAGCCGTTCCATCGCCTGGAGACCTCGCGCAACCGTGACACCGGCGGCATCGGCCTGGGCCTGGCCGTGGTCCGGGCCATCGCCAGGGGACACGGCGGCGATGTGTTCCTGGCCTCGCGCGCGGAGGGAGGCCTGCGCGCCCAGGTGCGCCTGCCGCTGGCCCTTTCCGGGGCCAGATCGACGACCTGATCGAAACGTCCGAGCGCAACCCGAAGTGAAGTTGGCAGTTAAGGCTAAAGCGGGTTGGACGTTTCGCTAGGAGGAGATTCGATGTTGGAAGAGTCGAAGGATACCAAGCGCAAGCCCGCGCGGCGCGGGTTCGCGGCCATGGATCCCGAGCGTCGGCGGGAGATCGCCCGCCGGGGCGGCGCCAGCGTTCCCGGCGACAAGCGCAGCTTCGCACAGAATCGTGATCTGGCCGCCAACGCCGGCCGCAAGGGCGGCGCCGCGTCCAGAGGCGGCGGTCGCAGGCCGTCGGGGGGCTAAGCCCTCACCCGGACGCGCCCTCAAGGGCGCGTCTCGACCTCTCCCGGAGGGAGAGGGGAATTGAACCACGGCGCGTCACGACTTCTCTCTATGAGAGCGGTTCGAGCAGGTAGATGGCCATGGTGGGGGTGGGGGATTGCCAGCGTCTGGTGACGGAAAGGCCGGCGCGGGCGGCCAGGGCGCGGAAGGCGGGGTCGGAGAACTTGTAAGAGTTCTCGGTGTGGATTGTCTCGCCGGCGACGAAGTCGAACGCCTCGCCGGCCGCGTGGGCGCGATGGGAGCGCAGAACCTGCAGGTGCATTTCGATGCGGCCTTCCAGTTCATTCCAGACGGCCCGATGGGCGAAGTCGCCTAGGTCGAAATCGCCGTCCAGCTCGCGGTTGATCCGTTCCAGAAGGTTGAGGTTGAAGGCCGCGGTGACGCCGGCCGCGTCGTTGTAGGCCGCCTCGAGGGTCGCCGCGTCCTTGGCCATGTCGACGCCGACGATGAAGACGCCCCCCTCCCCCAGCACCGCGCGCACGCGGACCATCAGCTGGGCCGCCTCGTCCGGCGCGAAATTGCCGATGGTCGAACCGGGGAAGAAGACGGCGATGGGGCCGTTCTTCACCGGCAGGTCGGTCGGCTGGGTGAAGTCGGCGACGATCGGCGTCACCTTCAGGTTCGGGTAGTCCCGGGCGATGGCCGCCGCGGCCTCCGCCAGCGCGCTTTCGCTCACGTCGATCGGCGCATAGGCGTGGATGCCCGGAGCGGCGTCCAGTATCCGACGCGTTTTCAGGCTGGCCCCGCTGCCCAACTCGACGAGGGTCGCCCCCTCCCCGATCCAGGCGGCGATCTCCGGCGCCACGCGCTCCAGAAGCTCGTTCTCCTGGCGCGTGGGATAGTATTCCGGCAGGGCGCAGATCTCCTCGAAGAGGGCCGAGCCGCGCGCGTCGTAGAACCACTTGGGCGGCAGGCGCTTGCGCGCGGCGGCGAGTCCGGTCACCACGTCGGCGCGGAACTCCTCCTCCGCCGTCAGGCGCGGCGCATCCTCGGCCAGCCGCAGGCCGGCGAACATCCAGCGCTGATGCGGATAGAAGAAGTTGCGATAGGTGGCCCGGGCGTGGCCGGCGGGGGTGACGCAGGCGCCGCCGCGCAGGACCATCTGGCCGACCATGAACTTGGCGTTGTATTCGCCGACCGCGCCGGAGGCCGGGGCGAAGCCGGGATAGGGGCTGTAGGCGCTGGCCGTCCACTGCCAGACCTCGCCGTCGAGCTGCGCCAGCCGCGCGCCCCCTGTCCTGGCCGCGTGCTCCCACTCGGCCTCGGTCGGCAGGCGCTTGCCGGCCCAGGCGGCGAAGGCCATGGCCTCATAGAAGCTGACGTGGGCGACCGGCGCGTCCGGATCGACGTCGCACGGCCCGCGCAGGGTGAGGGTGCGCCAGGTGTCGCCGCTGTCCACCCAGTAGAGCGGCGCGTTCCAGCCTTCGGCCTGGACCAGGGCCCAGCCGTCGGAGAGCCAGAACTCGGACCGGCGGTAGCCGCCGTCGGCCATGAAGGCCAGCCACTCGCCATTGGTCACCAGGCGCGAAGAGATGCGGTAGGGCGCGAGGAACGCGCGGTGCGCCGGGGTCTCGTTGTCGAAGGCGAAGGTGGCGTGCCTGGCGCCGATCTCTATGAGGCCGCCCTGGACCGCGATCCACTCGGCGCCCGCGCGGGCGGGCGCGGGATCGGGAGCGTCGGGGGCGTAGACCGGCTTGAGCGGCGAGAGGGAGAAGAGGTGCAGCACATCCATCAGGATCAGCTCCTGGTGCTGCTCCTCGTGCGCGAGGCCGAGGACGACGAGGTCGGCCGCCTCGCGCGGCAGGCGTGACGAGAGGAGCCGCGCCATGCCGGCGTCGACATGGGCGCGGTAGGCCAGGACTTCGGCCGACGACGGGCGGGTGAGCATGCCGCGCGCGGGGCGCGGATGCCGCTCGCCCATGGCCTCGTAATAGGAGTTGAAGAGGTAGCCGAAGCTGGCGTCGAATGCGCGGTAGCCGGCGAGGAAGGGCGTCAGGAGGAAGGTCTCGAAGAACCAGCTGGTGTGGGCCAGGTGCCATTTGACCGGGCTGGCGTCGGGCATCGACTGGGTCTGCTGGTCCTCCGGGCTGAGCGGCGCGGCCAGGGCGCAGCTGGCGGCGCGGACCGTCCGGAAGCGCTCGAGCAGACGGGGGGCGGCGGGGGCGCGCTCGCGCGTCTTAAGGGCCGGCGCGTCGTCGGACATGACCAGAACCCCTCGTCAGGCGAACTTCGGCGGAAATAGGAACGCGCGGCCCAACGCGCCAGAGCTTACGGCTCAACGCGGCGCGGGCGGGGTGGTTGCGGGAGCGAAGAGAAGAGAAGAGATCCACAGATGACGCAGATGGCCACAGATTAAGAAAGAGAGGGCCGCTTCGCGGCTTCTTCACCTCTCCCTCCGGGAGAGGTCGAGAGCGGCGCGAGCCGCTCCGGGTG
>JBOHLC010000266.1:0-1111 GCA_050729395.1 Caulobacteraceae bacterium
ACACAACACAACAGAGCGCCGGCGAAGAGAGGCGCGGCCAGGCTGGCCGCGCCTGGCCGGCGGCCAGGGCCTGTTGAACACATCATTGCCGGTGCACCCCCTTGGTACTTGAAAACGCCCGCGGCGCCCGCCTCTAGCGGGCGCTGAGTTGATACTCCGTCGTGTCGGTGGCCCGCGTCACATGCACCACCGGCAGCCGCGGCCCAGCGCGGCGATGGGCGAGCGGCTGCGGCGCGGTGAAGCCGAAGACCACCGCCGTCGTCGCCAGCCGGCCGATCGGCGCGGAGTCTTCCACATGGCGGAGGGCCAGGGAAACCTCGCCGACGCTTTGCGCCAGCGTGATGGATTGAGCCTGCTCCGGCGTCACCTCGAGTGTGATCGCCTTGACTACGATCGGCTTGTTCTGAGCCGTGTCGTCCTGCTGGTCGACCCCGAGCACGCGAATGTTCTGGGCGATGATCTGGGTGACGGCGAGCTTCTTGTTCTCGCCGACCTGGCGGGACAGGAGAATGTCGACGCGATCGTTCGGCAGCACGAAGCCGCCGACGCCGGCCACGTCATTGGTGCGCAGGGTCACGGCCTGCATGCCCGGATCGATCTCGGTGGCCATGTCGAGCTTGGCGCCCGGCGGCGTCAGGTTGTTCGACAGCACCGGCGCGTTGGCCGCGATGTTGCTCATCGCGATCCGCTGGGTGTCCTTGCCTCCGCTGAACACGGCGGTGGAAGTGAAGCCGTCGGCGGGCGTGGACCCGGCCGGGAAGTTCACCACCTTGAGGAGGGCGGGCTGTATGGGCGTTCCGCGGCCGATCGGCACGGCGGCGACCACCACCGGGTTGCCCGCGCCCGAGACCTGGGCGACCTGGGGCTTTTTCGCGGACCCCATGTAAACATTGATGAGAACCACGGCGATCAAGCCCAGAACAATGGCGATCGCGAAGGTGGCGATTGTGCGGAGAGGCATTTCAGCGACCTCAAGCAAGCCTTAATGGGAAATATCGAAACTGAAGTTCAATCTTATTCGGTATCAGTCAGAAACAGTTGCGGCAAGATTAAAAGTAAGGACGAAAGTCAGCCGCCCGATGCGAAAGCGCGCGCCCGACATATCGCCGGG
>JBOHLC010000267.1:0-8857 GCA_050729395.1 Caulobacteraceae bacterium
CAGGATGTTCGGCCAGCCGCTGATATCGATGCGCTTTCTGCAGCTGCTGTGGCAGGTATGGGTGATCAGCCTGGCGGTGATGGCCCTTCGGGCCTTGACCTGGCGCTCCCTGCCCACCCGGGTGGAGACGCGCATCCTCGTCGCCCCGCCGCTGCCCGAGGCCGAGGCCACCTTCCGTCGCCGCCTGTCGGCCCGGCGTCGCTGCGCGCGGCTGATCGCCGTCGAGGCCGAGGATCACTACCTGCGCGTGCACACCGACGCCGGCGACGAGCTGATCACCGCCCGCTTCGCCGAGGCCCTGGACGAGCTGGCCGGCGCGCACGGCTACCGCACACACCGCTCATGGTGGGTGGCGGCCGACGCCATCGAGAAGGTCGCCTGGCGGCGCGGCGCGGGCGAGGCAAGGCTCGCCGGCGGCCTCGTCGCCCCCGTCAGCCGCACCCACGCCCCGCTCCTGCGCGCTGCCGGGTGGATGTGAAGCAACTCTCTTCCAGCCGCATCGGCGGAATCCGTCCTCGCTAAATTGCGTCATCCCGGCCGCAAGCCGGCGAAGCAGGCTGGAGAGCCGGGACCCAGGGCGTCAAGTGTAACCTCGCCACCTCGACGGCGCAGCTTCACGTTCGGCGCTCGGCAACCCCTAGCTCCCGCATCTCCGCTCCACTTCGTTTCGCTGCGTGCGGGATGACGAAACGAGGAGCGTTGCGGGGAGAACAGAACACAACGCCGGCCGCGCCCTAACCGTACTCCGGCAGCTTGAAGCGGTCGTTGATGAAGCTGCCCATCAGGAGGTCGGCCACCGGCGGGAAGACGGTGGCCTTGAGAACGAGGTCGCGGATGGCGAGGCCGAAGCGCGTCCGGGGCGTAAAGCTGGCGGCGAAGTCCCTGGCCGACTTCTGCTTGCCTTCGATGAACGGCCGGAACCGCGCTTCGTAAGCGGCGAACGCCCGCCGGTGATCGCCGCCCGCCGCCGCCAGTTCGCCGGCCAGGATATAGGCCCCGGCCATGGCGAAGGCCGCCCCTTCGCCGGCCAGAAGCGAGGGGCAATAGGCCGCGTCGCCGACCAGCGCCACGCGCCCCTTGGACCATGCCGGCGCCTCGATCTGGCTGACCGCGTCGTAATAAAGCTCCGTCGTAGCTTCGAGGCGCGCGCGGATCTCCGGCCACTCGATCCAAGGCTCGCTCGAGAAGGTGTCGATGAGCAGCTGCTTCTGCGCGCCCAGCGAGGCGCACGCGGCGTCGGGCGGAGCGTCCCTGGCGAACACCAGCATGAAGCCGGTGCGGTCGTCCCTGAGCGCGAAGCGGCTGATCTGGCGGCCCGGCGAGGCGAAGCTGACATAGGTCCCCTCGTCGCGGCGCGGATAGCCCTCGCTGATGAACACGGCGACGTGGAAGCCGAGGTAGCGTTCCGGCATCGGCCCGAACGCCAGCGTCCTCACGCCCGAGTGCAGACCGTCGGCCCCGACCACCAGGTCGAACCGCCGCTGCCCGCCGCTGCGCAAGGCGACGTCCACGCCCTCGCCCGCCTCCTCGAGGCCGACGATCTCCTCGCCGAACAGGGTCTCCACCCGGCCGGCGAGCGTGTCGTAGATCGTCCGCGCCAGGTCGCCGCGCTGCAGGCTCATGAACTTGTCGCCGAGCGCGCGGCGAAAGACATCGCCCCCGAAGCCGCTGGAGCGCTTACCGTCGGCGCGGACGAACACGGCGTTGTCGTTGACGTAGCCCCGCGCGCGCAGCGTCGGCAAAAGGCCCATGCGCTCGGCGACGTCGAAGCCCAGGCCCCAGAAGTCGAGGATGTGGCCGCCCCGCCGGAACGCGCCAGCGCGCTCGACGAGGGTCGGCGTGAAGCCCCGTTCGGCCAGCCAATAGGCGAGTGTCGGGCCGGCGACACCGGCGCCGGAAATCAGAATCGAGCCGGCCATGGGCCAAGCTAGCTCGCCGCGCCATTCACGTCACGCAAGGATGGCGCGTCACGCGCGGATGGACTTGGCCGCCGCCCTGGTGTGCAATCGCGCCGATGATCGCGAACCGGCGCCTGATCGTCCTCACCCTCGTCGGCCTCGTCATCGCCATGGCCCTGCCGCCGCTCGGTCTTGGCCGCATGATCGCCCCCGGAGACGACCTCGGCTCGATGCTGTTCCGCGAGGGTGTGTTCTGGGCCATCCTCGCCGCGCTCCTCGCCTATGTGCTTTTCATCGAGCGCCGGCCGCTGACCTCCCTCGGCTTTCGCCGGCCGCGCGTTTCCGCCCTCGTCTGGGGCGTGGCCGCCGGAATCCTGCTGGTCGCCGTCTATGTCCTTGTCGCCGCCCTGGTCATTCCGGCCCTGCACCTGAAGAGCAACGCCCACGCCCTCCAGAGCCTCATCGCAACCCCGCTGTGGTTCCGTTTCCTGCTGGTCACCCGCGCGGCGGTCACCGAGGAGATCCTCTACCGCGCCTATCCGATCGAGCGGCTGGAGCTGCTGACCAGGAGCCGCGCCTTCGCCGCCGGCGTGTCGGTGGTCGGCTTCACCCTGGCGCACCTCAACTACTGGGGCCCGGTGCAGCTGCTGTTCGTCGGACCGGCGGCGGTGATCCTGGCCGGCCTCTATCTCTGGCGGCGCGACATCTGGTGCAACATGCTGGCCCACTTTATCACCGACGGCGTCGGCTTCCTCGGCGCCCACTGACCGCGCTGGCGGAACACAAAGTGGTCGTCTATATATGACCGGTCATAAACGGGTGACCATATGCAAACCGCCCAGACCTTCACCGCGACGGATTTCAAGGCGCGTTGCCTGGAAATCTTGGATCGCCTGGCCGCGCGCAAATTGACGCGCGTGACGGTGACCAAGCGCGGCAAGGTCGTCGCTGTCTTGACCCCTCCGGACGAGGCCGAGGACGTAGCTCAGCGTCTTTATGGCTTCATGGAAGGCTCGGTGATCGCGCCCCCTGGCTTCGACTTCACCGCGCCGGTCCTCGATGAGCCCCTCAACGCCGAGCGCGGCGAACTGTTCGAATGAGGCGACCCGCGCGTGCCGCGCCGCGGGCGCTTTTGCTGGATACCTGCGCGGTGATCTGGCTCGCCAATCGGGATGCCCTCGCCGACGGGGCGTGGGCCAGCATCACCTATGCGGCCAACGCCGACGGTCTGTTCGTCTCGCCAGTCAGCGCCTGGGAAATCGGCCTGTTGAGCCGCCAAAAAACCGGCCGGGCGATGGACTTCCTGCCAGATCCAGCCACATGGTTTGCCCGGATGATGGCCGCGCCCGGCATCCGTTCCGCTCCGCTTACGGACCAGATTGCCATCGCGTCTTCGTTTCTGCCGTCTCCTCTGCATGGGGACCCGGCCGATCGCCTGCTGATCGCAACGGCGCGCGACTTAGGCCTGCCGATCGTGACGAGAGACCCGGAGATTTTGGCCTATGCGCGGGCCGGTCATGTCGCGGCCGTCGCATGCTGAGAAGATCGCGAAGCGAGCGGACCGCACGGGAAGTCCGCCTCAAGGCGCTTCCGGCGAAAGGCTAAGCCTGGGTGCGATGGAGCAGGCGCCGCCCAATGAGGTGATCGCGGCATTCGGGCTGAGCGGCACGCCGCAGCGGCTGGCGGGTGGCCAAGGTGAGACTTGGCGCGTGGGCGACGCGGTGCTGAAACGTGCGGATGACACGGACGAAGCGGCATGGGTCGCCGATGTCTTGGAGACCGTCCGCGATACCGGCTTTCGAGTTCCGCGGCCGTTCCGCACCCGCGCCGGTGACTGGATCGTCGGCGGATGGACCGCGCAGACCTTCGTGGCCGGCGCACACGCCCGCGATCGCTGGTCGGAGACGCTCATGGCTTGCGACGCCTTCCACCGTGCGCTGGCGCATCTCCCGGAGCCTGCGTTTGTGCGCCGGCGGACTGACCCGTGGGCCGTGGCTGACCGGCTGGCCTGGAGCGACGGCCCGATCGACGTCGACCCGCGTCTGGCGCCCTTGCTGGTCCCGCTCACACCGCTCCGCGGGCAGGTTTCGGCGCCGAGCCAGGCGATCCATGGCGACTTTACCGAGAACGTCCTCTTCGCCGACCCCCTGGCGCCGGCGGTTATCGACTTCTCGCCCTACTGGAGGCCGGCGGCCTTCGCGAAGGCGGTGGTTGTCGTCGATGCACTCACCTGGCGGAACGCGGAAGCCGACTTGGTTGACGCCCTCGCCGTGGACCCTGAGGGCGCACAGATGCTTCTGCGAGCGCTGCTCCGTCGCCTGATCGAGATCGACCGGCACTGGCGGCAGCGTGGCCGGGATGGCTTCTCGCAATTGCCAGCCTACGAGCGGACGGCGGCGCTGGTTCGAAGCGCGGTGAGCGGCGTAGCACCGTAGGACGAATCGCAGCGCCGCGTGGCCGCCCATCCACCTTGGTCAGGTCAGCCCTCACCGCCGAGAGGCGGAGCTTTACAAGAGCCGAGTTGGGTCGTTTCTTCACTTTCGAGGCCAGCCGGTAAGCGGACCGTTGGGCTAGGGCGTTGGCTGTGCCGAGCGCCTGAACCTGACGGAGATCGTCTACCGCACCGCGTTGACGTGGGCGATGACCACCTCGTCAGGCGCGGCGGGTCTGAGGCGCAGGAGGGCGCCTCGGGCATGATCGACGCGGACCGCGTCGCCAGCGTCCAGTTCATGCCGCTCACCGGCCAGGGCCACGCCGAGGCCGCCGGCGCGGGCAAGGACGAAGGTCACGTCCTGGCAGATCACCGCCGCCTGGCCGGCGATCCGACGCCGCTCGATGACGCCGGTGAAGCGCCCGCGCCTGACCATCAGGTTGATGTCGGCGACCGGCGCCGCCGGCTGGATGGCCGCGACGTCGGCGTCGCCGGGGAACTCGGCGGCGGGACTTGTGTCGGTGAGGTTCAGCGGCGCGCCGCCGGCGATGCGCAGCTCCAGCGCCCCGTCGAGCACCAGCATGACCCGATCCACGCCCGGGAAGGCGGAGAACGGACCGCCGGCCTCGACCATCGCCAGGCTGAGCCGCCAGTCGAAGTTGGCGAGATCCGCGCCGGGTGGGGCGGCGGCGATCTCCCAGGTCAGGCCGCCGCCGTTCTTCCACGGCCTGGCCTCGCGCGCGCCGGCCCGCAGCACCTCGATCGTCATGACCCCTCCCACAGCCGGGCCGCGCCGCGCACGCCCGAGGCGTCGCCCCACCTCGCTGGCGCCAGGCGACCGAACCAGCCGTCGGCGAACACATGCGGCGCGATCAGGGCCGGCAGGCGCTCATAGATTTCCGGAACCTTGGAGAGGCCGCCGCCGAAGACGAAGACGTCCGGGTCGAGGATGTTGCAGATCATGGCCAGGCCCCGGCCGAGGCGGCCGAGATAGCGCTCGAAGCTGGCCACGGCCGCCGTCTCGCCGGCGCGCGCGCCCGCCACGATCTCCTCGGCCGTCAGCTCCGCTCCGCTCGCCGCCGCGTGATCGCGCGCCAGGCCCGAGCCGGAGATCCAGGTCTCCAGGCAACCCCTCAGACCACACCAGCAGGCCGGCCCGGGCGCTTCGCTTAAGGCAGGCCAGGGGAGGGGCGTGTGACCCCATTCGCCGGCGATGCCGGATGCGCCTTCGATGAGCCGCCCGTCCACCGCAAGGCCGCCGCCGCAGCCGGTGCCGAGGATGACCGCGAACGCGACCCGTGCTCCCGCCGCCGCGCCGTCGGCGGCTTCCGAAAGCGCCAGGCAATTGGCGTCGTTGGCCAGGCGGATCGGCCGGCCGAGCGCGCCTTCCAGGTCCTCGCGGAACGTACGGCCGTTGAGCCAGGTGGAATTGGCGTTGCGCATCGCCCCGCTGACCGGCGAGACCGAGCCCGGCGCGCCGACGCCCACCGATCCCGCGCCGCCGGCCTCGCCCTCGATCTCGGCGACCAGACCGACGACCGCGGCGATGGCGGCCTCGTAGCTCTTCGGATTGGCCACGCGCCGGCGGGCCACGCAGGCGCCGTCCGCGCCGAGCGCCGCCGCCTCGATCTTGCTGCCGCCGAAATCGACGCCGATGCGGATGCCGCCTGGCACGCGCGCCGTCATCCCGGCCGCAAGCCTGCGAAGCAGGCTGGAGAGCCGGGACCCAGAAGATCAAGCGCGGACCCCGCCGCCTCCATCGCGCGGCTTCGCGGTCGGCGCTCGGCCACCCTAGGTCCCGGATCTCCACGCCTTCGGCGCTCCGTCCGGGATGACGCAATGGGGAGCGCCACCATCTGCGGCGTCAGTTGTTGTCGTTGAACAGGCCGCCCAGGATGCCGCCCATGGCCCCGCCGGCGGCCAAGCCGCCGACCGCCGCGCCGGCGGTGTTCTGATTGTTGTGCGGCAGGTAGCGGGCGACTTCCTCGGCGAGGTTCATGATCGGCATCGACTGCAGATGCACCTGGCCGGGGCCCGTGAGCGTGGCCAGGAACAGGCCCTCGCCGCCGAACAATATGTTGCCGAAGCCCGGCACCATCTGGATGTCGAACGACACGGACGGGTCATGAATCCCGACGTGGCCGGCATGGACGAACAGGCGCTCGCCAGCCCCCAGGGTCTTGCTCACCACTTCGCCGGAAAGGTCGAGGAACACAGTCCCAGGGCCCGTGACGCGCTGAAGGATGAAGCCCGCGCCGCCGAAGAAGCCGGCGCCGATGCGCTTCTGCCAGGCGAGCTCGAAGGTCACCGTCTTCTCCGCCGCCAGGAACGTCTCCTTGCGGCAGATGAGCGATTCGCCAGCCGCCAGCGCGCGCACCAGGATCGTGCCTGGAAAGCGCGGGGCGAAGGCCACGTGCGCGCCCGCGGCCTGGCCCGTGAATTCGGTGACGAAGAAGCTGCCGCCGGTCAGGCTGCGCTTCAAGCCGGCGAAGAGGCCGCCGCCGGTGTTGGTCTGCATGTGGACGGCGTCGGTCATCCACGACATGCACGCGGTCTGGCTATAGACCGTCTCGCCTGGCGCGAGGTCGACGCCCACGGTCTGCATAACCGTTCCCGACACTTCGTATTTCATCGCCCTCTCCCTCGAGGTTCGCGGCGCGCTCGCCTCCCGCCGCGCCGTCCTATAGTCCAGGTCGCCATGAACGCCGAACCATTCTTCCTGCGCGAAGGCGATCGCTTCAAGCCCACGCCCGTGAGCCGGGGACCGTGGAGCGCGACGTCTCTGCACGCGCGGGTGCTCATCGGCCTGCTGGCGCGCGAGATCGAGCGTCGCCATGGCGCGCCGGAGTTCATCCCCGCGCGGCTGACCGTCGATCTCTATCGGCTGCCGGACCTGTCGCCGGCCGAGGTCATCGTCCGGCCCGTGCGCGAGGGCGGCCGCATCAAGGTGATCGACGCCGAGTTCATCAGCGGCGGCGTCTCGGTGGCCCGCGCGACCTGCCAGCTTCTGCGCCGGACGGCCAGACCAGTCGGCGAGGTGTGGTCGCCGCCGGCCTGGGACGCGCCCGCGCCCGACAGCTTGCCGCGTCCCGAGCGGGGGATCGGCGATCTCGGCGGCATGTGGGAAACGCGGCCCATCGTCGGCGCGTTCGGCGCCCTGGGGCCCAGGAGGCTATGGATGCGCGAGGTGCGCGAGCTCATCGGCGGCGAAGCCCTGACCCCGTTCGTCCGCGCGGCGCTGGCCGCCGACTTCGCCAGCCCGTTCGCCAACGCCGGCCCCAGCGGCCTCGCCTACATCAACAGCGACGCGACGCTCTATCTGCATCGGCCGCCGGCGGGCGAATGGATCGGCTTCGAGGTGGTCAATCACCACGCGAGCGACGGCGTCGCCATCGCCGAATGCTGGCTGCATGACGAGGAGGGGCCCATCGGCTCGGCCTCGGTGGCGGCGCTCGCGCAACGCGCCAATATGGGGGGGTGATGGTCGAGGCGTGGCCCGAACTGCCCTACGCGACGCTGCGGCCGACGACCGAGACGTTGCGGCTGTGGACGCAGATCGTCGGCAAGGTCCGACTGGCGCGCACGCCGTGGCTCAATCATTCCTGGCATGTGCCGCTCTATGTCTCGGCGCGCGGCCTGGCCACCTCGCTCATCCCTGGCGGCGACAACGGCCTGGACATGGAGTTCGACTTCATCGCGCGCCGGCTCGTCATACGGGTCGCCGACGGTGGCGCGCGAAAGGTGGCGCTCGCTTCGCGGAGCGTGGCCGACTTTCACGCCGAAGTGCTGGGTTCCCTGGCGGCGCTTGGCGTACCCACGCGCATAAGCGCCGTTCCCAACGAACTGCCCGATCCGATCCCGTTCGATCGGGACCTCGCGCCGCGCCCCTACGATCCGGCCGTGGCGCGCGATTTCTGGCGCGCGCTGGTCCGGGCTGACCGCGTGTTCAACCGGTTTCGCTCGCGATTCCTGGGCAAGAACAGTCCCGTGCATTTCTTCTGGGGAAGTTTCGACCTCGCGGTCACGCGGTTCTCCGGCCGCCGCGCGCCGGCCCATCCTGGGGGCGTCCCGCATCTGCCCGACGCGGTGGCCCGCGAAGCCTATTCGCATGAGGTCTCCAGCGCCGGCTTCTGGCCTGGCGGAAGCGGGATCGACGAGCCGTGCTTCTATGCCTACGCCTATCCCGCGCCCGACGGCTTCGCCGCCGCTTCGGTCAGCCCGTCGAGCGCCCGCTTCGACGCCGGCCTCGGAGAATTCCTGCTGCCCTACGAGGCGGTCAGGACCGCCCGCGACCCCGACGAGGCCCTGCTGTCCTTCCTTCAGAGCACCTATGTAGCCGCCGCCGACCTCGGCCATTGGCGCCGAGCCGACCTCGAGTGCGAAGAGGGCCGCGTGGGATACCCGCGTCCCGTGGAATGAGCATGGGCGGATCGTGAAAGCGGCCAGGTTCGACACCTTCGGCGACGCCGACCGTCTCCAGACGGTCGAGGTCGATCGTCCGCGCGCTGACGAAGCGACCGCCGTGGTC
>JBOHLC010000268.1:0-3401 GCA_050729395.1 Caulobacteraceae bacterium
GCGCAGGTTCGCCTCGGCTCCGGCGAGCTGCGCATGGTGCTCGACAGCTGCCTGGCCACCGTCGGCGCCGTCTCCAACCCCGACCACATGAACGAGGTCCTCGGCAAGGCGGGCCGCGTCCGCAACCAGGGCCGCCGCCCGCACGTGCGCGGCGTGGCCATGAATCCGATCGATCACCCGCATGGCGGCGGCGAGGGCCGCTCCTCCGGCGGCCGCCACCCGGTAACCCCATGGGGCCAGCCGACCAAGGGGCGCAAGACCAGATCCAACAAGGCTACGGACAAGTTCATCATCCGCAGCCGCCACGCGAAGAAGGCGCGCTAAGCCATGACCCGTTCGGTATGGAAGGGCCCGTTCGTCGACGGCTATCTGCTCAAGAAGGCGGAAGCGGTGCAAGGCTCGGGCCGCAAGGAAGTGATCAAGACCTGGTCGCGGCGCTCGACCATCATGCCACAGTTCGTTGGTCTGACCTTCGCCGTGCACAATGGCCAGAAGCACGTACCGGTGCTGGTCGGCGAGGACATGGTCGGCATGAAGTTCGGCGAGTTCGCCCCGACCCGCTACTTCCCCGGCCACGCCGCCGACAAGAAGGCCAAGAGGAAGTAGGATGAGCAAGAAAGCGAAGACGCGGCGTCTGAAGCCGGTCGAGGCGATGGCCAAGGTGCGCTCGCTGCGCACCGGCGCGCGCAAGCTCAATCTGGTCGCCCAGTCCATCCGTGGCCTGAAGGTCCAACGGGCCCTGAACGAACTGCAGTTCAGCCCCAAGCGCATCGCCGTCGATGTGCGCAAGGCGCTCTATTCGGCGATCTCCAACGCCGAGAACAATCACAGCCTCGATATCGACAATCTCGTCGTGGCCGAGGCCTTTGTAGGCAAGAACCTGACGATGAAGCGTTTTTCCGCCCGGGCCCGCGGCCGGTCGTCGAGAATCGAAAAGCCGTTCTCCGAGATCACCATCGTGGTCCGCGAACTGGGCGAGGCCGCCTGATGGGCCAGAAAGTCAATCCGGTCGGTCTTCGGCTCGGCATCAACCGCACGTGGGACAGCCGCTGGTTCGCGAGCGGGCCTGAGTACGCGCGCCTGCTGCACGAGGATATGCACGTGCGCCGCGAACTGAAGAAGCGCCTGTCGCAAGCGGGGGTGTCGCGCATCATCATCGAGCGGCCGCACAAGCGCTGTCGGGTGACCATCTACGCCGCCCGGCCGGGCGTCATCATCGGCAAGAAGGGCGCCGACATCGAGAAGCTGCGCAAGGACCTCTCGGCCATGACCGAGGGCGAGGTGCACCTCAATATCGTCGAGATCCGCAAGCCGGAGACCGACGCCCAGCTGGTGGCCGAGAACATCGCCCAGCAGCTAGAGCGCCGCATCGCCTTCCGCCGGGCCATGAAGCGCTCGTTGCAGTCAGCCATGCGCCTGGGCGCCAAGGGCGTCCGCGTGGAGGTGTCCGGCCGCCTGGGCGGGGCCGAGATCGCCCGCGCCGAGTCCTATCACGAGGGCCGCGTGCCGCGGCACACCTTGCGCGCCGACATCGACTACGGCTTCGCCGAGGCCAAGACGACCTACGGCATCATCGGCGTCAAGGCGTGGATCTTCAAGGGCGAGGTGCTAGAGCACGACCCGATGGCGCTCGACAAGCGCCTCTCCAGCGAATCGGGCCCGGCAGGCGAAGGCGGCGGACGCGAATCCCGCGGTGACCGTCCCGAGCGCGCGCCGCGCCGCGACCGCCGCGAAGCCGCGAACGCCTAGAGGTCGCCGTCATGCTGTCACCGAAGAAAACCAAATACCGCAAGCAGTTCAAGGGCAAGATCCATGGCGCCGCCAAGGCCGGCTTCACGCTGAACTTCGGCTCCCACGGATTGAAGTCGGTCGAACCCGAGCGGATCACTGCGCGCCAGATCGAGGCCGCCCGCCGCGCCATCACCCGCCAGATGAAGCGCCAGGGGCGGGTGTGGATCCGCATCTTTCCCGACGTGCCGGTGAGCGACAAGCCGGCCGAGGTGCGCATGGGCAAGGGCAAGGGCGCCATCGAGTACTGGGCCGCTCGCGTCGCGCCGGGCCGGATCATGTTCGAGGTCGACGGCGTGCCGGACGACGTGGCCCGCGAGGCGCTGCGCCTGGGGGCGGCCAAGCTGCCGGTTCAGACGCGTATCGTCACCCGCCTGGGCGCCACGATGGAGGCCGCCTGAAATGAAGATCGATGACGTCCGCCGCCTGACGGCCGACCAGCTCACCGACCAGTTGCTCAGCCTGAAGAAGGAGCAGTTCAACCTGCGCTTCCAGGCGGCCACCGGCCAGCTGGAGAAAACCCACCGCGTGGAAGTGGTGCGGCGCGACATCGCGCGCATCAAGACCGTCATGCGCGCCAAGGCCCCGGCGGCCTAGAGGAAACGAAGTCTCATGCCTAAGCGAATTCTCGAGGGCCTGGTCGTGTCCGACAAGGGCGACAAGACGGTCATCGTCCGCGTCGAGCGGACGTTCCTGCATCCCCTGCTCAAGAAGACCGTGCGCCGGTCCAAGAAGTACCACGCGCATGACGAACAGAACGCCTACCACGCCGGCGATTTCGCCCGCATCGTGGAATGCGCGCCCAAATCCAAGCTCAAGACCTGGGAAGTGCTGCCCAAGGAAGGCGCCGCGCAATGATCCAGATGCAGACCAATCTCGAAGTCGCCGACAATTCCGGCGCCCGGCGGGTAATGTGCATCAAGGTGCTGGGCGGGGCCAAGCGCCGCTACGCCTCGGTCGGCGACCGGATCATCGTCTCGGTCAAGGAGGCCATCCCGCGCGGCCGGGTCAAAAAAGGCGAGGTGCTGAACGCCATCGTGGTGCGCACCTCCCAGGCCATCAAGCGCAAGGACGGCTCGGTGATCCGCTTCGACAAGAACGCGGCGGTGATCGTCAACAAGCAGGCCGAACCGATCGGCACGCGGATCTTCGGCCCGGTGCCGCGCGAGCTGCGGGCGAAGAACCACATGAAGATCATCTCGCTCGCGCCGGAGGTGCTCTGATGGCCGCCAAGATCAGGAAAGGCGATCGGGTGATCCTGCTCGCCGGCAAGGACAAGGGCCGCACCGGCCAGGTCGCCAAGGTCATGCCCAAGGCCCAGCGGGTGGTGGTCGGCGGGCTCAACCTCGTGCGCCGTCACACGCGCCCCAGCCAGGCCGATCCGCAGGGCGGCATCAAGACCAAGGAAGCCAGCGTCCACGTCTCCAACGTCGCCATCGTCGATTCAGCCGGCAAGCCGACCCGCGTCGGCTTCCGCATGGACGGCGAGACCAAGGTGCGCTTCGCCAAGACCACCGGCGAGGTGATCCATGGCTGAGACCGAGACTTACGAACCGCGCCTGAAGGGCGACTACCGCAGCCGCATCCGTCCGAAGCTGAAGGAGAAGTTCGGC
>JBOHLC010000269.1:0-37380 GCA_050729395.1 Caulobacteraceae bacterium
ATCAGGCGGCAGCGGTCCGGCTCTCCGCTGGCGATGGCCAGGAACGCCGCGCGCAGGCGCTCATGAAAAGCCAGACCCTTGGCCTCGAAGCGCGTTTCCGCCCCCGCCCGGCCCGAGGCGCGAGCCAGACCGACGGCCGGCTCGATGTCGAAGACGAGCGTGAGGTTGGGCCAGCAGGTGAGGCGCATGTCGGCTTCCAGCGCCTCGACCAGGGTCGCATTCGCCCCGCCGCCGGCCCCCTGGTAGGCGCGAGTGGAATCGGCGAAGCGGTCGCACACCACAACCGCGCCGCGCGCGAGCGCCGGGGCGATCACCCGCTCCACGTGGTCTTGGCGGGCGGCGTACATCAGCAGGGTCTCGGCGCTGGCCGACCAGCGGTCGGCGTCACCGTGGACGAGCAGGTCGCGGATGGCCTCGGCGCCGGGCGAACCGCCCGGCTCGCGCGTGGTCACCGCCGTCCTGCCAAGTGCGCGCAGGCGTTCGGCAAGGCGGGCGGCCTGGGTGGACTTCCCCGCCCCCTCCCCGCCTTCCAAGGTGATGAAAAAGCCGCGCGCCATGGCGCCGCACATTGTCCGCTTCGGGCGCCTTGTCCAGACCTCGGAACCCAGGCCCTAGGCAGGCCCCAGATAGCGCACGCGCACCCGCGCCACGCCCCTGGACCCGAAGCCCAGCTCCTGGGCCGCCTTGCGCGAGACATCGAGGATGCGGTTGCGGGCGAACGGGCCGCGGTCGTTGACCCGCAGGCGCGCCTTGCGGCCGTTGTCGAGGTTGGTCACCTCGACCATGCATGGCAGCGGCAGGGTGCGGTGGGCGGCGCTGGCCACGCGTTCGTCGAACTTCTCGCCATCGGCGGTGACATGGTAGCGCGACTGCGGCCCGTACCAGGAGGCGAGCCCCTTCTGGTCATAGTGGGGCTGATAGGCCGGCGTGTAGCGCACCCCGCCGACCTCGTAGGGCCGCATGGTCCCGTTGGCGCCATAGCCTTCTGGCCCCGGCCTGGGCCCGCCGGCGCAAGCGGCGAGCGTGGCGGCGGCCATGGCCGCCAAAGCCGCGCGCGCCCAAGTCCGCCCCCTCCCCGCTCGTCCGCTCATGCCCCGACGCCCCCGCTTGATTCGCCGAGAGGCTAGGGGCGAAGGGTTTGGAGGAGGTTAAGCGCGCTGGTAGAAGCGCGGGCGCCGGACGGGTGGCCGAGTGGTTGAAGGCAGCGGTCTTGAAAACCGCCGTGGGTTCACGCCCACCGTGGGTTCGAATCCCACCCCGTCCGCCAGTTCTTATTGAATTTACTTATCTTTTCTGATTTGGCCCTAGTCGAGGCCCTAGCAAGGATATTTGAAGATCGGCGGCCTGATTGTGACCATATTCACTTGCGCGCCCATGGTTCGGCCGGTCCGGCCGGCACAGTCAGCCTCTGCGTAAAGCTATCTCCATCCTCGCGTTCCAATCGAACTTCTACGTCGACCGTGTCCCACGGGCCGGCGTTGAAGACCACGAAGAATCTAAGTGGCTGCCCCCTTACCGCCTGGCTCGGAAAGTCAATGTTGAAGGGCAGCGTGGCGAGCTTGTCGCCCAACGGATTGTCCGTTAGGTCGGCCTTCAGCAGCAGGGCGCGATCTGAATTGAGGCTGCGGGCGCTCGCAAGCGTCCACTTCGGCAGTTGGCCCGTGCTGGCCTGTGTGATGTTCACGATCGGCGGCTTGCCGGACGGATGGTCGATCGTGAGGACTATGCTCGGCCGCTGCGCGACCTTCTGGCGCTCGAGATCCTCGTCAAGCCTGTCGATTGTCGACTGCTGAAGGTCCGCGACCCTCTCAAGCGATGCCTCGGCGCGCCTGGACGACATCAGCGTTCGACACGCAACCACGAGGGTCGCGACAGTGGCCAAGAGCGCGCCGATGCCAAGGATAGTGTCCACGCGCGAACTATGGGACGATTCCGCGTGTCGGCGCTTCCCCTTGCTATATGAGCGGGACGGCGCGACGCTGCCCCCATGCGCTCCGAGCGGAGCGGCCGGAGGGGGTATGGCGGACACATCGGCTCAGCCTGCGGCGCCGCGGCCTGCGAAGGACCGCTTTCTGCCCGGACTTCTCGTCGGGGGTCTGGTCGGCCTCCTCGCCGGCTATTTCCTAGCGGCCTCGCAATCCGCGTCGACCTCAAGCGGGACCCCGATACCCCCGGCTGGCGCCACATCGGTCGCAGGGCCTAACGCCGGCGCATCATCGCCGAGTTCCGCTGGCGCGCTCACGATCACGCTGGGCCGCGCTCGGGAGGAAGGTGAATTTCTGATTTTCCCCCTGGTGATCCACAACAACACCGCCGAAGCGTTGAGCTATGCCGAAGCCGATTGCGCCTTCTACGGGAAGGACAACACGCTGCTGGCGCACGCGATGACCAACATGACCGATCTCGGCGCAGGCTCCGAGGGCAGCAATGACCTCATGGTCCAGGGCGTTCGCTTCGACGAGATCGATCACTACAGCTGCACGGCGGATTCTCGCTGACCTCTATTGCGATTTGTCCGCAGCATCCCTTTCTTATAAACTCAGATGCTAGGCTAAGATTGGGAGACGATAGTGAGTCGAATTGGCATCTACACCGATGTTGAAGGGGCAGGATTCAAGGCTCTGGCACCATATTTCCAACTACCGGCAACCTTCTCGTGGACCCGCGACGACGCCATCCGACTTTTCATGCCTGCGCTGCGCGATGAGGTGAATCGTCTTCGCAAATTGGGGCGTCCAATTCCGCGAGGCTTGAATTTCCTGCCCGCAAACACGCGAGGCGAACTGCATTTCATTACGATCTAACCTCGCGTCGCCGCTGTAACGCGCGGATCTAGTCTATATCGCGATATGTCGTCACGACGGACAACATGATTCCATTGAGGCGCCTCTCTACGGCAAAGTAAGCCGTTGCCGTCGGCATCGAAATGCCGTCGCGCCCGTTGTTCGCCGCCGCATACTGACGCTCATCCAGCCATCTTGAGAGTCGATGCAGGGGAATGCTGTCATCCCGAACGCGTCGCATGTGGTTCCTCCGCCGGCGGGAATCGCCGGGTGGGACAACTTTGTCCCTCGGCATTGGCCGTTGATTTTCTTCATCGCCATTAGAGTCCGCGCCGCGTCCCCTCGCTGTTTGGATCGGGCCACAACACGTCGACCGCCCAGGCGCGCTTCTTGCACTGGCCGCAGGCACCTTTGATCCGACCGGCGATGTCCGAGATGAGCAGGGTGTCCGTCGCGGTCTTATCGTCGGCGCGGATCTTGGCCACCACGGTATCCGGTGATGTGACGCGGAAGAATCCGCAGCTGCCGCACTTGATCCGGACCTTCACATGCGAGCGGCCGAGAAGCGCCGTGAGCGGCAGGCCGACGTTCCGGTCAGAATGGAACTCGAGCCCGCAGCCGACCAAGTTCTGGCATTTCAGGAAGCCGCAGGCGGCCGTCACGGACAGCGAACCAAAGCCACGGGCGATCAGACGGTCGAGGTCCAAGTCGCACCGCCGCCGGCAGTCGCGCTGCTGACATGTCCCCCGCACCTGCTGCCCGCGCGCCAAGTGGCCGCGGACTGTTGGATCGGGCTGGAGGAGGCCGTCGAGGACAAGCCAGCCAATGGGCGCCGCATCGCCTCGCGGGTTGGCCAGGGTCGGCATGGGCCGCATGGGAACATATCAGGAACTCTCGCGTCAAGCGGCGCTCGGCCCTTTCGAGCCGCTAGCCCTCCAAGCTGAAGGGCGAGCGCGACGCCAAGACGCACTCGACTCGCCCCCGTTTCAGTGACTTGATTGGTTGCCTCAAAGACGTGGTGGCGTGGGGGCGCGATGACATGAGACCGGTAATTCGACTAGGCGCAGCAATGTGCATCGCTGTTGCGGTCCTGTCCCCGAGCGTGCTCTCTGCGCGCCCGGAGTTCCTGCCATACGAAGGGCGGAACGCCATCCACGACGGGCAAGGCGGTGAAAGAAAGACCGTCGAGGGAGTCGACTTCTGGTTCGACGGAGATCCGCCCCACCGGTTCCAGGTTCTCGGCGTCATCACCGACAGGCGAATGAAAACGGGTCTCTATGGCATGATCCGAATGTCGGGGTTGGAAAACGATATCGCGAAGACAGCTAAGGCGGCGGGTGGCGATGCCGTAATACTGCAAGCCCAAGACGATGACGTGATTGGCGCGACCGGATTCGGCAGCGCATATGCGACCGGCGGCCGAGGCTGGGGCAGTGCATTTGGAAGCTCGTTCGCCATGCCTGTAAAGGCGCACGAGTCTCGATACATCGTCGTCAGATACTTACCCGATGATCCGGCAACGGCGGCCGGCCAAGCGGCACCAGCTCCTCAAACAGATGCCCCTGGTAGCGCACTTGCTTCGGGCGCTCAGCCCACGACCAGGGCAGCAACATCCCTTACACCGACTGCCGCGCCAGCTCACCCAAACTGCGGAATGGTTTCGCGACCTGACGGGTCCGTGAAGGTGGCACCATGCTGACCGTCGCGCGTGCAGCGCTCGCTGCCCTAGCGTTACTCGCCTTCGTCACCCCCTGCACCGCTACCACTGACTACTACACTAACGTCAATGGCCACCGCGTGCATCGGCCCGTCAATTCCAACCATGTTCCTCAGGGCGCGACTGCCCATTGCCGCGACGGAACTTACAGCTTCAGCGAACACCATCGGGGGACCTGTTCGCATCATGGAGGGGTGGCGTCATGGCTCCAATAGATCAACGGCAACTCCTGCGGCGATGCGTATGGGCCGCCAGTTTCTTGTCGTTGTGTGTAACGTCCGCAGACGCCGAATCCGCTGAGTGGTGGCTGGTTGCGACTGCCGGCACGCCCGTTCGCATAGTGACCTTTGTGGACGAAAAAAGCATACAGCAAGTTGATACTCTTAGGCGGGCGTGGGTTGATATTTTCTATCGTAAGATACCGCCCCCAGCGAACCGTGTATACTCGTCGAAGGTATTTTATGAATTCGACTGCCAGAACCGCCAATTGGGTATATTGTCCGAGTTAGACTATGATATTGAAGGAAACGTCATAAATAGCGCGAACTCACCTTATCCTTCCATGACCTTCGTTGCGCCAGAGACCATCGGCGCTGAACAAATGGATTTTGTCTGCGCCGAGAGTGGCGCCAGGCCGACGTGGGCTCTTGATCTGAAGGGTTTTGATCCCGAAAAGCTCGGCGACGGACTCATGGGGAATGGTTCGTTGGCATCGCCTCAGCCTCCCGCAAGATCACGCAAGAATGTCCCTCGCGTGTACCACCCCGGCTGATCATGAGACGAAAATCCGCTGTTAGTGTATTCTCGTCTATCGTCATAATATTTTCGGCGGTCCAAACTGCACAAGCGACGACAGAACAAGAATATCTTAGCACTTCTGAGAATTCGGTCGTCAGAATTTCAATCGTCCGAACCGATGACCAGGGTAATCACCTGGAGTCGTCAGGTAGCGGCTTTGTGGTCGCGCCCGGAACGATTGTGACCAACTTTCACGTCGTGTCAGATGCGGTTGGCCGCGACGACGAGTCAATTGTTGTGACCGCCGAGTCGGCTTCTATTCCGCGCCTGACGGGAACACTTACTGTCTCATGGCCCGAGGCAGATTTGGCCCTCGTTGAGGTGCCCGCTTCAAGCCTTCAACCACTCACACTTGGACCCGCGAGCATAAGTCAAACAGCGGTGGTCCGCGCAGTAGGGTATCCGGGGGTGACCTGCCTGGCGCTGGGCTGCACGGCGGACGAGATCGTCGCTCCAAGCGAGCCAACGGCAACAGTCGGCAACGTTTCACACGTTGGCAACAGGCTTCCGAACGGGACGGCGTTGCCGAGTCTGTTCCACACGGCGCCGACTAGTCCAGGAAGCAGCGGCGGCCCCTTGGTCGACGAATGCGGGCGCGTGGTGGGGGTCGATGCCTGGGCCGGCAGGGCCACGATTGATAGCAGCGGTGACGTAAATGTGCCGTCAGATCTCAACATCGCCATCGGCGTTGACGCTCTGAGACAGTTCCTGCGTGGAAACGGCGTGGCGTTCAAAGAGGACCTGGCACCCTGCGCGCCTACCAGTGCGGTAGACCAACAACTCGCTCAAACCCAAGCTGAGCTGGCGGCAGCGCGAGTTGCACTGGCCCATCCTGCACCGCCAACCTCCGCCGCGTTCCTGGCCGCGCACCTCAGCCAGATAGTCGAAATGGTCGCGTTGGCGCTTGTGCTGGCAATCGTTAGCCTGACCGTCTGGTGGCGTTTTCGGCGGCGCGTCGCGCGCGCGCCTAACAGTCAATTATCGGCCGCTGAGGGGATTCCCGAGCCCGTTAGGTCTACCGGCATGCCGGGCTTCACTTTGGCCGTATCGGGCGCGATAGCGGCGCTCGTTGGAGTGATGGCGATCTTTCATGGTGTGCGGATGCCTCCGCCAGCGAACGCCAGTCAGTCCCAGCCATCTGCAGTGGCGGCCAACCCGCCAAATGCCGACGACACAGCACTGAATACGACAACAGTTCAGCCGGCTTCAGCGGTCTCGTCGCCACAGATTGTGCATCTTGCCTGCATGCTCGCGACCACTCAGAGCTTCAACCCGCTGCCAGAGTCCGAAACAAACGACTTTGGCATTGAGACGGCGTCTGCATGCGTGAACGGCCGCACCCCATACGAGCGGACTGCGAGTGGATTCACCAGAGTCATGCTCATGGACGCCACAAGGACTGTCTCCGTGATGGACCTGACTTCGGACCTTGGAACCTTCCGGCGCCGTGATTTCGTCCTATCGCCTAACGACTATCTGCGTTTCCGAACCGCGGCCCAATGGTCGGGCAGGCCCCGCTGCGAGGTTAGCTCCGTATCGATTCTCGCTCGCTTGCGCGTTGCAGCCCAACCTTACGTTGCCGGCGTGCCTGCTCGTATCACGACCTGGAATTGTGTCCGCAGCGTAGAGTGAGCGCGCGAAGCGCGTGGTGCAACCGTGCCCACCACCACACACATCACGCTAACTATTCTTCGGCGAAGAAGTCTTCGTCCAGTCGCTTGAATTCAAGCGCCCGATTAGTGCGCACACCGATGCCGTGCTCGATCATCAGATCTGCGAGTTCCAAGCCGTTGATCAGGACGACTCGCTGACTCAGATGTCGCACAAACTCGGTAGCCTGCGCGGTGAAGGTCGAGGTGGTGACGAAGACGCCCTTGGAGGCGCCTAGTCCGACCAAACTGCCGACAAAGCCTTGAACGTCAGGCCGTCCAACGACGCTGCCCGCGCCATAGCGTTTGGCCTGAACGTAGACGCGGTCCAGACCAAGCCGATCTTCGCTGATTACGCCATCGACGCCACCGTCCCCAGATCGGCCGAGCTTCAAGGCCGCGTCGCGGCGCGATCCGCCGTATCCCATCCCGACCAGGAGATCGACGATCACCCCCTCGAAGAAACTCGGACTATTCTGCAGGATTCGCTGGATCAACTCATCCCTCAGCGTCGCGTGAATCGCCGCATATGCGGCCTCAATCTGCTCTTCCGGCGTTGTTCGGACGGCGTCCGGACTACCAAGTGACGGCGAAGCTGGTGACGCGGGCCGCTCGGATGCTTCGCGTTTGTAAAACTCGGCGAAGCTGGGGATCGCGAGGAGGCGAGTCACGTCGATCCGGTCCGGGGTCTCCGCCAGCATCTTGCGGCCAGCGTCGGTTATCGTGAACACGCCGCGCCGGGGCGACGCGAGCAACCCCGCCTTGCTCATGTAGAATTTGGCCCAATGGACCCGGTTGTGCAGGAGGCGCTGCCGTCCACTGGCTAAGAGTTGATCGCGCTCAGCTGGCGTTAGTCCAAATTCCTCCGCTAGCCGATCCGACGCGTCGGGCACGCGCGTTTCGCCTTCGGCCGCGAGTCTCAGGAGCGGCAGCATGAGTGTTTGATAGTCGGGAATCACTGGTCGGCCCTCCCCGTCAGCGCGACGGAACCATGGCTTAAGGTTTCAATCCAGGATTACCAGGATGGCCTTCGGAAGCGGCAGGACCTAATCGATCTCCCCGGGAGTGCTCGATTGACTTGGCCGCAGCCTGCGCTGGAGCGCATCGTTCGACCGCGCCCTCGGGCCACCATCCCGGGGCTCACGGCGCCGGAGAATGACCATGCCCTACTTTGTTGGATTGGACGCATCAAAGCGCACGACCAAGATCTGCGTGTTGGACGGCGAGGGTAACGTCGCCAAAGAAGGCGTCGTCGACAGCGACCCCAAGGCCATTGTCGCCTTCCTGCGCGTGGAGGGCCGGCGATATGCGAGGGTAGGCATGGAGTCCTGGTCTTTGGCGCCGTGGCTCTATGTGGGTCTCGCGCGGGCCGGACTGCCGATCATCTGCATCGAAACCCGACATTCAAGCGCCGTTCTCAAGGCGGCCAGGGCGAACAAGACCGACCGCAACGATGCGCGAGGGATCGCCGAGATCATGCGCGCTGGCGTCTATAAAACGGTCCACATCAAGACCATCGAAAGCCAGCGTATCCGCGCGGTCCTCACGGTGCGCAAGGTCCTGCGGATCAAGCGGATCGACATTGAAAACGTCATCAGAGGGACGTTGCTGGTATTCGGCGCCAAGCTCAGTTCGGGCGGCGCGCGAACAACCTACGAACGCAGGGTCCGGCAATCGGTGGGCGGCGACCTACATGTCGATGCGGCAATCGCGCCGCTTATCAAGGTGTGGAAATCGTTGCACGATGAAATCGGCGCGCTTGACTTGTTTCTCGGCGGTCTCGCTCACGCCGATCCAGTCTGCCGTCGGCTCATGACGGCGCCAGGCATTGGGCCGCTCGGCGCGCTCGCCTTCCGCGCAGGGGTAGACGAGCCAAATCGGTTTCGCCGATCACGCGACGTGGCCGCGCATTTCGGTTTGACACCAAGGTCGAACCAATCTGGCGAGCACGATCGAAGAGGGTCAATCACCAGACGCGGCGACGTGCTCGTTCGCTCAGCTCTCTACGTTGCGGCGAGCACTCAATTTCGACGGCGTTCGCGGCCTTGCTGGCTCGGTGCCTGGGGCGCGGCCGTCGCGTCCCGCAGCGGACGCAACAAGGCCATTGTCGCGGTGGCCAGACGCCTTGCGGTCATCCTGCATCGTATGTGGCTGACCGACACAGACTTCCGCTGGAGCCCTGAGGCCGTTTAGGTCGTACTGGCGAGGATCGGGTCGACGTTCGCCGATTGGCCAAGCGCGATATGACACATGGCCCCTCCCCACTGGAGGCCGTTGGTCGAAGGGCGCCAGTTGATCGTCGCGTCGCCTCAAGCCTCGCCACAATCGACCAAAAACAGCTTCAGGACCCGGAAGGTCCCCACGCGGGGATTGGGGGCGAGCGCGTAATGCCTTTAGCAAGTCGATCATCGACATTGCGTGGTGCGAACCTCGCCGCCCCCATTTTCGCTAAGATGGCGCGCGCCAGGATGCGGCGAGCGTTGCGTGGGATCGGCGCGAGGGGAGGAAGGTCGTGATGTCACATTCCGCTAAGGCTGAAAGACCACCCACTTTTCGATAGATCAAATAATGCGATAATGACCGCCAGAATTGGAAGGCTAAGCCGAATTATGTCTATCGATGATTCGGTTATATACATTACGGACCTATTGTAGAAATCTCCCCTTGATAGATTTGTCATTTTTCTATGGATCGTCTCAATTTGGTTTTCGGTGACTCGCACACGATTTGTCCATATGGCAACCTCATCTCGGCTCTGCTTCAACATATGCTGGGCGCTATTCATCAATGACTGATCAAATTTATCGGACTTTATCATGCTTTCTGTCGACGAGAGAGTAATTCGATGCTTATCCAATTCGCCACGCAGACGATCTAAGTCTCCTATGTGTTGCTCTATCTCTGAATTCAGTTCGCTAATTTGAAGATTTTCCTTTATCACTATTCTGCTCGACATTATTTGCCTTATGTTAAGTAGATACTGTGATAGTAATAAGAAAAATATAAGACCGAAATAGCTGGTCATTGAAACGGCACCTGCCAATACGGCCCCTTGAGGGAGTTTAATGAATTCTGTCCTTTTGCCCAAGGCGCTTAGATCTACCCAACCGTGGCAAAAGCAGACAACCGTTATGGCACCCACGTAGAGCCACTTCCGCGTTTTCATAAGACGAGGATACGGACCTTCGGCGGCGGTATGCGTGTCGTCCTCGAACAGGATTGGAAATGCCATTACGAAATGTGGCCGGTCGTTCGCGGCGCCAGCGTGTGGGCCGCGAACCGCTGGCGGCCTTCCTCGATGATCGAGATTGCCTGAAGGCGGATCGTGCGTTCATCGCCGCAAACTTGGGCCGTCAGACCCGCGCGGATCGAAGCCGCCGCGTCCTCAATGGCACCCGGATCGAGCCAGGGGATCAGCTCGATCAGCACCAGCTCGATGGCTGCCAGGCGTTGCTCGATCTCGTCCACGTGTCCGCCCCTGCGCCAGGGCCGCCGACGCTATGCCCCACGACATTGCCCGACAACTCGGGCGTTGGCTACCGCCTTGCGCCTCGGTCACGCTTGAGCGACTGTCCCTCGCCCCCGAGGGAGGGAAAACACATGCGCAAGACCTTGATCCTCGCCGCCATCGCGGCTCTAGCTTTTACGTCCATCGCCGATGCGAAGACCGCGCCCGCAAAGGGCATGACGACGGCACAGCCTACGCGATGCCACAACGCCAAGGGGCACGTCATCAGGTGCCCGGCCGTTGCCGCAGCCAGTGCCAAACCGGCGGCCCAATCGCTGGCCGTCAATGCAAAGGGGACCCCCCTGGCTGTGAACAACAAGGGCGGCACCCTTGCGGTCTCGTCGACTCCTGGCGCGCCTCACTGCACGAAGGGCAAGCCCTGCGGACACTCATGCATCGCGATGGACAAGGTCTGTCACAAGTAGGCTCGCGCCTAGGCAGGCGCATTACGTGCGGATCGAGCGTAAAGGTCTCCTAGGACGCTCCCTTGTCATTCTGGCAGCCATTCTGGCCATGGTGTCGATCCTCGCGCGCATGGCCCATCGGGCGAGCCCGGGGCGACCCTACGCGGAAGCCATCGCGCAAGGAGAGGCCCCCCGACCGGCGACCACGCCGGACGATGCAGAGGATCAGAACCTCACCGACGATGAACGGGCGGCCGGCGAAATGTGGGCACACCAGAACCACCCCGCGAGCGCGGCTGCTTGTCCTCGCTACTCGGCGGAGTTTCTGAGGGGTTGCGCGGAGGCGTTGGTGTCTCCCTAGCCAATCCCGCTGCTGACACGTCCCTCTCACCTGCTATCGGCCCTCCAGTTGGCCGCGGACAATTGGATCGGGTTTGAGGAGCCGGTCACGGATAAGCCAGTCGATGGGCGTCGAATCGCCTCGAGGAGTGGACAGGTTCGACATGGAGACGCGGGAACGTGTCAGCAACTCGTGCGCCAAGCGTGCGGGCACTCCTGCATCTCTATGGACAAGGTCTGCCACAAATAGCCAAACTAGGGGGTTCGCCGAGTTGCAGGGTGAGTTAGGCGAAGGTTCCGCTTCGCAAGTTTCTGGGTCGCATCGTTTCCGCAGATAGAGGGAATATCAGGATGTCAGAGGGAAAGCGAAACTCAAAGAATGCATCGACGAGACTCAAAGCTTCGGCGTTTAAGGTTATCGTTCCGTTATCGCGTCGATCGGAAAACCTAGCTGTCGACGATTCAGCGGGCGGCCCAAGTACTTCAGAAAAGGCGGGTGATTTTCCGGATAAAACGATCAGCTCTACAGCTGGGATAGCGTTAGTTTATCTGACTAAGACGCAAGTCGTTCTGATACTATCAATGGATGCAAGCGGCACCTATAGTTCCAAGATCGTATTTTCGTCCCAAGCTACCGCTGCTAATAACTACACGAATGCCGCGACACCTGGGTCAGGTCTACAATTCACAAGCCAACTCCTTGATGCTAAACTTAATGTGATATTTCAGTGGGTTATACCGATTTTCTCTATTGAGTGCAGTTATTCCAATTATCCTCTTTATGCTGAGGAGAAAATGAGTCCATCAATATTTAACGCTGCGGGTGCCTTTGGCTTATATTTTTCGGGAGGAAATTGGTTTAGCTGCTGAACTGTCTAAACACTCGAAAGAGACATGCTCTTGAACATTATGGAAGAATCTTTCAAGCTCTGGAGAGTCGCGCTCGCTCGCTGTTCAGATCAGGGCGCAGCACATTGACCGCCTAAGCAAGCTTGTTACAATGACCGCACGCACCTTTGATCCGACTGGATAGCGGACTCGATAACGCTCCCCTTCCCCAGGGCATCGCGCACCTTGTCGATGGTCGCCCGGTTCCATAGGCCAATTGCCACCATCCCGCAGCAGCTAGCCAGAGCAACTATACCATGCGACATCTTCATAAATATGTATAACCGCGGATACTATGTCGGATGATTCCAGGTTGACCTTTATGAAATCAAGAAATATTGGCTCTACGTCAGGAGTGCAGTCGATTTTAAATTTTGGTGTACTGGTCGTGCAGATTGATTGTCTGTTGACGTCAAAGAACTCTATACCAAAATACTCTCCTAACTCGGCACGATTAGAAGTAGCCCAGTTGTCGTGAAATAACACGAACGTCGATATTAACAAGTTGGCCGTGTCGTTTGACTGTGGCCGGATTGTGAGGCATGTATTGACAAATATTGAAAGAACTGGATTCTCCTGACTATTGCCGATTGCAGGAAGATCGTTGAATCCGAAGGCAATTTGGACATATTGACCTAATCCACCTGCTGTTTTACTTCCCGCACTGGATAACACGCTCGCCGCCCGCTGCTGCATTCTATGCTCCTAAAAGAGTCACGTCCCGCTACGTGGTGTAACTGCGGTGGGGTGATCACCGCGCTCCGCCTTCGGCCGGCACGGTCGGGCGGCCAGGGTTTGGGGCCTGACGGCGGGATATTCGCTTGGCTGGGCCATAGTTTCTAGTGGGAAATAGCGGGACCGCTGGACGGCCCATTCATCGTTCCGCTCCAGGAGAGTGGCGCTGATTAGGCGGACGATGGCCGCTTCGTTTGGGAAGATGCCGACGATATCGGACCGGCGCTTGAGATCGCCTTTGAAACGCTCGAGGGAGTTAATGGAGTGGAGCTTGGCACGGTGGGCGCCGGGAAGGTCATGTAGCCAGGAGGTCGATCTCGGCCTCGTCGAGGAAGCCGGCGAGCATGGGCGCTTGGGCCGGTTGATCGGCCAGCCCTCACCATTGGATCTTGGTCGCGCGCCGGGCATACGCGCCGCGCCAATTCGGGCGCACGGACAGGATCGGACATGTCCGGCACAAGTCGCGTGCTGTCCGCGCGGGCAGCGCGGTCAGGAATTCGGCCCGGAATGCCGGGAATTCCTTTCGAAGAGTTTTTCCAGGGGGGTTTCGGCCGGTCCCAAACACGCGCGATCAGTCGCTGGACAGGCCCGGACATGTCCCGGACATCTGACCGATTGTCCTCTCCGCAAAGCGTCGCGCTCCCGGGGAAGACAAGGACAACCCCCCTTTAGGGGTTGTCCGGTTGTCCGGACGCCGATGCCGCTCGAAACGACGGGGTCGGCTTTGTTGTTAGGATTGGTTTTCAAAACCCCCGAGGGCCGGGGCTCAGCGCCCCCCGCCGCCGGCAACATGCACCAGATGGGACCCGCGGCATTTCTCAACTTCGCGTTGACTGGGCTGGCCGTGCGGAGTCTCCGCGCGACTGCCGAGCGAACGGCCGAATTGCATCCGCGCGCCACGGCGCCCACAGCTCAGACCCGTAGGCCGCGAACGCACGGCCACAGCGATGCTCGAGCGGTCCGCGTCCGGCTTTCAATGCAAGAGACATCCGCGCTGCAGGTTTACAGCTGGCGCCGGCGCGTCGCCTGACTAGCCGCGCGTCCGGGCGCCGCGGCAACCGCGACTAACAGCAAACCTACATCCCGCCAGGCTGCGCCAGGCCGCGCCGTTCACATGCGCGCGAAGCTCAATGCCCTGCCACCTGAGGCCAGAGTCGGAGCGCCAACGCGCCTGAAGCAATTCCGTGCGTCAATTGAATATTCGCGCGCGCCGAGCATGCGGAGATTTGACCAACGCAGAATCTTCGCGAAAGCTTGAATAAGGATTCGACTCTATCAAAAGCCGCTATTACTGTTTTTCTCGACGGTCGATGACCGGCCGGACTCGGATCGCGGGGATTAAGTTATGTCGGAGTTGCGCGCTAAAGCGCATAGCGGACGCATCGATTCAACGATGACCGTCCGCTTTCGCCACGAAATCCATGGCGCGCTTGTCGGCTCGTTATGGTGGCCGGCTGGCGCGGACGCATGGATTCCCTTCGCGCTCGATCTCACTCGCGAGTCCGCGCGCTACCTAGACGCACCGACTCTTCGCGACCTTTGCCTTGGCGCGCTCGCCGAGCATGGGGGCGATTTCCAAGGCAGCGCCAAGTTCGGCGACTGCCAACTGATTACGACCGCGACCATTCACAAGGGCGGCCGTGTCTACCGGCGCCAGCGCGTCGCGGAGCTGGCCAGCTTTCCGAGCCTCGTCGACCTCGTCGACTCCGATTGGGCGCAACAGTCATGAGAATGTGGATTGGCTGCTTAGCGGCCTACAATTGCGGCCGCTTGCATGGCGAGTGGGCGGAAGTTTCGACGGGTTCGGACGAAAACGCCGACGCGATCGCCCGAGTCCTGAAAGCCTCGCCCATCGCGGGCGCCGAAGAATACTTGATCGCGGATTATGAGGCGCCGGACGCGCTCGCCAGACTGCTAGGCGAATATCCGACCTCCGAAGCGCTGGCGGACGCGGCTCGCCTGCTTGAAACGGTCGAGGCGCGATGGCCCGATCCTGACGACATCGACGCGACCTTGTCGATCATGCTCGACGGAATGCGGCAACGCGACTTGGCCGATTTGGCCGATGGCGCCGAGGATTGGCTCGCGGACCGCTTCGCGGGCGAAGGCGACACGCTCGCCGCATGGTGCGCCGACCTCCTCGACGAAACCGGCTTCTTCGCTGGAATCGAGGGCGCCGCCCGCGAGACGGTCGAACGCTATTTCGACTTCGAGTCCTACGCGCGCGACTTCGTCCTAGGTGGCGACATCTCAACCGCGCGGACGGGCGGCCGGGTCTTGGTCTTTTGGAATCGCTGAGTCCGCCCTCCCCTTTCCCGCACATTCAGGAATTAGTCAGATGACTGACGACACGAACTTGACTCCCGTTGCCCTGGCGCAAGCGGTCGACCATGTCGCGGCTATCGTCGCCACATATTCCTTCCATGACGAAGTGACCGGCGCCCATTGGCGCGTCGCGCCAGACTCGGACGGAGTCGACCTTGAACCCGAGCGCTCGCGAGTCATCGTCTACACGCTAGATGGCGGGCGATATGAGGTAGCGCGCGACGCGAGCGGCGCGCTGCAGGCCGCAATGGACGAAGTGACCTTCGTCCATAATCCTGAATGGGATAGGGGTTACGAAGCCGGCTTCGCCGATGGCGCGAACAATGCCAATCCGCTTAGCAACGGCGACGTTTGCAGCGTCATCGAAGCTGGCGAACAAGCGCTCTATTGGCTGCGCGAGGAACGCGACTCCAAGGAACCGGGCGCCACCATTCCAGATGACATAATCCGAGTCCTGCAGACCGCGCTCGCGCCGTTCGCGGATTCGGAGTCGGTGCGGCGAGACCGCTTGCGCACGCCAGAGCCAATCAAGGAATTGATCGAAGCCGCGCGCGACGCACTGGCGCAGGGTTTCGACGGAACGCGGTTCGCCCGGCTGAGGCAAGCGGTCTCTGACCTGGAGTCGGGCCAATGACCAAACCCGTTCAGCTAGTTATCAATGTCCCGTTCCAAGGCTTTTACGACTCTGACTATTCGCAAGCCATCGACTCCGAGGAGTCGCAATGGATTGAATATCATGCCGAAGTGAACGGCTATAACGGCGACAGTGGCGAGCATTACGAGGAGTCGTTTCCGCCTGAACTGCGGCTAAGCGAATCCGAACTGGCGGAACTGCTTTTCGCCCATACGCAATATTCTATCGCTTATGACGCGGTCGCGAGAGTGTATGTCGACGCATTCTCATATGCGTTTAACGAATACACTGGAATCGATCTTCAACTTAAGTTCGAGTCCATGACCTCACCGCGCGAGTACAATTTCGGAACGGATCGACTTTTCGCCTATATCCCGTTGCGCGCGGTTCGCGAGCTTTTCGCCATTTCGAAGGCCGAAGGTCACAAGACGCTCGCGAAAACGATTGAAGACCGCTTCACGTCTTACGACGGATTCCTTTCGCACTATGACAATGACCTCGAGTCTTGGCTGGCAAAGCCGTTCCGCGATTGGGATCATAACGAACTGGCCACGCTGCTAGGCGCGGTCATGGTGATCCGCGACGTTGAAGACGGCGGCGCCGGACGGCGCGGCTCGTTCGCGTTCGCGCTCTATGACGCCATTTCCGAGGACAATGGATTTGGCCAAGCATGGGAGTCGGCCGTCGACTGGCCAGCGTTTGAAGCTTCGCGCGACGAAGCGCGCGAGGACAAGGCCGCGGACTTTGCCGACGCAAACCCGGAACTAGCGGCCGAGCTTGCCGCGCTTCCCGTGCGTTGCCCTGACACGCTCGATTTGTTCGGAGCGTGACGCCATGTTCCTGGAATACGATTGGACGTTCAACGTCTATCGCCCGCGCTTTGGCGCGGCGTTCATTGACGTTCGCGGCGAGCGGTCCTGGCCATCGCTCGCCGAAGCCAAGGCCGCGCTCGCCGATGCTGGTCTGACGCTCGGCGCAAAGACCGACTCGCGTTCATGGCGGATCGAATCGACTGACGCCACGCGCGAGGCATGGTCCGGCTTTCTGGGCGCCGAATAGGCGCTCGCCGTGATCTCGATTCCGCTTGGCCAGGGCGCCCGCCCGGCCGTGATCCTCGCACGCTATGCGAACCGGCATGGCTTGATCGCGGGCGCCACGGGAACGGGCAAGACCTACACTGTGGCGACGATGGCCGAAGGTTTTAGCCGCATCGGCGTTCCCGTGTTCCTATGCGACGTGAAGGGCGATCTCGCCGGCATGGCGCTAGACGGCCGCGATCGCGCGGCGCCGGTTCAATTCCTAGACGTTTACGGCGAGCGCGGCGCGCCGATCCGCGCCAGCGTGCGCGCCGTTGGCGCGGAATTGCTGGCCAGGATCTTGCAGATGACGGCCGTTCAATCCGACATTCTGGGCGCCATGTTCGCCAGCTATGCCGGCCGACTCGAGTCTCTAGATGACCTGATGCGCGCGCTCGCTAGGCCACATGGCTTTCAGGCGACGAAGGCAAGCCTGCAGGCGATAAGGCGAGCGCTGATAAAGTTCCGCGCCGATGGCGGGGCGGATTGCTTTTTCGGCGCGCCAGCTTTCGACGTGGCCAGGCTCGAGCGGCGCGACGCGCAAGGCGCGGGCTTCGTGTCCATCCTGGCCGCGGAGCGATTGATTCAGGCGCCGGAGCTGTATGGCGCCGCGCTGCTATGGTTGCTCGCGGACCTATACAAGCGCGCGCCTGAACTAGGCGACGTGGCCAAGCCGCGGCTTGTGCTCTTTTTCGACGAAGCGCACTTGATGTTTACGGACGCGCCGCCCGCGCTGATTCAGCGATTTGAACGCATGGTTCGCTTGATCCGGTCAAAGGGAATCGGCGTCTATCTGGCGACGCAATCGCCCGCCGACATTCCGCCCGCGATCGCCGCGCAGCTGGCGAACCGGGTTCAACATGCAATGCGAGCGGCGACGCTGGCGGATCGGCGCGAGATACAGGGCGCCGCCGATTGCTTACCGTTGAATCCGCGCGTCAATGCGGCGCGCGCCATCGCCACCATGGCCACGGGAACGGCGTTAGTGTCGACGCTCGACTCAAGCGGTCAACCTTCGCCCGTCGATATTGTGCGCATCAACGCGCCTGCCGGCCGGATGGGCGCGATAACGGACGCGGAGCGGGCCCCTTTCATACCTGCCGCGCTCGCCACGGAGTCGGCGCGCGAAGCCGCTCAGAGCGGCGCAAGCATGGGCCCCTTAGCCGTTGCCTTCACGGCCCTGATCGCCGTGATCCTCGCGCTTGGCGCGTTCCCGCACGCCGTTGCGCTCGGTCTGGCGCTGCTAGTCATGCTGGCGCTATTCGGCAAGTTGGCGCGCATCTCATAACCTGACCGGCCGAGACCCGAGGCTGCCAAGGATGCCAGGCGACTGGCGTCCTTTTTCTTTGACAACACGATTGCGAATGCGCCGCAGTCGCGGCGACGCGCCTCGCCGGATTTTCGCCGCCAGGCGCGCGAGCACAAGGTCGCCGGCGACCGAGCTACAGCCAAGGTGGGCGAAAAATTCTTTGCTTTACAGGCCGGTCATCCGGATTTTTTCCAGCGGAATCGCCGCTGCGAAAATCCCGAAACCAATACCCTCCCCGCCGCGATTCCGTCCGCCTCCCTAAGGCCGAGCGCGCGAGTCGAAACATCATCGGACAGTCCAGGGACGTTTCGTTCCCTTCAAAGGAGACCGCGGAACATGGGCAACATGGTCTGCGCGTCGGCAACGGGTCAGGTAGTCAACTAAGAAGTGTATAAAGTCCACTCTAAGTTATCGCCATCTCGGCTCCGCCACATAATCTGTTTATCAGTCACGAAAGAAAGATTTGACGAATTTTGAAACGCATCTATTTCGTGAATTAAAGGCGGCAACAAACCGCGCCGGACAATCCGTTCTCATCGGAGGCCACATTGGACGACCAGCTTCTTAGAATCGGTGACGTGATCGCCAAGACCGGCTTTTCGCGATCAAAGCTTTACGCGGACATATCTGCGGGCCGTTTTCCGAGCCCGCTTAAGGCTGGGCGCGTTGTCGTCTGGAGCGCGGCAGACCTCGCCCTCTGGCGCAGTTCCCTACCCGTTGCTCTCGGCCGCTCCATCGCTCCAAGTGCCGGGGCGGCGCTGTGACCAAGCGCACAGATCCATTTGAGAACGGCGCCGGTGCTCCCGCATCGGCCGCGGCACATGGGAAAGGTCGCGCTGATGATCTCTTGGTTGTTCTGGGCGGCTCCGAACCAGGGCCGGGGCGTGCCGCATCCGACCATTCGGTCGAAACAACCGATGCCCGTCAGGCCGCGCCCCCCTTCCCGCCTATCGGCGACGTGGATGGACTAGGACACATTCGAGAGGCCCGAGTGGCGCTTGAAAAGGCGACTGCGGCGGCGATGTCGGCCCGTCAGCGGAGGGGCGCGTTCCTCGCCGACGTGGCGACGGCGAAAGCCGAGCTTGCGACCATCGAAGGCCGATCCCGCGATGCCGACACGCGCGCGCTGCTCGACGGTGGCGAAGTTGTTGAGCCGGACGCCGCGTCTCGCCGGGCCGCCCGCCGCCTGGGCGCGAAGGCAGCCGCCGCGCCAGCCGCGATCGCGAAGTTGCAGGCCGAGGTCGACCGGGCCGAGGCTATCCAGGCGGACGCCGCCAAGGCCGTCCATCGCGCCGCGGCAACGATGGTCCTTTCTCGCAAGGATCGCGCCCGCGCCGTTTTGCAAAGCCAACTCGCCGACCTCGGCCCGACGTTGTCTGAGATGTGCGCCCTGGACAGGCTCTATCTGGAGAAAATTGGCCCAGATCACGCCGCTGCGAGCGGTCCCGACGCCGCGAATCTGTGGGCCGCCTCGGCCGTGGTCAGCCGCCTCATCAATGCAATCGTGCCGCGCATTCGACCGCCAGGCTTGGAGGCGGCCGAGATTGCGCGAGCAGCCAATGCCAGACTTTCAACACTCGTCACAGAGCTACAGGGAGCAATTACATGAGCACTCAAGAAAAATCCGAATTCATCTGGGCCATATCGCGGATCTCACATTCCATGGACCCAGAGACCAAGATTACATCTGATGTCGACATGGTCACTGGCAACTATCGCGTTGTGAAGGTGCCCAAATACCTCGAGCCAGGTGCCGTATATGCCGTCACCCCCGCACTCGCAGCCGAACTGTTGACTCCGCGTCCAGTTCGCTTCGGCGGCGCAGCTGGCGATCATCCCCCGGCGCGCCGTCCAACGACCGACGAGATGGCCTTGTTCCGGTCGGCCAACCCCGAATTCCGCTTGGAGGGCGCCCAATGACCGGGCAAGCCCTCGAGGTCAGGGCAAGCGCCCCGTATGGGGTGGTGCGCCTCGCCAGTCTCGAGGCTTGTGCCCTCGGACCATTGGCCGATACGAATTTCGGTCCCGGCAACGCCGTTTGGTGCGTTGGACACGACGGTCCTGACGGCGAGGTTCGACTCTTCGATGCGGATGGCGTTCCTGCGGCCCTGAAGAAGGGCGTCGAGATCGCCGGGGGCATCCGGGCTCGGATCATCGACCATGAGGGCTCGACACCAGATTCCATTCGCGGCCCCGGGGCCTGCACCTTCCTGGCGATGGCGTCGGTTGTCGGGTTCAAGACATTCGGCCGTCTTCCGAAGCTGAGCCCGCAGTGGATGGCTGCCATCCGCGCTGTCGCCTGACATGACCGCCGGCACCTTCAGCCTGAGCGCGCGCGAGCGTGAGCGGTCCTTGGCGCCGGCGGTCGAGAACTATCGGAATCGTGCCGTAACTCTCGTCAAGGTCGAAGGTGCGGAGGGCGGCCACGAGACATTTGCCGATCTATGCGCGCGCTTCGGTCTGCCCGAGTATCCAGCCGGCGGCCACTGGCCACGCCGTTATCGGCGCCACTATCGCGACATCGCCCTCATAGCCTTCCGGCCGGTGGGCCTCCCCTGTGACTCCATTCCGCTCGGACCCGGCGTCACGCTCCTGAACGACACAATCAACCCTAACCGATTCCGATGGTGCCGGGAGTTCCCGCGCGTGGAAATCAGAAGCAGGACCAAGCGCTTAAGACGGATCGAAAAGACGTGGGGATTCGGACCTCCAGGCGTCGAACGGCACGGGCCGGCCATCAGTTTGCTCCGCAGCTCGTGGGTTCAGCACGCCCGCGACTGTGCTGAGTTGGAACGGTTGCTCGGCGACCAGATGGCAGCGGCGCACTGACCAATGGCGCTCGTGGAATCCGACATCGACGACCTCCTAGGTGCGCCCGCAAGTCCGCTTGATCGGCCGCTGACCATCTCTGTCTTCAAGTCGGCGGGAGCGAAGGAAGTCTTTCCGCAGGACACGACCTTGCGCGCATTCGCTGAGGTCATCCGGTCAGAGTCCGCCCCGTCGAAGGAGCGTCTGCCGTGGCTGAAACTCGCGGCCTTCGGTGCAGACCGGACCGCCAAGGGATCGCTGCGCCACGACGATAACCTCGTGTCGATCATTGGCGTGGAGGGCGACTACGACGGGGAGCAGATGTCAGTCGACGAGGCAGTTCAGCGTCTTGCGGCCGAAGGCGTTGCCGCAGTCGTCTACACGACGCCCTCGCACACGCCTGAACGGCCGCGTTGGCGCGTGCTGGCGCCGACCAGTCAAACCTTGGACAGGCGCCACCGTGGCGCTCTGTGCGCCCAGCTGGACACGGCGCTAGGGGGGGTGCTCGCGCCCGAGAGCTTCACGGCCTCACAGGCATACTATTTCGGCCGGATCGGCGACGGCCATGATCATCGGGTCGAGTTGGTCGACGGTCGGCCCATCGACGACGGCGTCGATCTGTCGAGCGCGCGGGCCGGCGAGCACCTGCCCAAGCCGAAAGCCGCGAATGACGACTACGGCGACGACATTGACCTTGGCGATGCGGCGGCAGGTTTCCGCGCCGAGCCGGATTGGGCTCGAGTCCACGACGCTCTTGGGTTCATCGAAGCCGACAGCCGAGACAATTGGCTGAACGCAGGCATGGCTATCCACGCCGGGGGCGCTGGAAGCGAAGCCGCCTACGGGATTTGGACCGAATGGTCGCGCGCATCGGACAAATTCAACGAGCGGGATCAACGTCGAACCTGGAAGGGATTCGGCAAGAAGAACACCCTGCGGATCGGCACGCTTTTCCATCTCGCCGCGGCGCACGGCTGGAACCATGGGAAGGTCGACGCACCGCCATCGCGGCTGACGTTTCTCTCGCCGGCCGAGTGCGCTGTCTCCACGCCACGCTCCTACGTCGTCAAGGGAATCCTGGCGCGCGGAGACATCGCCGCGATCTTCGGCCAGCCGGGCGCGGGCAAGAGCCTCATTGCCCCTTACCTCGGCTATAGGACCGCGCAGGGCGAACGCGCCTTCGGGCTGAGAACACGCCAGGGTCCGGTCCTCTACGTCGCCGCGGAAGACGCGCAGGGGATGCGCGGGCGCGTCACGGCGCTGAGCCTCGCCTGCGGCGACGCACCGATGTTCAAATTGGTCGAGGGGGTCAGCAACCTTCTGGTTGAGGACAGCCCTGACCTCGCCGCTCTAATCGCGGCCGTCGAAGACCAGCGCCCTTCTCTGGTCTTCATCGATACGTTGGCGCTGGCGTTTCCTGGCCTCGAGGAGAACAGTTCAGACGGCATGTCGGCGGTCGTTGAGGTCGCCCGGCGGCTCGCGGCCGGCGGCGCGGCTGTGGTCATCGTAACTCATGGCACAAAAGCCGAAGGAACGACGCCGCGAGGGCATTCCGTTCTGAACGGCGCCCTGGATATGGCGCTGCAAGTCGAGGGGAGGGACAGTCAGGGCATCGTCAGGGCACGGCTGACGAAGAACAGAAACGGGTCCTGCGACCTCGACATCGCCTTCACGATCGGCGTGCGCGAGATTGGCGTGGACGAAGATGGGGACTCGATCACAGCCGCCATCGTGAACGAGTTGGCGCCAGGCTTGGTCCCACGGCGCGAGAAGACCAACCCCGCCGAACGCGCGGCGCTGACGATTCTCCAATCGCTGTTGCTGGAGGATATGCCCGTCGACGAAGCGACGTGGCGGAATGCCTGCATCGACGGGCGGAGTGTCTCCGCGTCGGACAAGGAAGACAGCCGCCGGAAGGCGACCACAAGGGCAATCGAGGGGCTGCATCGCAAAGGATTCATCCGTGTCGGGAACGGCTATGCGACCACTTTGCCGGGGACCAGCGGCCGGGTGGAAGACGACCCATTCGACGAAGCCTTTGGCGTCCTGGCCGATTGCCGCGATCAAAATTTCGAGGGTCCCCAAGAATCGAGACGATATCCCCGGATTTAGGACGCACGGTCCACTGATGGACCTTCTCGATGAACCGCGATCGGGTGTTGTGGTTAGCGGTGGCGGATGGTCGCCGCGCGCGGCCCGCTTATTTTGAAATCCGTCGAGTTCTTGTTATGTTCTCGTTCGAGACAGATTCGCGCATTTGGCAAATCTGTGCCAGGCCCCTCTGGATTGGATGGATCGGAAGTGATCAGAATCGGATTATGTGAGCTACGGTGAAGTCATGACGCAAACGACGCTTTGGAACGCGAAGCGGGATCTCGGGCCGATCGTGCAGCCAATTGACGCCGCCCTCGAGGTCGGGGCCTACGAAGCGCTGTGGAAGATGCCTTCGGCCAGCTTCAAATCTCTCGCCGAGCGGTTCGCGAACTCCCCCGAAGTCCGCCCTTCTGACTTCGTTCCCGAGGCGGAGGCGCGGGCGATGGCGACGATCGTGCTCGCCAAGCTTAGGGGAAAGCTCGAAACGCCATTTGGGGTTCGCATTCACGGCGACCTCGACTACCCGGCCGCGCTGCGTGACGCGACGCACCCGATCGAGTTGCTCTATTTCCAGGGCGCTTGGGAACTTATCGCAACCAGATCAGTCGCGGTGGTCGGGACCAGGAAGCCAACGCCAGAAGGCATCTCCCGAACCCGGCAACTGGCGCGCAAACTGGTCGAGGACAACTTCACTGTCGTCTCTGGTCTCGCCGAGGGGGTCGATACCACTGCACACACGACGGCCATTGAGGCGAAGGGACAAACGATCGCGGTCATTGGCACGCCCCTTGGTCACACATATCCAAGGGCGAACGCGGCCCTTCAAGACCAGATCGCGCGGGATTTTCTGCTCATCAGCCAGGTCCCCATCGAACGATATGATTCGCAGAACTATCGTGTGAATCGCTTCTTCTTCCCTGAGCGGAACAAGACGATGGCTGCCCTCACCGAAGCGACGATAATCGTGGAGGCGGGTGAGACGTCGGGAACTTTGATTCAGGCTAGGGAAGCCCTGAAGCAGGGGCGAAAGCTGTTCATCCTCGATAGCTGTTTCGAGCGGCCTGATCTAAAATGGCCGCACCGTTTCGCAGAAGATGGCGCCGTGCGAGTCCGCGACTATGCCGACATTAGACGGGAGTTGGACCGGCCGCCTTCGGTTTATCGGAGACCTTGAGCGGCCAGACCACTATTACCTGACCGAGGAGGATCGCTGTTTCTTCCTGGGCGAATACACAGCCCGCGCCGGCTGGCAGCACAGTTCGACCAACAGGCTGATCATCAACCTGAAGAAGAAGCGCGAGACGCGCCACACCCCTCAGTGGGCTCACAAGCAGCGCGCGATTCACGACATCGCGCAGGTGATTTCGCGAAACCTCAACGCCGCTGCGCTCGCAAATACCATGATCGTTCCAATTCCGCCGTCAAAGCCGGCCGGGAACCCCGGCTATGACGATCGGATGGTGCGCGTCGCGCACGCCATTAATTCCCCCGCGGTCGTGAACGAGGTGCTTGTGACGACCTGCGAACGTGAGGCCATGCACGTCGCCCAGCATCGCCGCGATCGCGATGCGCTCCGCGCCACACTCGCTGTTCGGGCCAACCTCATCCCGGCGATCACCAACCAAATTATCCTCTTGGATGACGTTCTGACGACAGGGTGCAGCTTCGGGGTCTGCAAATCGATGCTTCTCGAGCACTGTCCAGATGCGAAGGTGCTGGGCATCTTCGTCGCCAGGCGAGTTATCGATCACTCAGTCGATTGGGGCGACCTTGACCTGTTGAACATCTAGCGGCCGGTGCGGCGCGGTTCAGGCGCCGCCGACTTCTGCGCTACACCATTCAGCCCATGCTTTCATGAGCTTCCTTCGCTTCTCTAACGCGTCCCCCCGGCGATAGGCGCGCTCGGTCTCGTCGCGGATCGTGTGAGCCAGCGCAGCTTCTGCCGTCTCCCGATCGAACTCCGTCTGGTCGCCGGCCCAATCCCGGAACGAGGATCTGAATCCATGCACGGTGATCTCGACCTTCATTCGCCGGAGCACGGCGGATAAAGTCATGTCGCTCAACGCCTTCCCCGTCCGCGGGCTTTTGAAGACCAGTTCGCCGATCGCGGGCTGCTTTGGCCGCAGCGGTCGCAAGATGCCCAGCGCGGCGTTGGAAAGCGGGACTCGGTGTTCGATGCCGGCCTTCATTCGCATTGCGGGCACAATCCAGAGCGCTCGGTTTTCAACATCGACTTCATCCCAGGTCATGCCCCTGACCTCGCCCGACCTCGCTGCGGTCAAGATAGCAAATCTCAAGGCGACGGCGCCGACGCCAGGTTGCCCGGCAATGCGGTCGTAGAGCGCGGGAACATCGGCATAGGGCGCGGCCGGGTGATGACCTCGATTGAGCTTCTGACGCGCGGGTAGGAGGTGCTTCAGATGTCCGCGCCAGCGGGCCGGATTCTCGCCGGCGCGCCATTTGCGCGCGCGAGCAAAATCAAGGGTCGCTTCAATCCGGCCGCGCACCCGCGACGCGGTCTCGGGCTTGGTCGTCCAGATCGGCTTCAGTATCTCAAGCACGTCGTCTTCGCTGACCGCGTCAACGGGCGTGTCGGATATCGACTTCGCGTAGGTCGCCATCGTGCTCGACCACTGCGCGCGATGTTTGCTGTTCCGCCACGCCTCGCCATGGCTGGCGATGTAGGCGTTCAACGCCTCATTGAAGGTCGGCGTAGGCGGCGCCGGGTCCCGGGCCGAGCGCGGGTCCTGGCCATCCCCAATTCGCTTTCGGATGACATCAGCTGCCTTGCGAGCGTCGGCCAGGGTGACTGCGTCAGCGCTTCCGGCCCTCGCGGACCCTAGCCCGATCTCAACCTGCTTCCCTCCGCGGGATGTCATGAAGATCCAGCGCCGGCGACCGCTTGCGTCGATGCTCAGGTAAAGGCCGCCCCCGTCCGCGTGGCGGCCTGGCTGAACTGTCGTCGCGATGGTCCTTGCGGAGAGCCTGTTGATCGTTCGCGCCATGCCTCATTTCCCGGTCCGACGGGCCCCCGAAGATTCAGCGGCCCTAGTTTCGGCCCTAGTGAGATGCCACGGATCGTGCGGAACAGTAAAGAACCGCCCAGGACGGTCGCGGACGAGGAGTTGGCCGGAATATGAGGGAATTAGTGGGAAAATCGGCTATATTTTAGACGGCAACGAACGTCATTGAACTCCTGCGGATTCCTAGGTCAGGCGGACACCCCGTCCGCCATCCTGCTTCGCGCTACGCGCTTCGCAGGACAGGTCCCTGATCTCGAATTCGAAGCAGGATGCCCTTCGAAGCCTTGGTGAAGAAGGGCGGCCCCGCGCGTGAAGTACGTCAGGCGGTGACCGCCGGCTCGGGATGGAGGCGAAGGCCAAGCGCCCGAACGACCTTGAGGACGGTCGCGAACTCGAGGTTCCCGTCGCTGCTCAGCGCCTTGTAGAGCGCCTGCCTGGTCAGGCCTGGGTCCACGGCGAGCTGGGACATGCCGCGGGCGCGGGCGACCACGCCCAACGCATCGGCGATCTCGGCCGCGTCGCCGTCCGCGAAGGCGCCGTCGAGATAGGCGAGCATCGCCTCGGAACTATCCAGGTATGCAGCCGGGTCGAATGGTCGGGTTTCGATGGTCACTTCATACCTCCTTCGCCAGCTTGAGGGCCTGCGCGATGAGTTACCACGTCATCGAGCATGGGCCGCCAAGGGACCCGGTTCGCGCGGTCCGGAATCCGTCGTCGGCGGTGAGAGGCCGATCGCGGCGACGGCCCGGGAGGAATCGCCAGTGATGGCGGGCCCCGCGCCCGCCATCTCGCCCGGCGCCGGCGGCCTGGGATGCACGGCGAGCACGCCGATGGCCAAGGTCGCGGCCAACATGCAGAGCACGAAGCCGGCTAGGCCCCAGGCCAGGGCGCGGTTCTTGGGTTGTTGCCGCTCGATCAGGGCCGAAGCGGTCGCGGGCGCCGCGCTGGCCAGCCCGCGGGCGATCCGGGCGAGCCGCCGGTCGTCCATCTTGTCCTCGAAGCCGGCCCAGTCGTGGATCACCACCAGCACGGCCACGAGCATCATCATGCTGCCGGGCGCCCACATGATGAACCCGCCCAGGCGCTCGTCGCTTATCGGCGCGATGTGGAACAGCCGGCCGACCACGTCATAAGCGGGATAGAGCACGCGGCCCTTGAAGGTGGTGTAGGCGCCGATCGGGATATTCGCCAGCACGGCGATCCACAACATCATCAGCCGCGCGCCGAACGGCGTCCCCTTGGGCGCCGGCCGCTTGTCGAACACCCGCCAGAAGAACAGCAGGCCCGCCGCCAGCATGGTCGTGTGCATCACATAGTGGACGCCCTCGTTGAGGATCGCCAGATCGTGCAGCGGCGGCCATTGCCACACGTAAAGCGAGCCCACGAACAGCGCGGTCGCCACGACCGGCCGGGTCAGAAAGCCGAAGGTGGCCCGCACGGCGCCCGCGCCCGCGACCGGCGCCAGCCCGCCGCGCCTGAGCCACGGCGGCAAGCCGGCGATCAATTCGGCCTGGGGTTGCGACAGGGCGACCAGCATCGGCGCGATCACCCTGAGCAGCATGTGCTGCACCTGGTGCATGAAGAACAGATGGTCGGACAGGGCGTCGATCGGCGAGGACAGGGAGAGGAAGGCGGTCAGCACGCCCCAGATGTAGGCCATGCTTCGCCAGGGATGGGCGTCGAACGCGCCGGGTCGCCGGATAAGGCCCATCGCATAGATCGCCAGCGCCAGGCCGGTCGGAATGACGATGGAGGCCGACAGATCCCAGCTCGACCAGACGGTCTGGTCGGTGACCCGATCGGTGTCGGCCAGGACGCATGTTGGCGCGGATAGGACGACAGCCGCCAACAACCACGCGCCAGCATGCGGCGCGCGGAAGCGGCGAGGTGTTCGGGACGATGACGACGTCTTTTCGATCGTCGCGGCGTCGGCCCGCCGCGCGGCCGTTTTATGTCATGCGATGATGCAAGTCCGGATCGGCCCGATCATCTCGCGGGTGGCCGGGCGATCGAGACCGTCCGGCTGGCAAGAGCGCCGGCGCCCCCCGCTACGATGTCAGATTCCTTCCTTGGGACGGAAGCGTCGCCAGCGGAGGCGCCAGCTCCTCCAGGGATCGTCGTTCGGCATCGACCCCGAACGCCATGGCGACGAACCCCGCGGCGAGCATGAGCCCCGCTCCGACCAGATATCCGTCAAAGAGCTGGGCGCGATCGCCGCTGCCGATGAGCACGCCGAAGAGCGCCGGCGCGGCGACTCCGCCCAACGCCGTGCCGGCGGCCAGGAAGATCGAGATGGCGAGCGCGCGCATCTCCAATGGGAAGCTCTCGCTGACCGTGAGATAGGCCGAACTCGCCGCCGGCGAGGCAAAGAAGAAGACCGCGGTCCACATCGCGGTCATGGAGCCTGCCCCCAGCGCGCCGCGCATGAAGAGCCATCCGCCGAGGGCGAGCAGCAGACCGGAAAGCGCGTAAGTGGCTCCGATCATCGCCCGTCGTCCAATGATGTCGAACAATGGGCTCAGCAGTATCGCGCCCGTCGCATTGGCAAGCGCGAAAGGCAGGAGATAGAGCCCGACCTTGTCCGCCCCGACATGAAAGAAACGCCCGAGGACGAGCGCATAGGTGAAGAAGATCGCGTTGTAGAGAAAGGCCTGTCCGGCCATCAGCGACAATCCGACAAAGGTCCGCCTTGGGTAGACCTTGATGAGCGTCATGGCGACTTCGCCGATGCCCGGGGGCGCGCGCACGCGCAGCCGCAGGGGCGGGTCCAAGGACAGGAGCGGCCGCGCCGGACGGACGCGCCGCTCGATCGCGGCCACGCCCGCGTCCGCCTCGGCCAGGCGGCCATGGATCATCAGCCAGCGCGGGCTCTCCGGCACGAAGCGGCGGAGTAGCAGGATCGCCATTCCCAGGACCGCGCCGATGCCGAAGGCGAGCCGCCAGCCCAGCGCCGGCGGCACGTGGCGGGGATCCAGCAGAAGCACCGTGCCGACCGCGCCGAAGGCCGCCCCGAACCAGTAGCTGCCGTTGATCGCGATATCCGTGCGACCGCGGAAGCGAGCCGGAATGAATTCCTGAATGGCGGAGTTGATCGCCGAATACTCCCCGCCGATCCCGGTTCCAGTCAGGAAGCGGAAGAAGGCATAGGTCCAGAAATCGACCGAGAGGGCCGTGCAAGCGGTCGCGGCCAGGTAAAGGCCGAGCGTCAGGAACAAGAGCTTCCGCCGGCCCCACAGATCCGCAAGCCGCCCGAAGCCGACGGCGCCCAGGACCACGCCGGCAAGATAGGCGCTCGCGGCCGCGCCAACCTCCGCCTCGCTCAGCGAAAGCCCGTGCGAACTCTGGAGCACGCCGGCAACCGACCCGGCGAGCGTCACTTCCAGCCCGTCCAGGATCCAGGTGATCCCGAGCGCCACGACGATCAGGGTGTGAAACCGGCTCCAGCGCAGACGGTCGAGCCGCGCCGGCAGATCGGTCTCGAACACGTCGCCGGCTTGCTGCATCGGCCTGTCAACCTCCGCTTCGCACTGCGTTTCCGCATCGAGATAGGGCGATGGCGTAGGCATGGTGCTTACCTTCGTCGAGCGCGGTCCGCCATCCCGCTTCGCCGCGACGGGAACCGCAGTCCCGCGCGCTCCGTTGGCTTGGCGATGGCGGAAGGGTTCGAAGTCGGCGATCGCGTGACCTGGAACTCCGAAGCCGGGCGCGTCGGTGGCGTGATCCGCAAGATCCATACGCGCGATTTCGACTACAAGGGCCACAGGCGCCATGCGTCGGCCGAGGATCCGCAATACGAAATCAAGAGTGACAGGACCGACCACATCGCCGCGCAAAAGGGGCGCGCGCTGACCCGGTCGCCGCGCGGCGGGGCGTGAAGGCGCCGTTCTTCACCGTCGGCCACTCGACCCGCCCGATCGAGGCGTTCGTGGCGCTGCTTGCGGCCGGCGGGGTGACGCTGGTGGCCGACATCCGCTCGGTCCCGCGCTCGAGGGCCAATCCGCAATTTAACCGCGATACCCTACCGGACGAGCTGGCCAGGTTCGACATCGGCTACGAGCATCTGGCCGATCTGGGCGGCCTGCGCGGCAGGTCCAAGACGGTCGGTCCCGAGGTGAACGGCCTCTGGCACAATGCGAGCTTTCACAACTACGCCGACTACGCCCTCACCGACGCGTTTCGCGCCGGGCTGGAGAGGCTGATCGCGCTTGGGCGGGAGCGCCGCTGCGCGATGATGTGTTCGGAGGCGGTGTGGTGGCGCTGCCATCGCTGGATCGTCGCCGATCACCTGATCGCCCGTGGGGAGCGCGTATTTCACCTGATGAACGAGACGACCGTGACGCCGGCCCGATTGACCGAAGGCGCGCGCGTCGCGACCGATGGGTCGATGACCTATCCCTCGCGCGGGTACTAAGGCGAATTCAGCTAGCGGTCTGCGACTAGATCGCCGTCCGCACCCCGCGGCGGCGGGAACGCAACGCGCCGCCTACGGCGCCGACGCCAAACAGCATCAGCCCCCAAGCCGACGGCTCAGGGATGACCTTGGCCAGGCCGAGGAAGGCCACGGTCGGTGTGTTGGGCGTGACCTCGCTGATGAACTTAGCGGTGACGCTCGTGGGATCGGTGTTCAGCGTGAGCGAATACAGCGCCTTGTGGGTGGTGTGTCCGACATAGGTATTGGCGCCGGCGTAGAGCGTGCCGTCGTCGACCACCAGCGCGCCGATATGCAGGCCGGCGATGCTGATGGTTCCGTCCGACACAGCCGCGCCCGTCGTTGTGTCCAGCGTATAGAGCGTGTTGCCATCGGCGAAATAGAGAGTGTTCGAGCCCGTCGAAAGGCCAAAATCGGCGTCCGCCTGGGTGTCGCCGGTGATGCGAGTGGCGGTGATGCCGGTCAGCTGGGAGCCTGTCAGACCCAGCGACCCAATTTCGGTGACCACGCCCGTCCCAGGCGCGATCGAGACGAGATACGCGCCCGTGGTCGTGGTGCGTTCGTCCACCCTGGCCGTAGTGATGTCGATGGCGTATAGCGCTGTCAGGCTCGACCCCAGGTCGACGAGGTCGGCCGTCGCCGTCGTGCCCGACCCAATCTGCACCACCTCTGGGGTCCCAATCGCCGTCAGGTCGCCGTCGGTGGCCAGAGCGTAGAGTTGATGGCCGGTGTCCCCATAGAGCTACGTGCCGATCTCTCCGAGACCGACCAGTTGTTCGGAATGGCCATGGGCGCCGATCTGAATCGTCTGCGCATCGTTATAGGCGCCGGTCGCGAGATTGTAGGTGTTGAGATGCTGCTCGCCGGTGATGCCATAGAACAGCGTGGCCGCTTGCGCGGTAGAAGCTAGCCCCACGCCCGCCAGCAGCCCAGCCGCGGCCAGTGTCAGTCGATGCATTGCAAGGCCCCCTGCTCGATGGAAGCGGCATGCGCCCCTTCCACGACGTCCGCCACGCGCCGCCACATGGGCGCGACGCGCCCGGGAGGCGTGGATTAAACAAGATTACAAATAAGCTGAGCTACTGAGGGCGGCTGTCGAAACCAACGCGTCCGCGCGCACCGATACCAACCCGAGGTTGGCCGAACCACGACTCGCTATTGCGGCATTTGGCCGCTGGACGCAAGCGTTACAGTAGGCTGATGAAGCTATTGGCGCGGGGAAATATGAAACCGCCGTCGCCGGGCGTATAGGGATGGTTCGCATCACGCCCTCCGCCCTCGAGTTTCTCAAAGATGACCAACCGCCGCGCCGCCCTCGGCCTGCTGATGTTTTCCGCCTTCCTGCCGGTCGTCGGACCATGGAACGCGCTGGCCGCGCCGAAACGCCACGGCGATGACGATGACGACGAGGATTCGCGCGGCATTCCCAACCTGTTCATCAGTCCGTGCGGCGAACCGTTCCGCGCGGATCCCGGCGCGCCCTACCCGGTGGTCGACTGGTTCAATGGGGCCGACGCCAACCATGACGGCAAGCTCGATCGCGACGAGTTCGTCGCCGACGCCGACCGGTTCTTCAAGAAGCTCGATCTCAATGGCGACGGCGCGCTCAGCCGCTATGAGATCCTGATCTATGAGCACAAGTGGGTCCCGGAGATCCTCGGCGGCACGGTGACGGTGGGCCAGAACGGCGGCGCCCGTCTCATCCTGGCGCAATATGGCGCCTCGACCGGCGCCTTGCAGGGCATGAACGCGCCGATCAACCCGCAGGGCGACAAGCCGATGCAGACGCCGAAGCGCAAGGGGCTCGACGAGAGCGGCGCCGGCGCCTCGCCCTACAGCTTCTTCGACGAGCCCGAACCGATCATGGCCGCCGATTTCAACGTCGACGGCGTCATCCTCAGGGACAATTTCCTGAAGGTGGCCGACATGCATTTCACCACGCTGGACGAGAGCCAGAGAGGCTATCTCACGTTGAAGTCGCTGCCCCAGACCGAGGTGGAAAAGCTGCTCGAGCGCGTCCGACACGCGCGGAACTAGCAGCCGTCGGCGAGAATATCGCGCCGGGGTCCGGCGACCCTGAAGGCGGCGTAGGCCTTGCCGCGCTCGCCCGTATCGCCGCGCGTCAGGACGCCCAGCGGCGTCACGCTCGTAAAGCATCGCGCCAGATCGGCGGCCGTGAGCCGCCGGGTCAGGTCGATGGCGAGGCCCGGCGAGCCCATCGCCGGCGCCGGCGTCGCCAGGCCGCGCCAGCGGTCGCGCTCGGCCAGCTGGACAACGGGCGCCTTGACCTCCGGCTCGTCGGCCAGTTCCGCGGCGAGGCCATAGCTGCTGGTTCCGACCCAGGCCGCGCCGCTCGCCTGGCGCAGGGCCTCGATGCGGGCGCCGAACGTGCTCCAGCCGCGCACAGGCAGGGCCAGATCGTAGCGTCCGAACACGGCGCCGGGCGCGATCAGAAGGGCCAGCAGAGCCGCGCCGATGGCGAAGCCCAGAGGCGCCGTCGCCCGCGCCAGGCCGCGCCAGCCCACCGACAGCCGCTCCGCGCCCGCGGCGGCGCAGATGGAGATCGAGGGATAGAGCGGCGCCGGCCAGTGGGCCTGGACGCGGTCGTGCAGGCTGTGAAGGACGAGGTAGACGGCGAACGGGGCAGCGACGAAGACGAAGGGCCTCAGGTCCGCCGGCGCGGGCCGCGCCCGGGCGATCGCCGCGGCCAGGGCGAAGACGGCGATCAGCGGATTGAGCAGCAGAAGCTGACCGACGATGAGTTCGACCAGGTAGCGCGGCGCGAATTGGTGTGGGGCGATGCGCCCGAACTGTCGCACAAAGGTGAGCCACTGGTGGTCGGCGTTCCAGACGACATTGCCTGCGAAGAGGGCGGCGGCCAGGATCGCCGCGATCCACGGCCCGGGGGTCCTGAGGGCCGCCCTCCCCTCGCCGCTCGAGGCGAGCCACAGGACCATGCCCGGGGCGATGAACAGAGCCGAATATTTCGACAGACAGGCAAGACCGGCGGCGATGCCGGCGGCGGCCCACCAGGCGAGGCTGGAGCCCCGCCGCGCCCGCAGGGCGGCGTCGAGGCCCAGGGCCCAGAAGAGGCTGGCTGGCGCATCGGGCACGGCCAGGAAGCCGCCGGCGAGGACGAGGACGGCGGCGTTGAACCAGACGCCGGCCCGGGCGGCGAGCGCGCGGCTCGCCCCGGCCAGCTTCGCCAGGTCGAAGACGAGAAAGCCTGTCGCCGCCGTGGCCAGGATCGGCGCCAGACGCACGCCGAGCGCGGTGTCGCCGGCGATGTGGCGGCCAAGCCAGATCCACCAGGCGATCATCGGCGGGTGATCGTAGTAGCCGAGGGCCGGCGTGAACGACCACAGACGGTAGTAGGCCTCGTCCTCCGTGAGGTGCGTCGTTCCGCCGACCACCAGCCTCAGAACGAAAGTCACGGCGATGACGGCGATCAGGCTCGCCGGGACTCCCTTGCTTTCACCAGACGGCGAGCGAGGTGCTGACATAGTTCCATACCGCGCCGAACACCGCGCCCAGGATCGTGGCCCCCCACCAGAGGTGGAAAGCCTTGAAGGCGAGATCGGCCACCGCGACGTTGGCCACCAGGCCGACGCTGCACAGGGCGCAGAAACGCAGATAGCCCAGCAGCAGCTTGGCCCCGCGCAGACGCCGGTCGCGATAGGTAATCTCGTTGTTGATCAGGTAGTTCGAGGTCATGGCGGCGATGGCCGCCAGCCCCTGGGCGATGGCGAAGTGGAGGCCAAGCAGCAGGCCGATCTTGGCCCCAACCAGATTGACGACGAGACCGCTGGCCCCGACGACGAAGAACAGCAGGGCACGTGGCGGCACCAGCCCGCCGCTCAGCTTGTTGACCAGCAGGCCGAGGTAGTCGCTCACCGCCATGGCGTCGAGCTTGCTTTCGCCGGCCTGGCGGGCATGGAAGCTGTAGGGCAGCTCGAGAATGCGCAAGGGACCTTCGCGCGAGGCGATGAGGTCGAACAGAATCTTGAAGCCCTGGTCGGACAATCGTGGCGCAACCTCGTCGATGACGCCGCGGCGGACCATGAAGAAGCCACTGACCGGATCGGCCACGTCCGCCTTGAGGGCGATGCGCGCCAGTCTGTTGGCCAGCCGGCTCCCAGCGCCGCGGACCGCGGAGAGGCCGTCGGCGGCGCTGCCCTGGCCGATGTAGCGACTGCCGATGACCAGGTCGGCGCGGTCGTCGCGCAGGGCGGCGAGCATGGCCGGAAGCACCGTCTCGTCGTGCTGCATGTCCGCGTCGATGACCGCGACGAAGGGCGCGGCGCTGGCCATGGCCCCCTCGATCACCGCCCCGGCGAGCCCGCGCCGCTTGAGCCGCCGAAGGCAGGACACGCGTGCGTCGGCCAGCGCCAGGGTCTTGGCCGCCTCGGCCGTGCCATCCGGTGAATCGTCGTCGACGACGATCAGCTGCCAGGCGACGCCGTCCAGCGCCCGGTCGAGCCTCCCGGCGAGCGTGGCGAGGTTGGCCGCTTCATTGAACGCCGGCGCGACCACGGTCAGCTCGAACGGCGGCAGGGCGCCTTCGACAGACTCTGACGAGTAGGGAATCGCCTAGCCTCCCCTGGCGGTGAAACATGCCCGCGCAGGCCGGTGTATCGGGCTTGGCGCGCCTCCACTAGTCTTGCGCGGTCGGACATTAGGTCGCGGAGAGCATGGACGAGGACGGCGACATCGTCATCGACGCGCGGGGGCATCGCTGTCCGGTCCCGACGCTGCGCCTGCGCCGCGCGGCCGAGGAAGCGCCGCCCGGCGCGGTGCTCCGGCTGATCGCCGACGATCCCCTGGCGCGGATCGACGCGCCGCATTTCGCCGGCGAGGCCGGTCTGGAAGTGCTGGCGATCGGCGAGGAAGGCGGGGTGGTGACAGTGCGAGTGAGGAAGCCCGCCTGAACGAGGCCCACAAAGGGCGCGGCGCGCCGTGGGGGACGACGCGCCGCCAGGATCCTCTCCTGGCCGGTCTCCGCCGCAACGAGGGACGGGGGAGCGCGAACGGCGACCGACGCCCGCACCTCTAAGCTTCGCCGACTGAACCCAGCATGAACGAGGCGGTTATGAAACCGTCACTTCGGCCCAACCGTGGCGGCGCCGATGAAGGTGGTGGCCGGCGCCTCCAGGCCGTCGTCGCGCGGCGCCGGAAAGTAGAACCGCGCGGTGTCGCCCGGCTCGAGGAAAGTGATCGCCTGGAAGCCCAGCGCCTTCAGCATCGGTTCCAATTGGCGCGGGCTGAAAAACGTCAACCAGGGTTCGCGCGCGGCCGCGGCCCTCCCGGCGGTCTCTCCTCGCGCCGAGGCGGCGAAGGTGAAGACGATTTCGCTGCCTTCGGGGAAGCCCGCGACGAGCTCGAAGATCGCGTCCACGGCCGGACGGCTCAGATAGACGATGACCCCAAGGCAGGAAAAGAACGCGAGTCGCGAAAAATCCAGCGCGCTCGCCCGGAGGCCGTCGGCGAGCGAAGTGGTCTCGAAATCGATGGGCGTGAAGGCGAGGTTGGCCGGGATCGGCGCGCCGGCGGCGGCGAGGCGCGCGCGCTTTTCGGCTTGAGTCGCCGGATGGTCGACTTCGAAGATACGCGCGGTCGCCGCCCAGGCCGGCTGGCGCCAGGCGAATGAATCATAGCCGGCGCCCAGGATCACATACTGATCGACACCACGCGCGATGGCTCCGGCCAGACGGTCCTCGGCGTATCGGCCGCGCACCACCAGCCGTGACCGCAACCGGCGCGTGGCGGGGCTGTCTATCCAATCCGGCCGTTCGGCCAGGGCCCGCCGTTCCGCCCCGCTCAAAAGTTGAGGGGCCAGTGGATCGTCCAGGATGCGCGGAGCGCTGTCGAACAGCTGGTGGGCCGCGCGCAAGGCGGTCACGCCGAGCGCCGTCCGGCTTGGCGCGGTCTCTTCCATCTCCCTAAAGCGCGCGCCCGCTCCGCAACGCCTCGATATCACCTTCGGAAAAGCCCCAATCGGTCAGCGCCTCGGCATTGTGCGCGCCGATGGCCGGCGGGGGCCCTGCGATGGCCCCCGGCGTGGCAGAGAATCGCGGGGCCGGGGCGGGCTGGGTGACGCCGGCGACGTCGACGAAGGTCTGCCTGGCGGCGTTGTGCGGATGGCGCGGCGCCTCGTCCATGTCGAGCACCGGGGCGAAGCATACGTCGGTGGCGTTCATGATCTCGCACCACTCATCGCGGGTCTTTGTGGCGAACACCGTGGCCAGCTTGTCGTGTCTGGCCGGCCAAGCGTCGCGGTCCATCTGTGACTTGAACTCTGGATCGGTAACGCCTGTTTTTTCAAGCAAAAGCGCGTAGAACTGCGGTTCGAGAGAGCCAATCGAGATCCAGCCGCCGTCGGCGCACCGGTAGGTGTCGTAGAAATAGGCGCCGCCGTCGAGGAGGTTGGCCCGCCGTCCGGCGCGCCAGATGCCGGCGGCCTTCATGCCGTAGAACATGGCCATCAGCGAAGCCGCGCCATCGCTCATCGCGCAGTCGATCACCTGCCCCTCGCCGCTGGCCCGCGCATGGATGACGCCAGCCAGCAGTCCGAAGGCGAGATAGAGCGCGCCGCCGCCGAAATCTCCGACCAGGTTGAGTGGCGGGATCGGCTTGTCCTTCGTTCCGATCGCGCCCAGGGCGCCGCTGATGGCGATGTAGTTCATGTCGTGGCCGGCGGCCTTGGCGTAGGGCCCGGTCTGGCCCCACCCGGTCATGCGGCCGAAAACGAGACGGGGATTTCGCTTCAGCGCGACCTCCGGCCCCAGTCCCAGGCGCTCCATGACCCCCGGGCGAAAGCCCTCGAACACCGCGTCGGCGCCTTCCATGAGCTTCAGGCAGGCC
>JBOHLC010000270.1:0-1603 GCA_050729395.1 Caulobacteraceae bacterium
CTCCAAACCAAACGCCCAGGCGTGGCGAAGACCGGAGCCCCTTGAGGTTCCTCGGCGTGGCGCCCACTTGGGACAGAACGCCGGCGGAGACGGGCCGCCTTCACCAAGGGGGATAGTGGATGGCCGAAACGCTCGCCGACGACCGGCCTCTCGTCTTCGAAGACCTCGCCGCCTGGTTCGCCAAGGGCGGCAAGGACCCGGCGGCCTTCCGCGTCGGGGCCGAGCACGAGAAGTTCGTCTTCCGGCTCGCCGACCACGCGCCCGTTCCCTACGACGGCCCGGCCGGCATCCGCGCCCTGATGGAGGGCCTGACGCGCTTCGGATGGTCGCCGATCACCGAGCACAACGAGCAGGGCGGCGAGACCGTGATCGCGCTTTCGCGCGGCGCGGCCAACGTCAGCCTCGAACCCGGCGGCCAGTTCGAGCTTTCCGGCGCGCCCTTGGACAGCATGCACGACATCTGCGAGGAGACCGGCCGCCACCTTGAGGAGGTGAAGACCGTCGCCGCCGAACTGGGCCTGGGGTTCCTCGGCCTCGGCTTCGCGCCCACCTGGCGGCGCGATCAGGTCCCGCTGATGCCCAAGGGCCGCTATAAGATCATGCGCGCCTATATGCCCAAGGTCGGCTCCATGGGCCTCGACATGATGTTCCGCACCTGCACGGTGCAGGCCAATCTCGATTTCGCCGACGAGGCCGACATGGTGGCCAAGTTCCGCGTCAGCCTGGCCCTGCAGCCGATCGCCACCGCGCTCTTCGCCAATTCTCCGTTCACGGAAGGAAAACCGAACGGCTGGCTGTCCGCCCGCGCCCATGTGTGGACGGATACGGACAATGATCGCACGGGCCTGTTGGATTTCGTCTTCGAGGACGGCTTCGGCTTCGACGCCTATGCCCGCTATGCCCTCGACGTGCCGATGTATTTCGTCAAGCGCGACGGCCGCTACATCGACGTGGCCGGCCGCTCGTTCCGCGACTTCATGGACGGCAAACTGCCTGAGCTGCCCGGCGCGCGGCCGACCCTGGACGACTGGGTCGACCATACCAGCACCATCTTCCCCGAGGTGCGCCTGAAGCAATACCTCGAGATGCGCGGGGCCGACGCCGGCTCATGGAGCCGCCTGTGCGCCCTGCCGGCGCTGTGGGCCGGCCTGCTCTACTGTCCCGACTGCATGGCCGCCGCCTGGGAGCTGTGCCGGGACTGGACGGCCGAGGAGCGCGCCAGGCTGCGCGAGGACGCCGCGCGCGTGGGCCTGAAGGCCGAGATCGGCGGGCGCACGGCCCAGGCGATCGCCAAGGACATGCTGGCCATCGCCCACGAGGGGCTCAAGCGCCGCGACCGCCTCTCGGCCGGCATGGTCGACGAGACGGCCTATCTCAGCGAGGTCGAGGACATCGCCGAGACCGGGATCACCGCCGCCGAGCGCCTCCTGGAACGCTACCACGGCCCCTGGGCCGGCGACATCAGCCGAGTATTCGACGAGTGCGCCTACTGACCACCTCTCCCTCTGGCTTTGTGATTCACACATCTTTCGTTGGCCGGATTGCGCGTGGTCTCTCTTCCCCCTTCTCAAGGGGGAAGTACCGGCGAAGCCGGGGATGGGGG
>JBOHLC010000271.1:0-1801 GCA_050729395.1 Caulobacteraceae bacterium
AGCGCGGCCGTCGCCGCCAACGCCAGCATGGCGGCCAGCGGGGCGGCAGAAAACGCCGCGACAGCTTCGGCCAGTGCGGCCACCAGTTCGGCCGGCGCCGCCAGCGCCGCCGCCAACGCGGCCAACACCAGCGCCGCCAATGAGCCGTCGGCCACGCCGGGGGCCAGCGCCGCGGCCGCCCCGGAGACCACGGCGGCGGCAGACTTCGTCAACAAGGCCGCTGCGACCGACATGTACGAGATCGCGGCCGCCAGGCTGGCGCTGAAGGACTCGACCAATCCCGGCGTCAGGGCCTTCGCCAGGCTGATGATCCACGATCACACCCAGTCGACGGCCAATCTCAAGGCGGCGATCGCCGCTTCGGGTCAGGCGCTCACCCTGCCACAGGGGCTGTCGCCCGACCTGCGGGCCAACATGGACGCCCTGCGCGCGGCTCCGAAGGGAGCATTCGATCGCACCTACGTGGCGCAGATGGTCGAGACGCATGAGCAGGCCAAGCAGGTTCTGGCCGCCTACGCCGCCAACGGCGACGTCGCCCCGCTGAAGACGTTCGCGGCCAAGACCCTGACGGTGGTGCGCACGCACCTGGCCAAAGCGCAGACCCTGGTTCCGAAGGTGTGACGATCGTCGACGAACGACGGTCGAACTGGCCCGCTGCACCTTCCCGTGGCCGTCATCGGCGGGCGGAACGGAGGTCAATTCCCAACAATCCGTCATCCCGGGCGAAACGAAGCGCAGCGAAGTGCAGACCCGGGACCCAGGATTTGCCGGGCGCGGGCCGTGAAACCGTCCGATTGAGGCGGCGAATCACAGCTCAAGGCTCTGGGTCCCGGCTCTTCGGAGCGCGCGCGCTCCTTCGGCCGGGATGACGAAACTTAAGGATTGGCATGGGCCCGGCGATGACGGCCGGGCATGAGGTTTGCGCTAGCGGACGGCCACGACGTTGTCGTCGGAATCGCGATCTATGAGCTCGTTGTAGGGATCGATGCCAGCGAAGGACGGCTTGACGGCGGTGACGAAGCGCCAGGTGTGCACGCCCGAGACAACCGGCTCCTTTTCCAACACGAGCACGCTGGCCCGGCCGAAGCCGGCCTCGCCCGGCTTGGCGGTGAACAGGCCGATGTCCACGTCCTCGTTCATCGGCGCGGGATGCTCGGCGCCGACGCCGTTGGCGTAGAACTTCCGGGCGCTGACCGTCAGCGCGACGTCATAACGTCCATCTGGCCGGCGATGGGCGACGGCCTGGGTGGCCCGCAGATCGTAAAACGTGATCTTGTCGAACAGGTCGGTGATCAGCCGCTGCTTGTCGGCCGGCGCCTGGGCGCGCAGGGCGGCGACGAGGTCGAGCGATGTCGGATAGGGCGCGCCCTTGAAGGCGTATTTGGCCAGCAGAGAGCGCAAGGCGCGGTTGACCGCGTCCTCGCCGATCTCGTCGGCCAGGCGGTACATGACCAGCGAGCCCTTGCGGTAGTGGATGTAGCCCTGGTTCGGCTCAACGCTCACCAGCGGCTGCTCCTCGGCCGCTTCGCCCCCCCGCGCGCGCAGGTAGGAGTCCAGCTCATACTTGAGGAATTTGCGAACGTGGTCGGGCCCATACATCAGCCGCATCACCCGCATGGAGGAATATTGCGCCAAGGTCTCCGACAGGGCGGTCGCGCCCTGCTGGTCGGCGCCGACAATCTGGTGGCCCCACCATTGGTGCGCCGTTTCGTGCGCCGTCACATCAGTGACATAATCGATATCGTCCGGATCGCGCAAGTCTGCAATGAAACCGATCGATTCCGAAAAGGGAATGGTGTTG
>JBOHLC010000272.1:0-2667 GCA_050729395.1 Caulobacteraceae bacterium
TTCGCGGTCCCCCTCCCCCGCTTCGCAGGGGAGGATTTAAGGCCGCAACGCCAGCTTTATGCCGGCGTAGGCGGCGAGGCCGGGTTTGTCGAAGCCGACCGGGTCCTGGTAGCGGCGATCCAGCATATTATCGACGCGGGCGAAGAGGGTGACACCGCCGCCCACGTCGTATTCACCCGAGACGTTGACCGTCGCATAGGGGCTGGCCATGACCTCGGCGTCGCCGGCGCGGTTGTAGTCGAGCCAGGCCCCGACATAGACAAGGCTGGCGGCGAGGCGCAGGCGCTTTATCGGTCGCCAATCGGCCGTGACGCTGAACTTGTTCCTGGGGCGGCGCAGCAACTCGGCCATGCCGATATCGTCGCGGGCGATGAGCCAGGTGTAGTCGCCGCGCAGGCCGAGCGTGTTCATCAGCTTCACCGAGACGAAGCTCTCCACGCCATGGGTCGTGGCCCGGCCGATGTTGAGATAGGTTTCGGCGTAGGGCCCCGCCGCCGGGTCGAGGCCGGCCTCGATCAGGTCGCGGATGTCGTTCTCGAACCAGGTGGCGCCGAAGCGCGCGCGCCCGCCCCACAGCGGCTGCTCGAAGCCGATATCATAGCCGAAGCTGCGCTCGGGCTTGAGGTCCGGGTTGGCGAAGAACTCGAACTCCGGATAGCTGACGAAGAGCTCGCTCAGCGTGGGCGACTTGAAGCCCGTGCCGACGCTTCCCTTGAGCAGCGTGCCCGTGGCCGCGATGGTGTAGGCCGGCGCGAGCCGCCAGGTGACGTAGTTGCCGTAACGGTCGTCGGCGTCGAAGCGGGCGCTGGCCGCCAGGGCGAGGCCCTCGATCGGTCGCGACTGGATCTCGGCGAAGCCGCCGACGCGGTTCTCGGTCGCGCTGACCGGACTGTCGATCAGCCGGTCGGTGGTGTCGTCGACGCCAAGGACGAGCGTGTCCTTGCGATCGAGGGCGATCGTACCCAGCCAATCGAACTTCAGCCGGTCGGCCTTGTCGACCACCGGCGCGGGTAGGCCGAAGCCGTCGTCGGGGCTCTGGATGGTGGTGTGGAAGTTGGCGTAGGCGGCGCCCACCACATTCTCGAACCGGTCGTCGAACAAATCGAACCTGGCGAAGGCGCGGCTGAAGAACTGCTGCTCACATTGCCGGGTCTGGGCCGAATCGGGGACCACGGGGAAGACGTCGAAGTTCTCGCCGGTCGAGCGGTAGTCGGTGTCGACGTAGCGCAGGACCAGCCCCACGGAGAGATCGCGCGTGACGTCGTAGCCAAGCTTGGCCGAGGAGGTCACGTTGTCATAGCGGTCGCCGATGTCCGCCTCGCCCGGGGCCAGCAGGCCGGGCGGCGTCACCGGCGTGTCGCCCGAGCGGAAGTGCGAAAGATCGAGGGCGTAGTGGAAGCCGCCTTGCGAACCGGAGAGGCCCACGGTCTGGTTGAAGGTGTCGAACGAGCCGCCCTCGAGGCTGGCGGTGACGCGCGGCGGCCCCTCCCCCTTCGGTGTCACGATGTCGATCACCCCGCCAAGCGCATCCGCGCCGTAGAGGCTGCTCTCCGGTCCGCGGAGCACCTCGATCTTCTCGATGTTCGACGCCAGACCCTGGCCGAAGTCGTAGGCGCCGTTCTGGCTCGGGTCGTTGACGTCGATGCCGTCGATGATCACCTCGGTGTGGTTCGAATTGGCTCCGCGGATGAACACCGAGGTCTGGCCCCCCGGACCGCCGGTCTGGACGATGTTGAGCCCAGGCGTCGTGTCGAGCGCGTCGGGCAGGGTGCGCCACTGATGGGCGTCGATCTCGTCGGCGGTGATCAGGGTGATCGAGCTTCCCACCTCATCGATCGGAGTGGGTGTCAGGGTGGCCGTCACCACCACGGCGGAGACTTCGTTTGGCGGCGTGACGGTCTGCTGGGCGCGAGCGGCGCCGGCGCACAGGAGTAACAAGGCGGCGTTCGCCGCGTAGTTCAGCTTGGTTGGCATGGTCATGGGCCTCGCAGTGACACGTCACCGCGAAGAAACGGCGCGCCGCGCGGGTCACCCCGCCCGGCCCTCCGTCCACTCCGGCACACCCCGACCGGCGCGTTCGCGCGTGACCACGACGCGTGGCAGGTCTCCTGGCTCGCGGGTCAGCGCCTTTAGGGATCGGCCTTCCCAGGGCTCGCGCCCCAGTGGCCATCTACTCGATCCTCGGGCTCGCCGCTCACAGTTGCGGGGACAGCCGCGGAATTGGGCGAGAAACGCCGCCCGCACCGCATTCCCTTTTCAAGTCCCTCGCGGGACACCACGGCGCAGCTATCCGCCCTCGCCCGGAGGGCGTCAAGTCCGCCGTGACGGCGGGCGCCGGCGGAGTCATAGTGGGCGCGGTCCCTGGGGAAGAAACCGATGAAGCGACTGATCGCGAGCCTCGCGGGCCTCATCCTCGCCGGCCAGGCCAACGCCGACACCGTCGCCATCGCCTGCGGCGCGCCATCCGGCGCCGGGGAGACCCAGATCGTGTTCAACACCGAAGGCTGGGCGCGGGTCGAGACGCCGCATGGCCTGCGCCAGGTCCAGGCGCGGGTGACCGACAACGAGGTCGATTTCGATGTCGACCGCCAGCCATACCAGGACATCCGCTACCAGATCGACCGCCGGACGGGGGCGGCCAATCTGACCATCTTCTCCTATCTGTAC
>JBOHLC010000273.1:0-19371 GCA_050729395.1 Caulobacteraceae bacterium
GCTTCACGACATTGACGCCGGTGAAGAAGGCGGCCGCGATGTCCTCCTCGGTCCGGCCCTTCTCGCGCAGCGCCTGGAAGGCGCGGAACTGGTCGAGCGGATGCAGCGGCGCGCGCTGGATGTTCTCGGCCAGCGAATCGTCCTCGCCGAGGATGTCGGTGCCTTCGCGGACCACGCATGGAACCGACGCGGTTTTGGCAAGGCGCTTCTGCTTCACTAGCAGCTCCAACGCCCGGTAGCGGCGGCCGCCGGCCGGGATCTCGAACATGCCGGTCTCGGCGCCCTCGGGGTCGAGGACCGGCCGGACGTTAAGGCCCTGAAGCAGGGTGCGCCGGGCGATGTCCTCGGCCAGCTCCTCGATCGAGACGCCGGCCTTGATGCGCCGGACATTGGCCTGGGAGAGGATGAGCTGATGGAAAGGGATGTCGCGCGAGGCGCTCAAGGTGATCTTGGAAACGGCCTTGGCCATGTCGGTTGCTCCGCGACGGGTAGGCCCACGAGACTCTCTCCAGGCCTCCAACCCGTCACGAAGCTAAGGGCGGCCCTCTGCCTCTAGGACCGGGACACCCACGCGAGGGGACGCCGCGGAGCCGTCGCCGGCCCCGCGGCCGCTCGTTCAACCGACGCTCGCCATGAGCCTGGCGGCCCGTCCCTCGAGTTCGAGCCGCGCGTCCTGGTGGGGTCTTGCCCTGGCGACGGCGGTGATCCCCTGCACGAAATCGAAGATCGACTCGGGCGGCCGGCCCTCCTCCCCGAGCACCTGGGCGATGATCTTCTGGCTCTCAGCCCGAGAGAAGCCGCGGCCCCGCAGGAAGCCCTCACGCCCCTCGTCATCGCGGGCGACGATGGCCTCGCGCGCGGCCCGGACGCCGGCCACGAAAGGGGCCGGCGAGGCGTTGGCGAAAGCCTCCAGGGCCGGAGCGGCCTGGTGGGCGAAGCGGTCGGCCGCGAATTTGCTGTGGCGGATGGCGATCTCTTCGAAGCCCTCCGCGCCCCAGATGTTGCGGTTCATGCACACCGCTCGGAGATAGAAGGAGGCCATGCCGAGGGTCGCCCTGCCGACTTCGCTGTTCCAGCAGTAGAACCCCCGGAAGTAGAGGTCCGGCTCGCCGCTCGCCAGGCGCCCGGCCTCGATGGGATGGGTGTCGTCGACCAGGAACAGGAAGACGTCGCGGTCGGACGCATAGAGGGTGGTGGACTCCTTGGTCACCGCGGCGTTGGGATCGTGGACCATCCGCGACCAGTCGAGGACGCCCGGAACCTTCCAGCGGGTGTCGCCCACGCCATCGCCGGCGATCTTCATCACCGCGCCGACCAGTTCGTGATCCCAGATGCGGCCGTAGTCGGGCCCGGTGACGGCGCGCAGTTCGATGCGTCCGTCGTCAGCCTCGAGCGTCTTGACGAGTTCGGCCCGGTGCGTGTGAAGGCCGTGCTGCAGATTGACGCCGGCCAGGGGCGCGGGGAGTTGCCTCAGATAGCCGGACGGAGCGCCGACCAAACCGCAAAGTTGGCTGAAGGACCAATGCGTGGGCGCCACCGGCTCTGAGCAGCCTGGCACGACGAGCGAAAGCCGTTCGGCGTTGTCGCGCCTGGCTTCGACGCGAAGCGCCCTGGTCTCCACGGTGCGCGCCGTGGCGCGATCGGCGCGCGAGCGCACCGAATCGTATAGCGCGCTCAGGGACAGATAGCGCTCGTCGTCGGGGCGCGAGAACCACTCGGAGGAGACGCGGCCGAGGCGCTCCCCGCGCGAGATATCGACCTTGTAGCCGCCAGAAACCGGGCGGTCCGCGTCGTTGAGGGTGATCTGGGACATGGGACAAGCTCCGCGACGGGCCGGCCCAGAGCCTCTCTCTCGACCTCGAGCCCGTCATGGACCCGAGAGGCCGCACTCTGACTCTTGGAACTCGGCGAGAACTCGCGGCGCGGGTGGTCACTCGAAGCGTATCGATAGCGCAGCCTCGGGCTGCGCCCACCAGGAAGAAGGCCGCAAGGAGCCCGCGCGTAGCGCGTGGCGGGAAGCGCCGTCGAGCGGCCGGCGGCGCCCAAAGGGCGCGCCCACGGCGGCGCACCCGTAGGAGCCGCGAAGCGGCGGGACCGAGTGCGACCGCCGGCCGCTCTCAAAACCCCATCGCGGGCTTGGTGTGGATGGTCGCGTTGGCGGAACGTGCCAGCCGCCGACGATGACCGACCGTTCCATAAAGGACGTTATGTGTGGCTAACCCGGCGCGTGGGCCAGCGCGCCGCTAACGAATAAGCACGACCGGGGGAAGGTCTTCCGGTCCGCGCAGCTCAATGCGCTCAATGTCGTCCCAGCGGACGCGCTGGTTCGGCAGAATGGTCCGCAAGGCGACCGGCGCCTGCTGTGGCAGCGCTTCCAGCGTCTTGATCAGTTCGGCGACGGTCATGGGCTTTGCCCCTCGCGGCTTGGCGGACCCGAATTGGAGATCTTGAGCGCCCGGTTGTCCAGCGGCACAATAGGCTCTTCGCGTTTGTTGTGTTTCGGCCGGGGCAGGAGCCATGAGATCCGCGGGCCGGGTCGCCGACGTGAGGTAGCGAGGCCAGTTGGGGACCCGCGAACAGGATTCGCTGCGTTCTCAGCTGACGGGCGTGTTTGTCCGCCATCCGATGATGCGGCGGAACCGCCGGAGGGTGGTTTGATCAACGCGGCTGCTGGTCGCCCTACCCAAGAATCTGAAGGAAAGCGCTCGCGGGGTGGAAGTGCGGAAGGACGTGTAAAGCGCCCAATCGCCGAAGTTCCTGTGCTCGTTGGCCATCCGCGATGCCGATGAACTCCCAGCCGAGGTTTTGCGCGGCGCGCAGATCCCAAACCCCGTCGCCCACATAGCTGAAGCGCGTGAATTCGCACCCAGTCCCGCGCGCCCTGGCGGCGGCGGCGAGCATGATCTCCTCGCGCGACACCGCATCGTCAGACGTCGCCAGCACCGTACCGCTTTGGAGAAGACCGGCGAATCCAAGCTTGAGGTTGGCGGTGACGCTGAAGCAACCCGTCGCGATGGCCCAGCCAAGGCCGGCCGTGTCTGACAGCGCAGCCAGCACCTCGGCGGAGCAAGGGGTTCGGTATGTCAACGGCTCCAGCTCAGCGAGCGCCTTCGCCAGATGGCCTTCATGCCGGCGGCTGATGAGATGAAGTTCGCCGCTCGAGGCTTCTCTGCCGAGCCGCTCCTCGCAAAACTGCGCCGCCATGCTGGTCGCTGTGACATGGCGTAGATTCTCAATCCACTCTAGCCCATCGCCGGGTAGACCCAAGACCTCGCGAACCGCCCGCCAGAAGCAGCGGTCATCGATGGGCGAGTGAGCCGCATCGATCAGGGTACCGTCCATGTCGAACACCGCCAGGTGCACGCCCGTTCTCCTAGACGCTGAACGTCGGCGAGGGACATCACCTCAGGACCAGAGTTCAAGTTCCTCATCGATCTCGTCGCCGGCCAGGAATCGCGAAAGGAGCGCGGGTAGACTGCGTGGGTAGAACAGGTCCTCACTCTCCACGACGACCGCGATGGGCCACCACTGGAAGTCGAAATAGGCCTCCTTCTCGTAGTCGAGCCGTCCGGATTCATCGATCACCGAGCCTGGGCCGGCGAGCTTCATTTCGACAACCACTTCGTGCTGCAGGTGTCGGAACTGACGATGGCGAAACGACGCCACACGTCGCCAGATCGGCGGGCCCACTTGGGCCGCCGACGCCGTGATGCCGGTCTCCTCGCGAAGCTCCCGCAGCGCGGCTTCGAGATAGGTCTCACCCTCATCAATGCCGCCACCAGGCAGCTCCCACCATTCGCCGAGCTCCGGTGCGGTGATCTCGCGAGCGTGGAAGAGAAGGATCCTGTCCTCGCTGTCGCGCACCACGAGGCGCACCACATTGCGTTCGACGATCGGCAGGTCCCGCGGTAGTTCCGCCCGGATCTCACTCATGGCCGGCGAAAGACAAAGAAGTCGACAGGCTCGATCACTTTTTCATAGGGCGGCGCGCCACGCGCATATTGGCCCAGCGCCGCCAGGCCTGCTTCGAAGACCTCATCTGTCAGCTGGGTGAGGATGGAGTCGGCGCGGAAGGCGAGCTTCTCGGCATATTCGGTCCAACTGACGGCGACCGCACTTCGGACGATCTCGTGGTGAGCCAGGTGGAGTCCGGCGACCTCGAACGTCGCTTTGATGAAGGCCGTACTTCGCAGGTCCTTGTTCAGGAGCTCCCGCGTGTCGGGGAAGAACGGGACGTAGGGGTAGCTGTCGATCGAGTCAGTGACGCCGGCGCGCAGGCAGGCGCCGCCGCCCGGACGCAGCACTCTATGGCATTCCTGGGCGACCTCTTGCGGTCTGTCGAAGTGGTGGAAGACCATCGACATAAACACCATGTCGAACGAGGAATCGGCGAGCGGCACAGCTTCGCCCGATCCGCGTAGGAAGCGGACGTTGCGGCCGCCCTTCCGCCTGGCCTCCGCCAGCATCTTCTCCGACGGGTCGACGCCGACGACCCTCGCCCCGAAATGGTCCGCCAGGGCCGCGGTATAGCGCCCGGTTCCGCAGCCGAGGTCGAGAATGTCGGCGATGCGGTCGCCGGCGAGCGGCGCGCCGATTGTGCGTAGCCAGAACGCCAGTACCGCCGGCGCATAGGCGCGGCCGGCGTCGTAGGCTGACGGCATCGTTGTCTGATCGTAGTCCATGGCGGCTCCCTTCGCTGGTATGACCCAGGCAGGTTCAACGGGTATGATCTCAGCCCGCGTTCGCGGGCACCCCGGCTGGCGGTGAACGTCCTGCAATCGGCAGCGGCCGTCAATCGATGACCCTGCCGACGCGATCCAGCCGCGCCGCGCCTCTGTCCGTCAACGTGGGCTCAGTGCCTTATCGGGAGACAGTCATAGGGTAGACCCACAGGCGATGACCCTGTTGCTCAACGGCCGCTTGCCGCCTTGAACCCAGCGGGAAGAATCGACCCTGAGCGGACGATGGGACGGAGTGCAGTCCTCATCCGTCGTCGCGCTGATAGAATATATACCAACCGGGCAGGATCGGCCTGAGGTAGACGTCTGCCGGCAGGCGATTCGCTCCGTCGGTTGACGCTACCAGCTCGCCATCTCGAGCGGGGCTTCCCGGAATATATTCAATGCCCTTTTCCCAGCCTGGGCCGATCGCCAAAAGGCCGCCGCCCGCGAAGCCCACCCTAATCGTCCCGTCATAGTCCCGACTGAGTAAGTTGCCGCCACTCTGCGCGAGGAGCCCTCTGTAGGTCTCTTGATGATTTCCAGAACACCAACCGCCCCAGCCCCAAGAGCCTAAACCACAGGTGCCGAGGCTGGGGTCCTTGGCCGCCGTTTCACGCAAAGCTTCAAAGGACGATTGATGCTCGCGGAACTCGGTCAAGAGGCGGTCATCGGTGGGTTGTTCGAGCACGCCGTCGGCATAGGCGACTAGAATGGCACCCGCCAAGACGAGCACTGCCGCTGAGCCAGCGACCGCCAGAACCCATGTTGGTGCCCGCATTTTCGGCTCCATCCCGACATCTGCCGGCCGCAGCGGCGCCACCATCATAGAGATTGCCCCGTCTCGCTAAAGGTCCGCAAACCACCCCGAACGGTCCTTGCCGACGTCCGCTCTCTGGAGTTCGGCTGGTGCGCACCAACCCGGGGGCTCGGCTGTGCGAGAGACACGGGCTAGGCAACCCGCCCTCGATATGCTAGCCTGCGCCCAGTTAATCATCTGAAATATCACAAGAATTTCCGATAACGAATATTAGACGCGAAGCGTAGGCACCCCGATTAGAATGTCACGGGCCTCGCCCCCCGCTAGGGCGCACCTCAAGCTGGATCGCCGCCGCCGGCCAAGCCGGCAGAGTGGCGGCGCCATTGGCGCAGGAGCCCCGTGCACACTCAGAAAACGGACATTCGGCGGGAGTGAAGTCGTCGACACGCAGCGGCACGGGCTGATAGAACAAGCGCAGAACATTCCCTACGTTCGCTTTCGCATGGGCAGTCGAACAACCACAACTAGTCCCGAACTGACCGGCGGCGCCGGCTTCACGTTCGAGGATCGCGCCGCCGCGATTTATCTGACCGCGCTACTTGGCCGCGCCGGCGCCGCGGGTTTGCGCGGCGATCAGGTCGTCGGCGTTGATCTCCAACGCGGCGCTTTCGGGCAGCCGATGGACGATCTGATCGTGACGGCCGAGCTTCCTGACGGCTCGGGAGCGCGCGTCGCCCTGCAAGCGAAACGAGCGCTGACGATCAGCGCCGCCGACAGCAACACCGATTTCCGCGACGTGGTGGCGAAGGCCTGGGCGACGCTAAAGCAGGACGAATTCCGCTTTGGGATCGATCGCGTCGGCGCCGTGACGGGTTCGATCGGTGAGACCTCGAAGCGCGCCACGCAGACGATCTGCGAATGGGCGCGAGTCAGTCCCACGGCCGCGGACTTTGAGGCCAGGTTCGCGCCGGGCGTCGCGAACGACCACCATCGCCGGGCGCATGACGCCTTCCACGCGGCGCTGACAGCGCTCGATCCTCACGCGGCGCCGGCCGACCTTCATCGGCTGTTCGCGAGCTTCCAGCTGATCACCTTCGACCTGCTGCACGAAGGATCGACCGACGAGGCTCACGCCGTCAGCCTGCTGCGAACCTACCTCGCGCCCGTCGACGCGGCGCGGTCGGAGGATCTGTCCGTGCGCCTGATCCAGATCGCGCAGGAGAGCGCGGGGCGGGCGGGCCAGTTCACCCGCCCTCTGTTGCTGGCCCGCCTGCGGGGTCAATTTCGGTTCGAGGCGGCCGGACAATACCAAGCGGATCTGGCCAAGCTCGCGGACGAAGCGCGACTGGCGTTGGCGGAGATCGACGATCGCGTGGAGGGCCTTCACCTTCCTCGCGAGCCCCTGTCGGCCCGGATCGAACAGGCGCTCGGGGCAAAACGCTTCGTCCAGATCAGCGGCCTGCCTGGCGCCGGCAAGTCGGTGGTGCTTCGCGGCCTGGTCGAGACCGCGCTGGCGGACGGGCCGGTGATATTCCTGAAGGCCGATCGCCTGCAGGGCAAAGGCTGGACGGGCTATGCGGCGGCCCTGCACCTGCAAACGAGCCGTTTGAGCGACCTGCTGACGGAGGTGGCGGCGGCGGGAACGCCGACCCTGTTCATCGATGGCCTGGACCGGATCGAGGTCGAGCAACGATCCATCGTCAATGACGTCTTGAACCTGCTCGCCGTGGACCCCGGCCTCGAGGAATGGCGGGTAGTCGCGTCCGTGCGTGACAACGGCCTGGAGCCCCTGCGAACCTGGCTCTCGCCTCGCTGGTTGGCCGGCGGCGCGGCGGTCATCGAGGTGAAGGCGCTCGACGACGCCGAGGCGGCCACCTTGGCCAAGGCGCGGCCTCAGCTTCGCGCCCTGCTGTTTGGGTCCGCGCGGCTGCGCGAGCTTACGCGGCGGCCGTTCTTCCTGTCCGTCCTGGCGCGCCTGCCGAACGTGGGCGCCATCGCGACGGAGAACGATTTGATCGAGGCCTGGTGGCGCGGGGGCGGGTACAACGCGCCCGATGACCAAGCGGGCGACCGTCAGAAGGCGCTCCTCGCCCTGGCCTGGGATGGCGCTCGGACCCTCGGACGACGCATGTCGGTCAGCGCGCTCGCCAGCACGCCGGTCGCGGCGCTGCGCGCCGACGGCATCATCCGCGAGGTCCGGTCGGGTCACACGGTGGCGTTTTCCCACGACATCTATTTCGAGTGGGCCTTCCTGCATCTGCTCATCGATCGGGGCGAGGCGTGGCCGGAGGTTCTCAGCGCCGTTGGCGAACCGCCCGTGCTCGGCCGGGTGATCGAGCTCCTGGCTCAGCTCTACTTCCTTGAGCCGCCGATCTGGGCCGATCATCTGAACCGCCTGGAAAAACTGCGACTCCGTAGCCAATGGACCAGAGCGTGGCTGCTGGGCCCCTTCGGCAGTCCCGCCTTCGAGGATCAGGCGGCGCAGATGACCGCCGCCGGGTTTGACGGCGATCAGCCGCGGCTGACCAGCCTGGCGGTGTGGTTCCAGGCAGAGAAGACCAAGCCCAACCCCAGAATCGTCGAGCAAGCGGCCGGCTCCGACGACGTGCAATTTACCCTGCGCATGGCCGACCAGCTCGCCTGGCCCTCGGACTTCGAGGCTTGGGGCCGGCTGATCGACTGGCTCTTCACACAAAAGAACCGCATCTGGCCGGCGGCGACGCCGGACGTCGTCTCGGTGTTCGAGGTCTGGCAGAACGCGCTCGCCGATCTGGCCAACCCGCGCTCCGAGGCGATTCTTCACCTCGCCAAAGCCTGGCTCGAAGACATTGAAGATTGCCGGCGCCGGGAAGATCGAACTTTCGACTGGGGGCGCTGGTCGGGGATGATCGGCGGCCTCGACGCTCTTGAGAAACGCCTGCGCGCCCTGCTGCTCCGGGCGGCCAGGGCCTATCCTGACCTCCTGCGGGAATATCTGGAACGGCTTCAATCCCGCGATCGCCTCGCCAGCGCTGCGTTTGAAAATGTGCTCCAATATTCGCGGGTTCTGGCCGACTCCCTGGCCGTTGAACTCTCCGACTACGTCCGATCCCAGGTCTTGGACGAACTGCCGGACGAGGCGCGGGCGCGACATTTGGCGGAAAACGATCCGTTCATCGGGTACGGCGACGATACTTTCGCGTGGCACCAGCTGTCGATCGCCCGTGAGGGGCCGTTCTTCTCATCTCCGTCCCCCCAACAGGAACCGTTCCGGTCGCTGTTCCAGGTGGCCCCGGATGAGGCGCGCAGGCTGGTCGCGGACCTCTGCAACCACGCGATCACTGCTTGGCGGCAGCTCCACGCCCGGGGCGGCCACATTACGGCGCATCCCCTCCCGCTGGTGCTGCAATTTCCCTGGGGCGAACGGACCTTTTGGGGGGATCAGCAGGTCTACCTCTGGTTTCGCGGGGTCTGGGGCCCGGACGCCGTGAAGGGAGCACTGATGGCGCTGGAGGCCTGGGCGCTCGGGCAGCTTGAGAGCGGCCGTTCCCTCGATGAGGTGCTGCGGGAGACCTTGGAAGGCCATGGAAGCGCCGCGGCACTGGGGATCGCCGTCAGCCTCATGCTGAACGCGCGGGCCGCGACGCCCGGGGGCGTGCCCATGGTCGGCTCAGCTCGGCTGTGGGACTGGGACCTGAAACGATGGCAACAAGACCGTGGCCTGAACACGAACATGATCGCCTTCGCCATGTCTCACGACAGCGATGGGCACGAAGCTCTTCGGGCCAGCAACGCGCTGGCCATCCGCCAATGGTCGCTCCGCGACCTGGCCATGCTCTTTGTGCTCAGCGGCGATGCGCCGATCCGAGAGGCCGCTCAAAGCGCGATCCAGGCGTTCGAGCAAAATCCGCCGGTCGATTTCACTGAGGAACTGGAGAATCCCGATCGCCTCGCCGCCGCGCAACGCACGGCGCTGATCTGGTCACGGCTGGGGGACCCAGAAAACTATACCGTTGAGCGGACATCCGATGGTGCCGCGATCGTGATCGCGCATACTAACCCCCATCAAAATGACCCGGACGTCGTCGAGGCGGCCGAACGCCTTCGGGCGATGAACGACCAGGCGGGCCTGCAGCTCTGGGCAAGCGACTGTTTCGAGAAGATGAGCCTCTCGGATCGGATGCCCTTGGACCAGGCGCTGGCGGGCGCCCGTGCGCTCGACGAACCGGACCTGTTTGAACAACCCCGCGAGATTGGGATCGGCTCAATGGCTCAGAGCGCGGTGGCCGGCGTGGCTGCGGCGGCCATTAGATTCGCCGCCCTGACCTCGACCGACGCGGATTGGGCGCAGCAAACGATCCGCCGAGCCGCCTTCACGCCGGAGTCGCCCCGGGAGCTGTTCATCGCCGGGGCGGTGGTTTCCGATCATCCTTGCATCTACGCGGCACGCGGACTGGCCGCGCTGGTGGGCGCCGGGCGGCACGCCAAGGCGGCGCGCGAGACGCTGTTGCTCCTCGCTTTGCATCCACTTGAGCAGGTCTCGGCGACCGCGCTTTCCGAAGCGATGGGGTGCTGGGCCGTCGACCGGAAATTTGCCTGGACGGCCTTCGATCTTGGGCTTCGGCTCTCGGTGGGTCACCCGGTGGACCGGCCATCCGCCTACGGCTACGACCACACCTCCAATCGGCGGGCGATGGGGGCCGCGCACAAGGCAGCGCTTCGCCGGTTGAAGTCACGTCGCTCCGATTTCACCTTGCCGGCGCCGCCCGCAGCATGGGAGCGATCCGCGCCCTCGGACGCCGGACGGCCCGTTCGGCCGCGCAGCCGCCGATCGCCGCGAGGCACAGGCTGGCGCGAACCGGAGACTTTCTTGCGGTGGGATTTCCTGCCGAAGGTGCTGAGCGGCGTGCCGATCCGGCAGATCCTGTCAGATGCGGACTATCGCGTGGGCCTGTTGACGCTCTGTGAGCAGCTGCTGGACTGGACGATCCAGCGGCTAGTGCCGCCCTGGATGGACGAACAGGAGTCCGGTCAACGGGAGCAGCGCTCGACGGATATTCTCGAGTGGCGCCGAGACCTCGGGCGATTTCTCGCCAAGGTGGGATTGATCTTACCCGCCGACGAATTCCGCCGCCGCTTCCTGGACCCCATCTTCGCCTTGGAGGACGATCTTGCGTTTTCGCTGATGGCTTCGATCGTGGATGTCACGAGCGCTGCTGGCGTTCTGGACCCTGTCGCGCTCGCACCCTCCGCCATGGCGACGCTGGACGCTTGCGTTGATCGCATCCTGGCCTCGCCCAGATGGGCTGGAGCCCGCCGGTCCGGCGGCGATCTTTACGGGCACGATTTGCCGATGATTGTGCCGGACCTCATGTTCGTCGAGCACCTGAACGCCGGCGGGGCGACGCGGTTCGCGAACGGCGATTGGCATGAATTCGAGCTGATCGCCCCAATCCTTGAGAAGATGACCCGCACCGTCGGCGATGTGCCAATCGTCGCCCAATCCTTCCTGATCGCCTGCGAGCGGGCGGCGCCCTTTGTGTCAGCCCGCTGGTTTGCCGAGCTGGCGCTGTCGATGGTGAGCGGTCACGGCCGCCCTAGCGGTTGGCGGAAATGGTCTTTGCCGGGCCGGCTGGCAAGCGTCGTTCAAATGATCGCGGAACAGGGACACCCGCTGGCGGAGGATGTCTCTAAAGCTCTGCTTCAGACGCTCGACGCCCTGGTCGACATGGGCGACCGGCGTGCGGCTGCGCTGCAGATCAGCGAGATATTCAAAGACGTCCGCACCGATCCGCCAAAGGCCGAGGCGGCCTAGAAGCGCCTAATGATCGCGCTTTTAAGTTGGCTCGGCGGCTATTTAACTTAATTCGGCTTTCGTTTAATAAGCTGCCAACCAGGCTTGATAAAGCCGGCTTTCCTAACGGCCCCAACAATTAAAGAAAATGGCAAATTCGTTAAATTGCAGGCGGCCGTGACCGACGCTGCAGCCATGCCAGGGACCCGACTTGGTCGGTACGTGGAGACGGTTGTAGCCGTGGAGGTTGTGCGCGCCTTCGTCCCGCCCCCGCTCCCGCCGACGCCGCCCATTGATGTCCTCGGCCTGCTGCCAAAATTGAGCCTGGCCGACCGGGCCTTGGGCCGCCTCGACGGCATCACAGTCCTGCTGCCGCGCCAGGAACTGTTCCTCTACATGTACGTCCGCAAGGAGGCGGTCCTCTCCTCGCAGATCGAGGGGACGCAATCGACCCTGTCGGATCTGCTGCGGTTCGAAACCGAAGCCCAGGCCGGCCAGCCGATCGACGACATCCGCGAGGTGTCCAATTACGTCGACGCCATGATGTACGGGCTGGAGCGTTTGGAGACCCTGCCGCTCTCCTTGCGGCTGACCCGCGAGATGCACGAGCGGCTTCTGCACAGCGGACGGGGCGCGACCAAGAGCCCCGGCGAATTCCGCCGCTCGCAAAACTGGATCGGCGGCACTCGGCCGGGAAACGCCCTGTTCGTCCCGCCGCCCGTGCCGGACATGGAGGCCGGTCTCGACGCCTTCGAACGCTTCATGCACGAGGACGCCTCGGGCCTGCCGCCCCTGATCAAGGCGGGGCTCCTGCATGTCCAGTTCGAGACGTTGCACCCCTTCCTGGATGGCAACGGCCGGATCGGCCGCCTGCTGGTGACGCTCTATCTGTGCGTCCACGACGTGCTGAGAAAGCCCCTGCTCTACCTCAGCCTCTACCTGAAGACCCACCGCGCCGACTACTATCGCCTGCTGCAGGAGGTTCGCGAGCACGGCGCCTGGGAGGCCTGGCTTGAATTCTTCCTCGATGGCGTCGCCGAGACGGCCAACCAGGCGTTCGACGCCGCGACGCGGATCGTTGAGCTGTTCAAGGCTGATCGCGAGCGGATCACGGCCGAGAGCGACCGCGTCGGATCGGCGCTTCGGGTGCATGAACTCCTGCAGCAGAACCCGTTCGCCACCGGCATGGCCCTGGTCCAGAAAACTGGACTGACGGCCCCGACGGTCAATGCGGCGCTGGCCGAACTCCAGCGCCTTGAGATCGTCCACGAGATCACCGGACGCCAGCGTGGTCGGGTCTTCGCCTATACGGCCTATCTCAACATCCTGAACGAGGGCACCGCGCCCCTGGCGGCGGAATAGCCCGATGGTCCCGTCCTCCGACCCTCCATGGCTGCTGCCGGCGGAGATCCCCTTCGCCGACTTGAAGGCCCGCGACCTTGAGGAGTGCGTCTACTGGCTCCTGGACGCCTTGGGGGCAAAGGACCTGGAATGGCGCCTCGGCGGCACCGGCGGCGGCGCGGCCGACGGCGGCCGCGACCTGGAAGCCGTCTTCTACGCCCCAGCGCCGGGTGACGACTTGGACCAGCAGAGCTGGTGGGTGGAATGCAAGGGCCGCAGCGGCACAGTCGAGCCCGAAGCGGTAAAGACTGCGGTCACTAACGCCATGGCGCGCGCGGACCTCGATGTCCTCGTCATCGCCACCAATACGACATTCTCCAACCCGACCCGGGATTGGGTGGCCGAATGGCAGCGCAACCATCCGCGGCCTCGCGTTCGGCTGTGGGATCAAACCGTGCTGGAACGCCAGTTGTCCCGCCACCCGCAGGTGGTGATGCGGTTGTTCGCAAAGGCCCTCAGCCTCGAAGGCCGGGCCAAGGCGGTCGAGGAGCGCTTCTGGGGCCGGTTCGAATACGCCACTCCCGGGACGCTCGCCGACTTTTGGGCGGCGCGGGAGACCATGAGTTTCGAGGCGTTGGGCGTGTTCGCGTTCATCGCCAGCGAATTCGCCTACGGCTCGATCACCGAACGTCCCTGGGCCGCGGCGACGACCGCTGATGGCCTTGCCAGCATCCTTCAGCTCGCCTTGCTGAACACGCCCTATCTCATGGTGCGCTCGCAAAAGAACGGCCAGGACTCCGAGCCGATGGTCCGGGCGCTCGCCTATCTCCTGCTGGCCGCCCTGCAGACTTTCGATCCGCAGGTCGTCGCCGATCACGTGACGACGCTCACGGGCGAGCGCGACGGGGCCGTTTTCCCGGACCATGTGCGGGAAGTGCTTCTGCTGCCGCTCGTTCAACAATTGCAGAGTGAGCTCCAGGACGTCTGTTCCTCGGACTGCAAGCGGATGCTGACCACCCGCCACACGCTTCGGACCGACAGCGGCGATGAGCTGGAGACCTATTGGCGGCGCCTGTCGCCCGGCGGCCTCGCCAAACCCGATGCGCCAGAACAGTCGCTGCGCCTCGAAAAGCTGAGCGAGCCCTGCATCGTGGGCTTTCCAGTCGACAAGGACGTCAGTTGCCCGCTTTTCGAGATGGAGGCTTCGCTCGACAACATCGCGCCGTTGCTGACGATCCTGGCGCGGGTCTCGTGGTTCCGGAAGGACCAGGCCTTCGCACAATGGGTGGCGAAAGACGCTACGCCGTGACGATCGCCAGGCGGGCTCAGCAGAAGTTCGAATACCAGGATCTAGTCACGCTTCGGTTCGCCCTGACGGTGATGGACCAGACAGCCGCCACCGTGCGGCCGGAGCCGTCGCATGGCGAGGACACGGAAATTGCCGCCGACATCGGCGGCGTCGCGCTGACCCTTGAGGTTCAAGCCAAGGACGAGGCCGGCGGCCTCGACCTTGCCGGGCTCGTCAAACACCTGGCGCACTGCCCGCCCCGTCGGACCAACGACACCTTCTTTGAGCGCCTGGCGGCCGATCCGTCGCGCCGTGCGATCTTTGTGATTTCGGGGCGCTGCGACGACTGGACCGCTCCGTTCGCAGCGGCGGCGAACTGGAAAATCGATGAACCGCGGAAGACAGCCCTGACCAGGGCGGCGGCCGGGCAGTTCCTTGACGCCTTTGGCAAGGTGCCGCTCGCTGCCGGACGGTACGAAGCGGCGCGTCAAGCCCACAGGACGGCGCTGGCGACGGCGATGGCCAAGGCGACGGCGCAGGACGCTCTGTCCCGTGTGACTGTGCTCGAGCGCGCGCCGCACGGTGAACTGATCGAAGATTGCGAACGCCAGATCAGCGCTCGGCTGCGTCTTCCGCGCGCGGCGGCCGGCCTTGTGCTGCAAGAGCTGTTGGGCCTGGTCCGCAACGCCAAGCAATCGGGCGACAACGTGATGCCGGGGCTACGCGCCGCCTGTGAGCGCCACAGGGGTGCCCGGGTCGGGTCGCCCGACTATGTCGCCAGGGGCGCGGAGTCGGACTGGGCGGACACGCTCCAGAGCGACCATGTGCTGCTGTTTACTGGACCGCCCCGCGCCGGCAAAACCGAAGCGGCGGAACATATCGCCGGGGTGTTCCAGTCCCGCGGCTACGAGGTGCGCCGGGCCGTTGACACCGAAGCGGCCCAGCGCCTCATCTATGACGGAGCCGTCGCGCCGCGTGTGCTGCTGCTTGACGATCCGCTCGGCGACGACTGGGGCAGCGCCGGCAGTCCTGCCGCCTACGACCGCCTGAGACGGGTGCTGCCGTTACTGAGCGCCCAACGGTTGCTCGTCGTCGCGCAGAACGCCAATCCGCTCCTTCGATGCGCTGCGGTCGAAACGATCGCTCAGGTGAGCACAGCCGGCCAACGGTGGATCGACCTCGGGGGAGCGGACGGTGGTTTTCTTTCGAGTGTCTGGAAACGCAAGGCGCAACAGTCCGCCCGCGTTCCAGGAGCGGCCGTCGACCGTCTGGCCAACGCACTGGAGACGGGCGTCGCGCATCTCGATCTGGGCGCGCTTCAGCATCTGGCGTTTTCGAGCCAGATCGATGAGCAGAGTTCGGTCGCCGACTTGGTGGCGCTGGCTGACGAAGACGCCCTGGCCTTCGGCCAACGGATCGTCGCGGCGGACCCGTCGTTTGAGAAGCTACTGATCGGATTGGGATTGGCGACCGACGCGAACAGCCCAATCTCGGAAGAGACCTTGGCCTTCGTGGCCGCGGACGGCACGACCGATCTCCCCGGAAAGCTGTCCACACGCCTGAGAGTCACCAGCCTGGTTGGAAGCGGCGGCGCGCCCTCTTGGCCCGCCTACGCGACGGCGCCGGTCGTGGACGAACGGATGGCCGCCGAACTGGAAAGTCTCGAAAACCGACGCGTGGTCGCCCGCACAAATGGCGACGGGTTGGGGATGACCCACGGTTTCTATAGAGCGGCGGCTTTAGGGCTGTTGCGGGCGCCGGCCAAGGCGTCCGTCGATCGGCACCTCGCCATGCTGCGCCGTGCTCTGTTTTGCCTGGCGCCGGCCTCGTCCCGCGCGACGGCCCGCAACCTCCCTCGGGTGTTCCGCGCAATGCCCGAGACGAGGGGGCGCAGCGCGGTTTTGAAGATCGCCGCTGAAGGCATGTCCTCCGTGTTTCCGGGGACGCGAGACCTTTGCCTGCGATTCCTGTTGGCCCAGCTTCCAGACATGGATTCCAGCCTGCGGTCATCGCTGCCGAGATGGATGGAACTAGCCTACGAGACCAGCTTGGATGACATCGTTTGGAGAGACGGCGAGGCCTGGGCGCCTGATCCCGGCGCTGAATCGTCCCGCTCATCCGCTTGGTATGCGCCGCCTCCCGGATTTTCCGGGGTCAAGGCCGACATCAGCGCGCTGGATCGGGGCGCCCAGGTCAGCGTCGCCCCTGAACGCGCGGCGACATTGCTGCGCTACTACGCCAATGCACCCAGCCGGCTCACCAAGAGCGCGGCGAGCCGCCTCTTGGCGCTAGACGAAGCCGTTCTCCGCGGCGAGGTCGGCCGGATTTGGACCATGGTCCCGCGCTCCGACGACGCCGATCTCCTGGCGCGCCTATTCGAAGATCCGCACCCGACAATCGCGCGGCTACTGCTGGATGGCGTAGCGGCGGGCTGGAGCAAGTTCACACCGGCCCGGCGCGACATCCTCGTCGGCCACCTCAAGCAGCTCGCGACCAACCCAAGCGTGGCCCTGCCGCTCCTCAACCGCCTGGTTCTGATCGATCGCGTCGAACACTTCGGCGAGGACCCGCCCTGGCCGCTTTTCGGCGAGCTTCTCCCGAATCTTCTTGATCAGATTCCCAAGGCTGCGCGGGCGGTCGAACCCCGACTCTTCCATAGCCTGGACGGCGCGGTCGAGCATCTGAGCGCTGAGCAGGTGGTGACCATCTGCGCCGCGTGGCTGCGGTGGCTCTTGCGAATCTCGGCCGGCGCCCTCGGAACAGACTACGCTTGGGGCGTCGTGCCGATCCTCCTGAAGGCGACTCCTTCGCGGCCCGACCTCCGAGCGGGCCTCCTGGACCCACTTTTCAAACTGAACGGCAGCGCGCCGGCGGCGATGCTGATCAGGGAGTTCGTCGACGAATGGGGTGTGCTGACCGCTACGGAAAAAGCCGTCATAATCAAGAAGCTCCGCGCGCCGCGAAAGGACCGAATTTGGCTGCAGGCCGTGGCCCTCACGCGGTCGGACTTGCCGGCTGACATCGAAACGGTCGTCGTCGGCCAAGCCATGGCCGTGGATCCAGCCGCCCGTGTCGCCCAACTCCCCCCTGCCCTGCTCGCCGCCTCCATAGAGGTGTTCCTCGGGACTCAACCTTTCTGGTGGCTGGGCCTGCAGCATCGGAGCGAGGCGAGGTGGGCGCCCGTGGTGGACCACTTGGCCGCCCGCCCCGACCACGCCATGGGGCGACGCTGCTTGTATGATCTCGTCCGTCATGAGGAGGTTGAGCGCCTGATGGCGGCATTGCCGGCCTGGGCGGATCGCCTGGACGACGTGTTCGAGATGCTGGTGCTGCACAGGCTCGGAAGCTCGGGCGGGCGTGTCCTGAAGCGGGCCTGGGAGGCCATCTTCCAACGGGCGACGCCGGCGCAGGCCGCCGGATGGCGAGCGCGTCTCGCATTATTGGCGCCGGCGGTTGTCGATGACCTCGTGGAATTTCACGATGAACTCGGATTGGACCTGAACGACACTTCAGAGCTGTTCGGTCCGTTGCAATTTGACCTTCGCGCCCTGGACCTGGTGATCAACATCAGGAAGATCACCGAGGGCCGATCGGACTTTCTCGTCATGGCGTTCGACAGCGTGGCAGAGGCGATCAAGGCCAATCCGCCAATCTTGTTTGGCACTTACGACTATATTCGCGACGCCTTCCACACGCCCGAGCAGAAAGACCACCCCTTCTTTAAGACGCTGGCCGGCCTGCGCTCCTCCGCCTTTGAGGCTCGGTCCAAGATGCGAGACGCCGAAGCTCCCAAAGAGCCCGAAATCGACAGAGACAACTGGCTCGGGCGAATGTGAGCGGCTCACTGCGGAGCAAGTCTATGAGCCAAAGCGATGGTGGCCGTGCAGTACGCCCTTGTTGATGGCGATCGGCGGGAGGCCGTGGCCGGCGGCCGCGGGTCTTGCCCGACCTGCGGCGAGGCGATGATCGCCAAGTGCGGGCCGCGCATCCTGCACCACTGGGCGCACGCTGGACGGCGCAACTGCGATCCGTGGTGGGAAAACGAGACGGATTGGCACCGGGCCTGGAAGAATCTCTTCCCCGAACAATGCCGAGAGATCTCGCACACGGCGCCCGACGGCGAGATTCACCGCGCGGACATCAAGACCCCGACGGGCATCGTCATCGAAGTCCAGCACTCGGCGATGACGGATCTCGAGCGGCAGTCCCGGGAGGCGTTCTATGGCAACCTCACCTGGGTCATCGACGGCCGTGGGTTCCGAGACAACTTCGACGTCTACCACCAGCTGCCGGACCCGAAGTCGCAGGTCGCCCAGGATATCGTTTGGGCCAAGGCGACCCGCCCGATGCGCGGCGCGGCGGGCGGCCTGTTCTTTCGTCTGTCCGACGGGCGGCGGGACTATCCTGACCGGGAGATCACCAAGGCGACACTGACATTCGGCTTCATTCACAGCCTGCGCGAAATACAGACCGAGGTCGAACAGGCCTATCGCGGCCACCATCAATACGACTGGGTTCGTCCACGTCGCACGTGGCTGGAGGCCTCCTGCCCGGTCTATATCGACTTCGGCGACGACTTTCTCCTCAAGCTGGAGATCTATGACGACTCAAACTTGCCGTGCGTCCGCTATGTGGCGAAACGGAAGTTCGTCCACGACGCCATGGTGGAGAGCGACGTGCGGGCCATTGCGACCCGTTTCTATCCTATCAGAGATGCTCAAAGAGGGTCGTAGCCACTCAGGCGTCATCACTGCGGTTCCTCGATTAAATCCTCACCCGCTCGATCTCATCCAGGCTCACTTGGTCGGAACGCCGATCGTAGAGCTGGGTTGTGCGGGTAGAGCTGTGGTTCGCCATGGCCGCGGCCGTCTCAAGCGCGCCGCCATTCTTGAGGTACGCGGTGATGCCGGTGGCGCGAAAGGTGTGATTGCCGATCTTGGTCCCAATGCCGGCGGCGGCGGCGCGGCGACCGATCATGGCGTAGGCGTTGGCCTGCGGCAGCGGTGTGGCCGTGAGTTCTCCCCTGCCCCGCGCGATCGTGCGAAACAAAGGTCCCTTCGTGTCGCTGCGCAAGCCGCAGCCATCGACATAGGCGTGGAGGTATTCCTCCAGGGTGTGGTGGCAGGGCATCTGGTGGATTTTGCCGCCCTTCTCGTGGAGCCGCACCCAAAGACGTCGGTTCTGGACATAGACGTCTTCCACCTTCATCGAGAGCGCTGCACCGATCCGCGCGAAGCTGAACACCATCAGCGCGATCAGCGCCCGGTCGCGCAGCCCTGCCGGTTTCGAGGCGTCGATGCTGTCGATGAGCGCCCTCGCCTCCTCTGGCTCCAACACCGGAGTCTTGCCACGCTTAACGCTATGCGCCGGGCCGCGCACCGAGGCGGCCGGATTGGTCGGCATCACCTGGCCGATCACCAGCCAGTCGAACAGGCGGCGAATTGCGGCCAGGCGCTGTTTCGCCGTGGGTGCCGCGCGCGACCGGCTCAGC
>JBOHLC010000274.1:0-21289 GCA_050729395.1 Caulobacteraceae bacterium
CTCCCGGCCTTCGGCCGTACTCCCCCCGCTTCGCGAGTGGAGATCAAACCGGCAGGTGCTTGCCGAGTTCCCCGGCAAGGTCGCGGGTGAACTGCCAGGCGACGCGGCCGGAGCGGGCGCCGCGCAGTTTGGCCCAGCGCAAGGCGCGCTCCTCGAGGTCGGCCACGAAAAGCTCGAAGCGCGCGGCGTAAACCGCCACCGCGGCCAGATAAGTCGCCTGGTCCATCGGGGGAAAGCCGATCCACAGGCCGAAGCGGTCGGAGACGCTTACCTCCTCCTCGGCGTCCTCGGCCGCGACGATGGCCCCGCGCGCCTCGTCATGCTCGCGCGGCATCAGGTGGCGGCGGTTGGAGGTGGCGACGAAAACGACGTTCTCCGGGGGGCCGGTGACGCCGCCCTCCAGGGCCGACTTAAGTGCTTTGGCCGCCGCCGCGCCCTCCTCGAAGGAGAGATCGTCACACAGGACGACAAAGCGTTCGTTCCGATCGCGCAGATCCTCGAAGAGGGCCGGCATGGCGGCGATCTCGTCGCGGTCGACCTCGATCAGCTTGAGGGCCGGCGCGCCGGCGGCCACGGCCATGAAGGCGGCCTTGACCAGCGAGCTCTTGCCCGCGCCACGCACGCCCCACAAGAGGACGTGGTTGACCGGCAGACCGACGGCAAAGCGGGTGAAAGCCTCGACCACGGCCGCCTTCTGCCGCTCGACGCCGACCAACAGATCGAGGGAAAGGCCATAGTCCGGGGCTGGAATGAAGGACCCGGCGGCCGGGTCGTGGCGAAACAGCCTGGCCCGGGCGAAGTCGGGGGCGGCCGGCGCCGGCGGCGCCAGACGTTCCAGCGCCTGGGCGATGCGCTCACGGGTCAGGTCGCGCTTGTCGTCCATGGCGGCATGCCATAGACGGCCCGCTCGCATTGCAAAAGGCCGGGCGAACGCATAGCTTCCGCCCGCCTCGAGCGCGGGCGCCTTCAGCGCCGCCTCTTCCCAAGTTTCGGAATTCTCGATGATCGCGCAGATACCCCTTTTCCTGGCCGTCGCGGCCGCGGCGCCCGCCGCCGATGGCCTGAGCGGCTTTCTGACGGGTCCGGGACAGTTCCTGCCGCTGGTGGCGATCATGGTGCTGTTCTACGTGATGATCCTGATGCCGCAACAGCGGCGGCAGAAGCAGCACCAGGCAAAGATCGGCGCGGTCAAGCGCGGAGACACGGTGGTCATGTCGAGCGGCGTCAAGGGCAAGGTGGTGCGGGTCGAGGAGACCGAAGTCGGCGTCGAGATCGCCCAGAACGTCACGGTCAAGGTGGTCAAGTCGATGATCTCCGAGGTGATCTCGCGCGGCGAACCGGCGCCCGCCAACGATTCCAAGTCCTGACGACCGCCCCAGCCCCGCCATGCTCGAACTTTCGCGCTGGAAGGTGATTCTGGTCCTGGCCTCGGCCATCTTCGGACTGATCTTCACCCTGCCGAACCTGCTCCCGGACCAGGTGCTCCAGACCGTGCCGTCGTGGCTGCCGCATGACCGACTGAGCCTCGGCCTGGATCTGCGCGGCGGCTCCTATCTGTTGGAAGAGGTCGACACCAACGAACTCACTCAGGAGCGGCTGACCAACCTCACCGAGGACGTGCGCACCAAGCTACGCGTCGCCCAGGTCAACTTCAGCAATCTGGCGCTCGCCGGCCATGTCGTGACGGTTCAGATCCCGGATCCTGCGCAGTACCAGCAGGCCGTAAAGCTGCTCACCAACCAGATCGGCGGCGCCCTGATCGGCGGCGGCCGCGACACCCAGGTGCGCCAGACCCCCGGCCAGACGATCCAGATCTCCTATGTGCCGCAGGCGGCCCACGACGCGGCCGAGGACGCCGTCACCCGCTCCATCGAGATCATCCGCAAGCGCATCGACGCGCTCGGCGCGGTCAATCCCTCGATCACCCGCCAGGGCGCGAACCGCATCGTCATCGAGGCGCCCGGCGAGAGCGATCCCGAACGGCTCAAGGCGGTGATCGGCAAGACCGCCAAGCTTACCTTCCAGCTCGTCGACACGACGATTTCGCCCGACGACATCAAGGCCGGCCGCATCCCGCCCGACGACGAGATCCTGCCGAGCGACGATCACATCCAGGAATATTACGTGGTCAAGCGCCGGGCGATGGTCGACGGCGGCATGCTGACCAACGCCACCAACAGCCATGACCAGAATGGCAACCCGGACATCGCCTTCGCCTTCAACGGCATGGGCGCGCAGCGCTTCGGCGAGGCGACCAGCGAGAACGTCGGCAAGCCCTTCGCCATCATCATCGACAACCGGGTCATTTCCGCGCCCGTGATCCAGACTCCGATCCTCGGCGGCAGCGGCGAGATAACCGGCAACTTCACCGAGGATTCGGCGCACGACCTGGCTCTCGTGCTCAAGACCGGCGCGCTGCCCGCGCCTCTGCGCATGGTCGAGCAGCACACCGTGGGGGCCGAGCTCGGCGCCGACGCGGTCAAGGCCGGCCAGCTTTCGATCCTCATCGGCGCGGTCCTGATCTTCCTGTTCATCATCCTGGCCTATGGCCTGTTCGGCGGCTTCGCGGCCATCGCCCTGGTGGTCAATGGCTTCCTGATCGTGGGCGTGATGAGCCTGTTCCACGCCACCCTGACACTGCCCGGCGTCGCCGGCCTGGTGCTCACCCTGGCCGTGGCCGTTGACGCCAATGTGCTGATCTATGAGCGCATGCGCGACGAGGTTCGCTCGGGGAGGCCGGCCATGGCCGCGGCGGATCACGGCTTCACCCGCGCGCTGACGACCATCATCGACGCCAACGTCACCACCGTGGTGGCCGCGGTGATCATGTTCAATCTGGGCGCCGGGCCGGTGAAGGGCTTCGCCCTGACCCTGCTGATCGGCGTGCTGAGCAGCGTGTTCACGGCCGTGCTCATCACCCAGGTGCTGATCGGCTGGTGGTTCCAGGCGTTCCGCGCCAAGAAACTGCCGATCGTCTGAGGACCCGACAAGCCATGTGGCCCCTGATCAAGATCCTCCCCACCAAGACGCACATTCCGTTCGTCTCCCTCTCGCGGCTGTTCGCAACCCTGTCGATCCTCGCGGTCATCGCCACCTGCGTCGGCTTCTTCTATCCCGGCCTCAACCTCGGCATCGACTTCAAGGGCGGCACGGTGCTGGAGTTCAACACGGGCGCGAGGGTCACCGACCTTTCCGCCGTCCGTGGCGCGGTCAACGGCCTGCGCCTGGGCGAGGTGCAGGTGCAGAGGTTCGGGGCGGACAATGACGCGGTTGTCCGCTTCCAGACGCCGACCGGGGCCGACGCCAGCACGGTGGCCGACAATGTCAAGGTGGCGATCACCAAGGCCTTGGGTCAAGTGACCTTTTCGCGCACCGATGTCGTGGGGCCTGAGGTCTCCGGAGAGTTGGAGGTGAAAGGGATCGAGGCCCTACTGGCGGCGGTCGGCCTGATGCTGATCTACATCTGGTTCCGCTTCGAGCTGCAGTTCGGCCTGGGCGCCGTGGTCGCCCTGTTCCACGATCTCACCCTTTCGTTCGGACTCATCCTGCTGCTGCGCCTGGAGTTCAGCCTCAACCTGATCGCGGCCCTGCTGACCATCATCGGCTATTCGATGAACGACACGGTGGTGGTGTTCGACCGGCTGCGCGAAAACCGGCGCAAGTACAAACGCATGTCCCTGCGCGACCTGATCGATCTATCGGTCAACGAGACCCTGTCGCGGACCGTGATCACCGGCGTCACGGCCCTGCTGGCCCTGTCGGGCCTGGCGGTCTTCGGCGGCGAATCGCTCAGGCCGCTCTCCATCGTGCTGCTGTTCGGCATCGTCATCGGCACCTATTCGTCGATCTATGTGGCCTCGCCGATCATCCTTCTGTGGGGCGTGAGGCGCGAGGACGAGCCCGCCCGGCCGATCGGTCCCCAGCCGGCGAACATCGTCCGGCGGTAGGGCCGGGTGCGCGAGCCGCCGTCCATCGATGCCTGGGGCGGTGGCGGGTTCCGCGTGTCGGGCGTCTGGCATTCAGGCTCGCTTCTTCTGCTGGACGACACGCCGCTCAGTTGGCCGCCGGCGCGCCTGGACGACCTGCGGCCGTCCGACTTCGCCGCCGTGATCGCCGCCGGTCCGGCGGCTTCCGAGTTCGTCCTGCTGGGAACGGGCCTCGCCTCCGGCCTGCCGGCCAGGGCGGTGCGCGACGCCATCGAAGTCGCCGGCTTCGGCCTCGAGTTCATGGCCACCGAGGCCGCCGCGCGGCTCTACAATGTGCTCGTCTCCGAAGGGCGCCGCTTCGCCGCGGCCCTGATCGCGGTGTGAAAGCTCAGGGTTGCGGTGGGACGATCCCGCTCGGCGGATAGGCCGGCAGAAGCGGCGGCGGCGTCGGCGGGCTGGCGGGCTTGCCGGCGATCTGCTTCATCAGCACGCTGACCGCTATCTCGAGTTGCACGTCATGACCGGCGAGCAGGTCGGCGGGCTCATCCTCCACCTTGATGTCCGGATCGACGCCATGGTTCTCGACCGCCCACATGCTGTCCAGGTTGTAGAGAGCGCCTTCGGGAATGGTGATGTAGCCGCCATCCATCAGCCGCCAGTAGCCGCGAATGCCGCGCACCCCGCCCCAGGAGCGCGTGCCGATCAGCGGGCCCAGGTGATAGAGATGGAAGAGATAGGGGAAGATGTCCCCGTCCGAAGCTGACCAATGGTTCAGCAGCACGGCCTTGGGACCGTTCAGCACCTCTTCCGGCTCGGTCTGAGTAGCGCGCTCGCGATTGGTGTCCAGGGCCACCAGGATCCGGCGCAGCCGTTCGAGCAGGAAGGGCGCGACGAAACCGCCGCCGTTCCAGCGGTCGTCGACGATCATGGCCTGCTTGTCGAGCTGGGCGTAGAACTGGCGCGTGAACTGCTGCAGGCCGAGCTGCTCCATGTCCGACAGGTAGACATAGCCGATGCGGCCGCCGGAAAGCTTGTCGACAACCTCGCGATTGTGCTCGATCCATGCCGCTTCGCGCAGACTAAGTTCCGAGCCCACCGGCTTGACCACCACATCGCGCCGGGCGCCGGTGGGGCTGTCGGCGACCGCAAGGTCCACCGTCGTATTGGCGTCGGACAGCTGCAACAGGCTGTCGGGATCGGTTGGCGCGCGCAGCTCGACGCCGTTGATCGCCAGCACATAGTCGCCGGCCTTCACCTCCAGACCCGGCTGGTCGAGCGGGCTGCGGTAAGCGTTGCGGGTGTTGTCGCCGGGATAGATCCTGGCGATGCGATAACGGCCCGAGGCCGGATCGAGCGCCCAGTCGACGCCGAGGAGCCCCGGGTGCACGGCCGGACCGGTGTCTCCGTCATCGCCGCCACCGACATAGGTGTGGGAGTTGGACATCTCGCCGATCATCTGGCCGATCAGGTAGTTGAGGTCCTCGCGCGAGCCGAGGAGGGGCACCAGCTTGGCGTAGCTGTCATGGACCGCCGTCCAATCCACGCCGTTCATCACCTTCGAGAAAAACACGTCCCGCTCGAGCCGCCAGGCGCTGTCGAACATCTCGGCCCACTCCTGGCCTGGATCGACAAGCATGCGCATGTGCGCGAAATCGAGCTTCTTGACCGCGTCCTGATCCTTAGTGGCGTCGGGCTTGGCGTCGAGAACCGTGAAATCCTTCTTGTGCTGGATCAGCACCTTTTCGCCGTCGGCCGAGAGCGAGTAGGAATCGACGTCCTCGGCGACCACCTTGTCCTTGCGCGTCTTGAGGTCGTAGACACGCAGCTCTGACTTCTCGCCCGGCAGGGCGCCCTGGATTAGCTGGAGGGGCTGGGTCAGATAGAAGATCCTGTCCTTGCGCGCATCCATCTGGACGATATTCGCCGAAGCGATCGGCAGGGCGACCGCCCGCGCCATCATGCCGTCGAGGTCCACGCGAATGGGCGCGATCGCGCCAGTCGGCGTCGGCTTTGGCTTGCGTTCTTCCGCCATGTGGCCCTTGGACGTCTTTTCGCTTCCCTCGTCGTCGGCCTTGCTCTTGTCGCCGCCGCCGGGTCCGGTGTCGGCCTCGTCGGATCTGGGCGCGACCGGCGAGGCCGTGTCGCTGGCCAGGGGAATGGCGTAGAGCCCGAACGACTTGAGGATGGCGAAGTCGAAGTCCACGTCCGACATCGCCGGGTTCTCGTGCCGGCTCGAAGCGAAGAACAGATACTTGCCGTCCGACGAGAACGACGGGCCCAGATCGATGCCGCTGCCATCACCGAGCCGGGTCAGCTTTCCGGCCCCGATATCGTAGAGATAGAGGTCGCGGCGGCGATCGGTGGCCGACATGCTGAAGGCGATCCAGCGCCCGTCCGGCGAGAACGCCTGGTCGTGAATCTCGCTTTGCTTGTCCTGGGCGACCAGCCGCGGCGCGCCGCCGTCGATGCCGACGATCCACAGCCTGTGCGAGCTGTCACTGAAGGCGAGGGTCTTGCCGTCAGGCGAGAACAGCGGGCCGTAGAGGTAGCCTTCCTGGAACGCGGTCAATGCCCGTTCCGGACCGCCTTCGGCCGGCCGCACGGCCAGCTGATACTGTCCGCTGACGTCGGTGTCGTAGGCGATGAGCTTGCCGTCTGGGGACCACGCCGGATGATCCTCGTCGGCGCCCTGGGTTCCGGTCAAATCGCGGGTCGCGCCGTATTCGGTCGGCACGCTGAAGATATCCCCGCGGGCGGAGAACAGCGTGCGCTTGCCGTTGGGCGCCAACGCATAGTCGACTTGGCCAGCCGGATCGTTGACCCGGATCTGGTCGCTCACGGCGGTCACGTGCTGGCGCGTGCGCTGATTGTCATCCGGCACACTGATCGGAACCTGGCGTAGCTGCTCGCTCGGCAAATCGAGGAGGTAGAGCTTGCCGCCCTGCTGAAAGGCGATGGCGTCGCCGCCGAGCGCGGGGAAGTCGATATCGTAGTCCGTGAAGTGGGTGACTTCACGCGTCTGCTTGGTATCTAGGTCGTAGACCCAGATGTTGGCGCGGCGGTGGGCGTCCTGGTCCGACAGATAGTAGATCTTGCGCCCGTACCACATGGGGGAGGTGTTGGTGCCCGACCAGGTGGTGATCTGATCGAGTTTACGGGTGTCGAAGTCGTAGGTGAACACCTGCTGCGCCAGGCCGCCGTTGTAGCGCTTCCATGTGCGGAAGTTCCGGAAGATGCGGTTGTAGGCGATGGAGTGGCCGTCGGGGCCGAAGGTCGCCAGGCCCACCGCGCTGTCGATCGGCATCGGCGAGGGCGCGCCGCCGGCGACTGGAACCTTGTACATGTACTGGATCCAGCCGTTCCACTGATCGCCCTTGCTCAGGTAGACGACGTATTGGGAATCGGGGGTCCAGGTGACCACCATATTGTCCGGCCCATGCCGGCCGCCCGTGCCCGCCTCCGTGGTCGGATGATAGGAAAGGCGGCGCGCCTGGCCTCCCCATGCTGGGATCACCCACACGTCGGTCCCGGCCTTGCTGGCTTCGGTATAGGCGATCCACTTCCCGTCCGGGGAGACGCGTGGAAACATGTCCTGGCCCTGGGCGCTGGTCAGGCGCTCGGCCGCGCCGCCCTTCTTGTCGACCGACCAGATGTTCCCGTCGGCGACGAACACGATGCGATCGCCGTAGGGCTGAGGGAAGCGCGGCAGGGCGGCGGAGGCGGCGGTGGCGAGGACTATCGTTGCGGCGGCAAGCAGCAAAGCTTGCGCCAGTTTGGAGCGCGTCATGAGGTTCCCCGGCTGGTCGCCCGATCCTATAGGAAATCCGCGCCGGGTCCATCAAGCCGGCGATGTGCCGGCCAGCCTTTACGCCCTCGCCAAAAAGGGACTATTCCAAGGCGCACGGGTGGGATTCAATTCCGGAAAGGGGGCCCGAAGTGGCCGGCATTCTCCTCAATCTGCGCAACACCATCATCCTTGGCGTCATTCTGGCGATCATCATGATGTTCGCCTATTCGCAGGTCAGTCCGCATGGGCTGGACGACACCACCTTCTGGCAGGCGGTGTTCCGCTGGATGCACGTGGTCTTCGGTATCCTGTGGATTGGCCTCCTGTACTATTTCAATTTCGTCCAGACCCGGAAGATGCCCGAAATCCCGGCCGAGCAGAAGCCGGCGATAACCAAGTTCATCGCGCCCGAGGCGATGTTCTGGTTCCGCTGGTCGGCCCTGTTCACGGTCCTGGCCGGCATCGGGGTGGCCATCCTGAGGGGCAATGGCTATGCGGAAAAGGTGTTCAGCTTCGGCTTCGCCGACGGCGATGTCGGCCCGGACCGCCGCGGCGCCGCTCTGATGGGCATCGGCGTATGGCTGGGGATCCTCATGTTCCTGAACGTCTGGGGAATCATCTGGCCGAACCAGAAGATCGTGCTCGGCATGAAGGAGGCGGACGCCGACGCCAAAGCCAAGGCCGGTCGCATCGCCACGCTCGCTTCTCGCGCGAACGTCCTGATGTCCCTGCCAATGCTGACGTCCATGGCCATGTACCAGACGCTCTACGGCTAGGACTTGGCCGAAGGGGTCGACCTGGATGGCGAGATCCACCGGGCCGACCCCGATCGCTGGCTTGCCAGCCGCTTCATAAGCGACCCGGCTCGGCGCGCGCAGGTGGTCGCGCTCTACGCTCTCGACCATGAGCTGGCCCGCGCCGCTCTGGTGACCTCCAATCCCCTGGCGGCGGAGATCCGGCTCGTCTGGTGGCGTGAGACGCTGGAGGAGATCTTCGCCGGCGGTCCTGCGCGGCGTCACCCCGTGGCGGCGGCTCTGGCTGGCGCCGTGCGCGAGCGGAACCTGCCGCCTGAACCGTTCGCCGAGATGATCGAGGCGCGGATTGCCGCGCTCGAAGTAGTCGAGATCGATATAACCGAAGCGCTGGCCTGGGCCCGCGGGGCTCAAGCCAGCCTGGCGCGGCTCGCCGCGCTTGTCCTGGGCGCAGGTAAATTGGCGGGGCGCGCGGAGCCTTCCGGCGTCGTCTGGGGGCTGACCCTGCTGCGCCGGGCCGGGAGCCTCGTGGGCGGCGATCAGGCCCTGCGGGACGCCTTGGCCGAGGCGCGACGCGCGGCGCGCGAGTTGCCGCCGACGGCCTTCCCGGCGGCCCTGCCGGCCACTCTAGCCCGCGCCGACCTCCGTTCTGTCTCGGCCTCGGAAGTGGCCAAGCGCGCCAGGCTCACCTGGGCGGCTGTGACCGGCCGCCTCTAGGGTTTCAGACGCCGAGGCTCGCCCTGGCCTTCTTGGCTTTCTTTTGCTTCTTGCCGGCTTTCACCGCTCCCCCAGGCCTGACCTTGGCGGTCTTTGCCTTGGGCGCCTTGGCCTTACCCGACTTGTCGGCCTTGGCGGATTTCTTGCCGACCTTCTTCGCCTTGGCCGGTTCGTCCGCGGCCAAGGTGATGGCCGCGAGAGTCTTCATGAACCCATCGCGCTTCTTGGCCGAAAGCACCGCCAGGAGGCGGCCGTCGGCGGCCGTCGCCGGCTCGGACCCGGCCGCCAGCGCGGCCCGTCCGGCCTGGGACAGGCGCACGGAATTGGCCCGGCCGTCCGTCGCCGAGCGCTCGCGGACCAGGAGCCCCTTGACCAGCATGCGCGCGACAAGGTCGGCCAGGGTCGAACGGTCGATGCCGGTGGCCCGCACCAGATCGTTCTGGGTCAGGCCATCGCGCGCCGCGGCGGCGGCAAGCACCGTGTACTGTCGCTGGGTGACGGCGCCCGCGCCGGCGGCCTCGGAGTGGTAATCGAGGGCCAGCTGCAGGGCGCGATGGAGAAGATGGGTCACCGACCCGCCAAGCACGTCCCCGGACGACCTGACTTTAGTCTTGGCCATGTCGCGCGCCCTTCGTTCAACGCCGGTCGTTTCTACCGATCTTCGCCTTATCTCATTTTCAAGTCGGTTTGACGACAGACCATCCGTGGTCGGCCCATCAGGCCTGGGCTAGTCGCCAAGGTCGGGCGGGGGCGGCGTGACGGCCTCGCCGCTTGCCGCGTGCTTGAGTATGAACGGCGTCTGGGCGAGGGCGAAGAGCACGCCGGCGACGAAGGTGCCGGCGCGAAACAGCACCCAGGTGTGATCGCTCTGGGTGCGGCGGACCGCCTCGTTGGCGATGGCGCACGCCCACCAGAACAGGCCGTAGCGTATGGCCAGCGCCGCCCACGCCTTGTCGGGGAGGGCGAAGGAGGCGCCGAGGATCAACTTCAGCGGATTTTTCCGGATCGCCACTCCGCCGATCAGCGCCGCGCCCAGAAGCCCGTCGACGATGCTCATCTTCATCTTGAGGATCTGCGGATCGCGCAGAAGAAGTGAGGCCCCGCCGAAGACGATCGCCAGGACGCCAACTGTCGTGGGCAGCGGCCGGAAGCGGCGCTCGACCGTGACCGAGGCCGCAAGGGCCACGCTCGCCGCGGCGACGAGAACCTCCGTCGACAGTCGGAAATCGCGCGTGAAGAGATAGGAGGCGATGAAGATGAGGCCCGGTCCGCTGTCCACCGCCCCGGTGAACCAGCGAGGCGCGCGGCGGGTCCCGTCAGCCATGGACACCGGCCTCCAGGCCGACCAGGGAGCGGGCGAAGGCGCGGGCGTCGAACGGTTGCAGATCCTCGATCCCCTCGCCGACTCCGATGAGCATGATCGGCGAGTCCGAGGCCTGAGCCACCGGCACGAGAACGCCGCCGCGCGCCGTGCCGTCGAGCTTGGTCATGACGATGCCGGTGACCCCGATGGCGTTGCCGAAGATATTCTCCTGAGCCAGGGCATTGCGCCCGACCGTCGCGTCGAGCACCAGCAAAACCTCGTGCGGCGCGTCGGGATCGAGCTTGCGCACCACACGGATCATCTTGGTCAGCTCGTCCATCAGGCCCTGCTTATTCTGCAGCCGGCCGGCGGTATCGATGAGGAGCACGTCGTATCTTTCGCTCCTGGCGCGCTCGAAGGCGTCGTAGGCGAGGCCGGCGGCGTCCGCGCCCTGGGGCGTGCTCATGAAGTCGGCCTTGGCGCGGCGGGCCCAGGCTTCGAGCTGTTCGACGGCGGCCGCGCGGAAGGTGTCGCAGGCGGCGATCAACACCCTGGCCCCGCGCCCGGTCAGCTCATGGGCGATCTTGCCGAGCGTCGTCGTCTTGCCCGATCCGTTGACGCCGATGAACAGCACCACGAATGGCCGGGGCCCGGACAGCGGATCGAAGCGGCCCTGGCGCGGCTCGAGTTCGGCGGCGATCGACTGGGCCAAGACTTCCTTGATCTGAAGATCCGTCGACGACTTGCCGAACCGCTGGGCGCCAAAGGCCTCGGCGATGCGGGCCGCCGCCTGCGGACCGAGGTCGGCCTCGATCAGCATCTCTTCCAGGGCCTCGAGCTGGTCCTCGTCCAGCGGACGGGCGCCAAGGGCGCTCGTCACCTGATCGCCCATTTGGCGCGAAGTGCGCGACAGCCCCTCGGACAGACGCCGCAGCCAACCTTTCGGAGCCTCGTTCATCAGGTGTCGCGGTCGGGATGCTGGAACGAGCGGATCGAGGCGTAGTACGGCGCGACCTGGCGCGCCTCCGCGGGCGAACGCACGGGCAGGCGATCGAGTTTCGAGAGCCAGTGCAGGCGTGTTTCGATGCTGTGCTGGATGACCGGCGGCACGCGCGCGGGATCGTCGAAGGCGCCGATGGCCAGTTCCACCGGACCGTCGTCCGGCTCGAAGGTCAGCGGCGTGCCGCAATCGCGGCAGAAACCGCGACGGGCCCGGTTGGAGCTCTGGAAATAGGCCGGCGCCCCGCGCGTCCAGGCCATGAGGGGCGCGGCGACCAGCGGCCCATAGAAGGCGCCGAACGCCTTCTGGCACATTCGGCAATGGCAGATGCTGGCCCGCCCGAGATCGCCAGTGACGGTGAAGCGCACGGCCCCGCACTGGCAGCCGCCGGTGAGCCGGGTCATGCCACGGCCCAAGTCGCGAGCCGGGCGCGACGATCGTCGTGCGAGGCGACAAGGCCTTGAATCAGGCTTCCGGCCGTTGCGTCGCCGTCGAAGACGACCTCCGTGAAATCCTCGGCCCGGGCGCGGCCGGGCCGCTCGACGAGCGCGTTGACCCGCGTCCCCGTCAGTCCCGACAGATGGCGGGCGAGGGCGGCGTCGCCGGCGGCGCGTAGTCGCCGCGCGCGGGCATGGACGAGTTCGCCCGGATGCTGGGGCATGCGCGCGGCCGGCGTTCCGGGTCGGGCGCTATAGGGAAAGACGTGCAGATAGGCCAGGCCCGCCGCCTCGACGAAGGTGAGGGTATTATCGAACGCGGCTTCCGTCTCGGTGGGAAAACCGGCGATCAGGTCGGCGCCGATCGCAAGGCCGGGCCGCGCGCGCCGGACGGCGTCGATCAGGGCCATCGCCTGCCCGCTCGAATGGCGTCGCTTCATCCGCTTGAGGATCAGATCGTCCCCCGACTGCAGCGATAGATGGAGATGGGGCATGAGGCGAGGCTCGCCGCCGATGAGCTCCATGAGCCGATCGTCGATCTCCGCCGCGTCGATCGAGGAAAGGCGCAGGCGCGGCAGATCGCCGACCTCGGCCAGGATACTGGCCACCAGATCGCCAAGGCTCGGACGGCCTTCGAGGTCAGCGCCCCAGCTGGTGAGATCGACGCCGGTGAGGACGATCTCCGCATAGCCGCGAGCGACGAGGTTGCGCGCCTGACGCACCACGGCTTCGGCCCGCTGCGAGCGCGAATTCCCACGCCCGTAGGGGATGACACAGAAGGTGCAGCGGTGATCGCAACCGTTCTGGATGGCCACATAGGCGCGCGCGCGGCCGGCCAGACCGGTTATGCTGGGCGAGACGCCGCCCAGGCGCATGATATCGCCGACGCGCACGCGCGGGCCGTCCACGGCGAAGGCGCCCGGCGCGCGGGCGTTGCCGACGACGAGGTCGACCTCGTCCATGGCCGCGAAGCTATCCGGTTCGATCTGGGCGGCGCAGCCGGTGACGACGAGCCGCGCTTCCGGCTGTTCGCGCCGCGCCTTCCGGATCGCCTGGCGCGCCTGGCGCACAGCCTCGGCGGTCACCGCGCAGGTGTTGAACACCACGGCGCCGGCGAGGCCTTCCGCCGCCACCCCCTCGCGAATGGCCTGGGATTCGACCGCGTTCAGCCGGCAGCCGAAAGTCACGACTTGCGCGGCGTCCGCTGGCCGCGGCCGTATGGCGAGTCCGGCGCTCATGATCCGTCAGGCGCGGCGGAACGGGTCGGGCGTGGGCGCGCCGGAAAAACGGTCGTAGGCCAAGGGCGAGCCGACATCGTTGGCCGCGGCGCGGCTGTCCCTGGCCTGGGGCGACGGCGCGGGACCGCCGATGTCCGGCATGCGCCCGGTGAACTCGACCTCGACCGGTCCGCTGATCAGCACATGGCCATCGCTCTCGCGCCACTCGACGGTGAGTTCGCCGCCTTCGACCTCGACCGTGGCCCGCCTGGAGGCGAGACCGCGACGGTGGGCCGCGACCAGCGCGGCGCAGGCCCCGGTGCCGCAGGCCTGGGTGATGCCGACGCCTCGCTCCCAAACGCGCAAGCGCATGCGGTCCGGCGAGATGATCTGGGCGAAGCCGACGTTGGCGCCCTCCGGAAAGCGCTGATGCTTCTCGAGCCAGGGGCCGAGGCTCTCCACCGGCGCGGTTTCCACATTGTCGACGAAGAAGACGACATGAGGATTGCCCATGGAAACGCAGCTCGGGCCGCCTTTGGCGGACTCCACGCGCAGATCGAGTTCGAGCGTGTCCATCGGCGAGGCCAGGGGGATTTCGGACCATTCCAGGCGCGGCGGACCCATGTCGACGGTCACCTCGCCGTCTGGCGCCTTGAAGGCTTCGAGCATGCCGGCGAGCGTCTCGATCAAAACGTGGCCGCGCTTGCCCGCCTGCATCATCAGCCAGGCCACGCACCGCGCCGCGTTGCCGCAGATCGGCACCTCGCCGCCATCCGCGTTCCAGATACGCATCCGGATGTCGGCCTTGTCCGAGGGCTCGAGAACAATCAGCTGATCGCAGCCGATGCCGTCGATACGATCGCAGATGTCGCGCGCCTGATCCGAGGTGGGATCGAACGGATCGGCGCCAGGCTGAACGACGACAAAGTCGTTCCCCAGACCGTTCATCTTGATAAACGACCTGCTCATCACCTTGCGATATAGTGCAAACCGAGCGCGCGCGCACGTCCCGGATGAAGTCCGGCGCCAAAAACCAAGCCCGGCTTCGGATTCCCGGCCCTCGGCCGTGGCCGACGAAGCCGCTTCACGCGCGGCGGATCAGATCGCGCGGAAGACCTGGGCGAGCAGGCGGCCCTCCCGCGCCCGGGTCGAACCGGCGCGCCACGCGACGACGATCTCGCGGCTGGAACGTTCGGCTTCGAGCGGGCGCACGGTGATCTGGGCCGCCGTGGCGAGGCCCGCGTCCACGGCCATCGCCGGCAGGAACGAGACGCCGAGTCCCGATCCGACCATTTGCACCAGGGTGGCGAGCGAGGTCGCGGCGAAGCTCTCCTCGCGCCCGTGGCGCGGCGCGGCCATGCCGCAGGCCATCAGCGCGTGATCGCGCAGACAGTGGCCGTCCTCCAGCAGGATCATCTCTTCGCCTTCGAGGCGCTCGGTCGAGATGCGGTCGCTCTGGCACAGGGGATGGTCGGCCGGCAGGGCGGCGACCAGTTCGTCGTCGAGGACATGGGCGTATTCGAGGCCCGAGGTGTCGTAGGGCAGGGCCACCAGCGCCGCGTCGAGCACGCCGGAACGCAGCTCGGCCAGCAGGCGGTGCGTCAGGTCCTCGCGCAGGAAGAGGCGCAGCTTGGGGTGTCGCGCGCGCAGCACCGGCAGGGCCGGCGGCAGCAGGAAGGGGGCCACGGTGGGGATGACTCCAAGACGGAAACGCCCGCCGAGCGGTTCGCCCGCCCCCTGCGCCTCGCGCACCAGATCTTCCGCCTGGGCCAGGATCGCGCCGGCGCGCGCCACCACCTCCTCGCCGGCGGCGGTCAGGATCACGCCGGAGCGGTTGCGGTCGACCAGGGCGGGCCCGAGGATCTTTTCCAGTTCCTGGATGCCGGCCGAGAGGGTCGGCTGGGTGACGTAGGCGGCCTCGGCCGCGCGGCTGAACGAGCCGTGGTCGGCGAGCAGCTTGAGGTACTTCAGCTGGCGCAGGGTGGGGAGCACGAGAGCCTATATCGTGGCTGATATAGAGGTTCTCAATGTGTCGGCTGACATCAATCGAGAAATCTGTGCTGGCGCCAGTTGTGCGACTCTGCGCGGACTTGACGGGAACGTAGCTTCAGCTTTTCGTGTTGCAGGTTCATGCCGACGCCGACCGATCACGCCAGCGTTCGCGAAAGCCAGGCACTCGGCGGCCGCCGGGCGCTGCTGGTGTTTCCCCGCTACACGCCCTCGTTCGGCACCTTCGAATACGCCTTTCCCCTGGTCGGGGCGAAGGCCTTCATGCCGCCCCAGGGCCTGCTGGTCATAGCCGCGGCCTTGCCCAAGAGCTGGGATGTCCGCTTCATCGACGAGAACCTCAGGACCGCCAGCGCGCGCGACTTCGCCTGGGCCGAGGTGGTGTTCGTCAGCGGCATGCACATCCAGCGCGGCCAGATCATCGACATCAACCGACGCGCCCACGCGGCGGGCAAGGTGACCGCGCTGGGCGGCCCGTCGGTCTCGGCCTCGCCCGAGTACTATCCGGAGTTCGACTATCTGCACCTCGGCGAACTCGGCGACGCGACCGAGGCGCTGATCGAGCGGCTGGCCGGCGATGCGTCCCTGCCGCCGCGTCAGGAGAGGTTCGTCACCGAGCATCGCCGCGACCTCGCCGACTTTCCCCTGCCGTCCTATGAGCTGGCCGAGCTTAAGCAGTATTTCATGGGCTCGATCCAGTTCTCGAGCGGCTGTCCCTACGACTGCGAATTCTGCGACATCCCGGCGCTGTACGGCCGCATCCCGCGCCTGAAGACCCCGGCCCAGGTATGCGCCGAACTCGACAAGCTTCGCGCCTGCGGGGCCGACAACACGATCTATTTCGTCGACGACAATTTCATCGCCCATCGCCGCGCGGTGCGCGACCTGCTGCCGGCGCTCATCGAATGGCAGAAGTCGCGCGGCTATCCTTACCGCTTCGCCTGCGAAGCCACGCTCAACATCGCCAAGCGTCCGGAACTGCTCGAGGACATGCGCGAGGCGAATTTCCAGACCGTGTTCTGCGGCATCGAAACGCCCGAGCCCGACGCCCTGGCGGCGATGGACAAGTCCCACAACCTGATGGTGCCGATCCTGGAGGGGGTAGAGCGACTCAACTCCTACGGCTTTGAGGTCGTCTCCGGCATCATCATGGGTCTGGACACCGACGGCCCGGATACGCCCCAGCGGATTCTCGAGTTCATCGAGACCAGCCAGATACCGCTGCTGACCATCAACCTCCTGCAGGCCCTGCCGAAGACCAGGCTATGGGACCGCCTGGCGGCGGAAGGCCGCATCGCCGACGACGACAACCTGGAATCGAACGTCGTCTTCCGCCTGCCTTACGCCCAGGTGGTGGAGGGCTGGCGCGCGTGCGTGGCGGCCGCCTATACGCCCAGGGCCCTCTTCAGCCGCTTCGAGCACCAGGTCCGCGTCACCTATCCGCACCGACTGGAGCCGCCGCGCAAGGTGCGGCTGGCCGATGTTCGCCATGGCATGGCGGTTCTCGCGCGCGTGCTGTGGACCTGCGGGGTGAAGGCGAACTACCGGCGTGAGTTCTGGGCCTTCGCTTGGCCCAGGCTCAAGGCGCTGGACATCGAGCGCGTGATTTCGGTTGGCCTCGTCTCGCACCACCTGATCACCTTCGCCCGCGAAGCCGCGCAAGGCCGTCAGAACGCCTCGTTCTACTCGCGCAAGGTGACGCCCCGCGCCGCCCCGGCGGCGCCCGCCGTGGCCGCCGCCGCAAACTGAGCCCTTACTGGCCGTCCGGCCGCCAGCCCTCCCGGCCCGAGCGCCAGAAGGCGAAGGCGATCCAGTCGGCCGTCAGAAGATCGCCCTGGGTGCGGGTCGAGCCGATGCCGTGGCCGGCCTCCGTATCAACGCGCAGGAGGACCGGTTTGGGCGTGCCGGAGGCCATCAGAGCGGCGGCGAACTTTGCGGGGCTCCAGGGGGCGACGCGCGGATCGTTGAGGCCGGTGGAGATCATCACCGCCGGATAGGTCACGCCCTTCTTCACGTGCACGATGGAATCGTCGGCGTAGAGATCCTTGAAGCCCTGCTCGGTCTTGATGCTGCCGAACTCGGGGATGTTGTCCGGCCCGTTGGGGGAGAACTCCATGCGCAGGGTGTTGGCCGCCGGCACGATGTCGAACACGCCGGTGAACAGGTCCGGCCGTTCGGTCATGGCCCGGCCCATGGTGATGCCGCCGGCGGACCCGCCGATGATGAAGAGCTTGCCCTTCTCGGTGACGCCGCGGGCGATGAGGTCTTCGGAGCAGGAGATCAAATCCTTCCAGGTGTTGGGCTTGTTGGCGTCCTTGCCGCCCAGACGCCAGGCTTCGCCCAGCTCGCCGCCGCCGCGCACGGCGCACACCGCATAGTTGATGCCCTCGCGCATCATCGCCGCGCGGCGGGTGCTGAAGTCGGCCAGATTTGAGATGCCGTAGGAGCCGTAGGCCTCGACCACCGTGATTCCCGGGCCGCTCGCCCCGCGCGGACGGATGAGGGCGTAGGGGATCATCACCCCGTCATGGCCACGCGCCTGGAGGTCGCTGACCGTGTAACGGGCCGGATCCATATCGCCGCGCACGCCCAGGTGCTGGTCGGCGAAGGCGCGGGTGGCCGGATCGTAGTGGAAGGTCGTCGGGGGCAGGACCCAGCTAGACAACTCGAAGGTCACGCCCGGCGCTCGCGGGTCGGTGAACACGTCGGTGACGTGACCCTTGGTCGGCAGGGCCACCTCCTCGATCCGGTCCGTGCCGGTCGGGATGCGCAGCAGGCGCGAATAGTCGCCCTCGCGGGTCAGGACGTAGAGCGCGTCGGCCGCCGCGTGGACACCCTCGATCACTCGCCTGGGGTCGGCCGGCACCAGGGTCACCGCGCTCGCCAGCGGCTGGCCGGCCTTGACCTCGAGCACCTTGAAGGTCGGCGCGTCCTTGTGGCTGAGGAGGAAGACGTCGTCGCCGCGCGCGTCGGCCGAGGTCACGCCATCGTCGCGGTCGACCAGCGGCGTCCAACGGGCGTCCGGATTGTTCGCCTCGCTCGCCGGCGCCGTCCACATCTTGACCTCGTTCTGCACGCCGTTCTGGGAGGCCAGCATGGCGACCGGCGAGGTCGGCTCGACCGCCAGCACCGGCGTCTCGTCCGCCGTGAATTTCGGTCCGTGGCCGGTGAGCGAGCCGTACAGCGGGACGGGTTCGGACGTCAGGTTCCACACATCTAGGCTCGGATCGCGGTACTTCTCCGTACCCGGATCGGTCGGTGCGAGTTTCTTGAGGCGGACGAAATAAAGGTCCTTCGAATCCAGGCTCCATGAGGTGGGGCCGAACTGGGCGCGGTCGATCGGTCCGGCGATCTGGGCGCCCGTGGCCGCGTCATAGACGTACAGCGAAGCGGCTTCCGAACCGCCGGCCGAAATGCCCACGGCGACCTTAGAGCCATCGTAGGAGGGCAGGATGTAGTTGATGGCCATGGGCACGCCGCCATGCGCCGCGCGCAGCGTGGCCATGTTGACCAGGGTGCGCCGGCCGGCAGCGTCGCTGACCACCAGGTCGAAGGTGTCGGCCCCCGGCTTGCGCTCCTCGTAAAACGTTCGTCCGCCATAGACCGAGATGCTCTGTACGAAGCCGAAGCTGCCGGTGAAGTCGGACACGCGCTTGCGCAGCGCCGCCAGCGGCTTGATGTCGTCCATGACCTTGCGGGTGTAGGCGCCCTCGGCCTTCATCCAGTCGATGGTCTGCGGACCGAGTGCTTCCATGTAGCGGTAGTTGTCGGTGACCGGCACGCCCCACAGGGTCTCGGTCACCGGGCGGACGGGCGGGGGTCCGGGTTGCGGGCCGACGTCGATGGCGGCCAGCGGATCGGCGGCGTTGGCCGAGGCGGCGGCAAGGACGAGCACGGCCGCGCCCATGAGAGCAGAAAGTTTCATCAAATCCCTCCGAATGTTGGCGCCATCTAGCGCGCCGGGGGCCGTGCGCACCATGAATTCCAGTTCATGCGCGGGGTCGGCGAGCGCTTCATGTCGTCTCGCGGTCGAGACCGGCGTCGGCCAGAAACGCAAGGATCGCGGCGTTGAACGCCTCTGGTTGGTCGATGTTGGCCGCGTGGCCGGCGCCCTCGATGACCACCTTCCTCGCTCCGGGTATCTTGCCCGCCATGTAGTCGCTGGCGGCCAGAAACGGCGTGTCGTTCGCGCCCACGACCACCAGCGACGGGACGGCGATGGTCGGCAGGCTGGAGATCACCCGCGCGTCTTTCTGGGTCAGCATGCCGCGCGCCGCCCGCGCCAGGCCGACCGCGTCGCGATGCTGGCTCTGGCGCATCTCCGGGCTGCCGGCGGCGAGCCTGGCCAGGCCCTCGCCCTCATAACGCTCGGCGGTGCGCAGGGCGTTGCGGTTCCAGCCCTCACGCGCCTCGTCATTGCGATAGCCCGGACCGGTGTCGATGATCAGCAGGGCGCGCACCCGCTCCGGGTGGGCGAGATGGAAGGCCAGGCTCATATAGCCGCCGAGCGACAGACCGCCGACGATCGCGCGCTCCGCGCCGACCTCCTCCAGCAGCGCGGCCATGTCGGCCACGGTGACTTCCTCGCTATAGGCGGCGAGATCCTCGGGATAGTCGGAGCGCCCGTGCCCGCGCATGTCCCATCTAATCAAGCGGTAATGCCGGGAGAAGGCCTCGACCTGGCCGCGCCACATCTCGCCGGTGGCCGAATAGCCGTGGGTGAGGAGCAGCGCCGGGCCCTCGCCGGTCACCTCGTAGTGGATGGCAACGCCGTCGCGATTTAATATCGACATGTCGGCACTCTTGTTCCTTGTCTAATCCCCTAAACTCGCGGTTTGTCGTTCACTGAGGGGCGAGCGCTAACATGGCCAAATTGGCACCAGTTGCTGCGTTCGTCAGTTCAGGGTTCCTTCTTCTTGGGTGTCCAGCACTGAGCGCAACGGACCAGCCCCATGCGCCGTCCTCCACCGCGCCTCAAACAATCAATTCTCCGCCGAACGAGCAAGTACCGTCTGCTGCCCGATTGGCTTTAGCACGCGGCGTGGTTGAGGCTCTTGGGGTGTCCGACCAATGGATCCAGGGCTTCCGTCGAGCCTTCGGTCGAGAGCAGCAGGCTCGATCGGCCGGGACAAAACCGAGCAAAGATAGCGCAATGGATCAGGAATTGGCGAAATACTCGGAAGCTCGTGCTGAAACTTATGTGCCTCAGATGAAGGAGAAGCTTGAACTTTGGTACGCGGCTAATTTCACAGACAACGAATTGTCTCAGATGAAAGCATTCTATGAGAGTGAAACTGGGAAATTGTTTCTGCAGTTCTTGCCGCAAGTCGAAAACGAACTCTCGATGAGATTTCCGAATCTCGGCAGTAGTGGAACATTATCGCAAGCTGACGCGAACCAAATGATAAAAGCCGAAACAGATGCGTATAGAGAACTCTTGCGGACTCATTTTACTGACGTTCAGATACAGGATATTGCCTTATTTCAGCGTACCGATGGGGGCCGAGCCATCGGCAGAAAACAAGACGCGGTGAAAGCTCAAGCGCTGACGCTCACCCAATGGCTGCTAGCGCGGGTCCTTCATGATCGAATGGAAAAGTGGTGTGATCTTGCGCACTGCACGCCGCGGATGCGTTCATGGATCGATCATCCTGAACTGATGAACGCGCAGGGACCGACAGGCTCGCACTAAGCTCCCACGAACACGCCGGGACGGCGCTCGTTGACCGAGCGGACGCCCTCGGCGAAGTCCTTGGTCGCGCGCAGCCTGGTCTGTTCGATGAGCTCGAGGTCGGTCTGGGTCCTGACCGCTTCGGCCAGGCCCGCGCGCAGGGTGGCCCGGGTCGCCTCGACCGCCAGCGGCGCGTTCTCCGCCAGTTCGCTGGCCAGGGCCATGGCCGCGCCGCGCAGCGCCTCGAGGGGGACGACCGCGTCGGCCAGGCCACAGGCCAGCGCCTCCTCGCCCTTGATCCGCCGGCCGGTGAGGCACATCAGGGCGGCGCGCTGCTCGCCGATCACCCGCGGCAGGGTGTGGGTGACACCGAAGCCCGGATGGAAGCCAAGCTTGACGAAATTAGCGCAGAACCTCGCTTCCGGCGCGGCCACGCGGAAATCGGCCACGAGCGCGAGGCCCAGGCCCGCGC
>JBOHLC010000275.1:0-3335 GCA_050729395.1 Caulobacteraceae bacterium
TGGCGGGGTCGCCTACGAGCATTTCCTTCCCAGCGGTCCGTTCGCCATCCTGCCGTTGCCGGAACGGCGGGTCAGCCTGGTGTGGACCGAAGCCCCGGCCAGGGCGGCGGCGCTCAAGGCCTGCGGCGAGGCCGCGTTCGAGGCCCATCTGGCGCGCCGATTCGGCGACTTCCTGGGCGAGGCGCGCCTGGAAGGGCCGCGCTTCACCTATCCCCTCGGCCTGCAGATGGCCCTGAGGCTCACCCAGTCGCGCCTGGCGCTCGCCGGCGATGCCGGCCACGCCATCCATCCCATCGCCGGCCAGGGCCTCAACATGGGTCTCAAGGACTGCGCGGCGCTGGCGGAGGTGCTGACCGACGCGGTCCGCCTCGGCGAGGACATCGGCGATCCGACCGTGCTTGACCGCTACGAGCGCTGGCGGCGGCTCGACAACATCGCCGTGGCGGCGGCGACCGACGCCTTCAACCGCCTGTTCACCAACGCCAGTCCGCTGGTCCGCGGCGTGCGCGACATCGGCATGGCGGTGGTCAACCAGATCCGCCCGGCGCGGCGCCTGTTCATGACCGAAGCCGGCGGCGCCCTCGGCGATCTCCCCCGCCTGCTACGCTAGATTCGGGGACACAATACTTAATTCGATTTTGAATTAAGTATTGTGTCCCCGAATCTGTTCGCTCAGCGGCGGTTCCTCGTCCAGGCTGCGCGCTTCTTCGGGCAGCATGATCGGCACGCCGTCGCGGATGGGGTAGGCGAGGCGCGCGCTCTTGCTGATCAGCTCGCCGCGCTCACGGTCGTAGTCCAGCCGCCCGTGGGTTACCGGACAGACGAGGATTTCCAGGAGCTTGGGGTCGACCTCATTCGGCGGACTGGTCATGACCGTCGACTACTGGATTGAACGCGGCGCGTCACCCTCGACGTCGCCCATCGCCGCGTCGATGGCCAGCAGCGCCTCGAGAGTGGCGCGCCGCTCGTCGAGATCGGAAGCCTCCAGGAGGGCCTGCTTCTCCGCCGGTTCGAACGGCAGCGCCATGCACAGGCTGTTGATCAGGGCCGGTCCCGGCGCGCTGGCCACCGCGTCCCACTCGATGGCCAGCTCCTTGCGGTCGAGATAGCGCCGCAGCAGCTCCATGAACGGCGTCCGGTCGAACTCCTCGGCGTCCTCGTCGGCGGCCAGATCGACCTCGAACGGCGCGTAGGCCGCGCGCACCTGGCGATAGGGCGTCAGCCTCGGCAGCTCCTCGCGCGCCTCGAAACGGCACACGCCGGTGAGCGCGATGAGGTATTTGCCATCGCCGGTCTCGGCATAGCTGGTGATCCGGCCGACGCAGCCGACCCGCGCCAGCTTGGGCTTCGCGCGGCCCGCGCCGGGCCCGGTCTGAACCATGCCGATCATCCGCTCGCCGGACATGGCGTCGTCGATCATGTTGAGATAGCGCGGCTCGAAGATACGCAATGGCAGAACGCCGCCCGGCAGCAGGAGGGCGCCGTCGAGCGGGAACACCGGGATCACTTCCGGCAGGTCGGTCAATTTTCGGTAGCTGGACACCAGTGGGACTTCTTTGACTGATCAGGAAAACAGGATCGACGACAGCCGCCGCCGTCCCTGACGGGTGATGTCCGAGGTCTGCCCCGCCGCCTCGAACACCGTCAGCAGTTGCGCGCGCGCCGCGCCCTCGTTCCAGTCGCGGTCGCGGGCGATGAGATCGAGCAGCTGGTCGGCCGCTGCCGCCAGCTTGCCCTTGGCGGCCAGGGCCGCGGCCAGTTCGGCCCGCGCGGCGTTATCGTCCGGATTGGCCGCCAGGCGAGCCTCCGCGGCCGCCGTGTCCGTCGGCGCGGCCCTGGCCAGGGCGAGCGCCGCGCGCACGCTGTCCAGATCGGCGTTCTTGGCCCCTTCCGCCGCCATGGCGGCGACCTCCGCCGCGCGCTCGGTATCGCCGCCGGCCAGATAACAGCGCGCCAGGCCGCCGATGGCGTCCAGATTGTCCGGCGCGATGCGCAGCGCCTCGGCGAAGCTTTGCGCCGCGCCGCCGGTATCGCCCAGCTCCAGCGACTCGCGGCCCATGGCTACCAGCTCGTCGATCTCGGAAACCGGCGGCGCCTTGATCAGCTTGTCGACGAACGCCTTGACCTGGCTTTCCGGCAGGGCGCCGGTGAAGCCGTCCACCGGCTTGCCATCCTCGAAGGCATAGACCGTCGGGATCGACTGCACGCGCAGCTGGCCGGCGAAGACCGGGTTCTTGTCGATGTCGATCTTGACCAGCTTGACCGCGCCGCCCGCCGCCTTGACCGCCTTTTCCAGCGCCGGTGTGAGCTGCTTGCACGGCCCGCACCAGGTCGCCCAGAAATCGACGATCACCGGCTGGACGCGCGAGGCCTCGATGACGTCGGCCATGAAGCCGGCGTCGGAGCCTTCCTTCACGACATCGACGGCCGGGCCGGCGGCGGCCTCTCCGATCAGGGACATCAGGCGGTTCCGTTGCTGAAGACGGCCCTAAGATGGTCGCAAGCGCGCCCGCCCGCAACTTTTCGCGATGCTTAGGCGACCGTCAAGCGCGCGAAATCGACGACGATGGGTGCGACGCCGAGCGCGGCGAGGAAGGCGCGGAAGCCGGCCTGGCTCACCGACGTCGTCGCGGTGTTCTCCAGCGGATGGAAGTTGACCGGATCGGCCTGGCCGAGCGCCTTATCGAGCACGAAGCGCACGCGCCGGTCCGCATCGTTGATCAGCGCGAAGGCGGTGACCGAGCCCGGCGTGACGCCGAGCGCCTCGCGCAGACGTTCCGCCTTGCCGAAGGAGAGGCGGCCCGAACCGATCACCGCCGGCAGGGCCTTAAGGTCTATGCGCGTGGTCTGCAGCGCCGAGATCAGCCACAGTCCGCCCTTGGTGTCTTCCAGGAACAGGTTCTTGGTGTGGCCGCCGGACAGGGCGTCCAGCGCCGCTTCGCCCTCGCCGACGCGAAACACCGCCGCGTGCTCGAGCGTCTCATGGGCTATGCCATGCGCATCCAGGAAGGCGATGAGCGCAGCGCGGCCGCCGCTCATCGCGGCGAGGACCGACGGTTGGATGCGCCGCCCGCGCGCGCTAAGGGGATTCCATGGAACTGGAATGCTTCCCCACCGCGGCCCGGCCGCCGGACATCGTCCCAGGGCGCCCGCAGCGGGCGTGGATGGACGCCTTCTTCGATCGCCATCCCTATCGCTGCCTGCCGCTGACCATGGCCAACACCACTGGCTGGGAGATCCTGTGCCCGGTCGGCTTCACCGCCGAATGGAACGGCGGCATCGGCCAGGAGGACATCACTGTCACCGCCGACCATCCGTTCCCCGATTTCAGCGAC
>JBOHLC010000276.1:0-4696 GCA_050729395.1 Caulobacteraceae bacterium
CCATCATCCCGGCGCTGTCGGCGACACAGAAGTAGGTGGTGTCGCCGTGGCTCGGCGCCTCGCCCGCGAAGACGGGAGTGAGGATGCGGTCGGGCCGGATCAGCCGGGCGCGCTCGGCCGCGTAATCCTTGGAGATCAGCCAGTCGATCGGCGCCTTGAAGAAGTCGGGATCGGCGAAATAGCGCGCGCGATCCTCGAACGCGAGGCGCTTGGCCTCGACCTGGGTGTGCAGGCTGGCCGGCGACTGGAACCCCATGGCCGGCAAGTCGAAGCGCTCCAGGATGTTGAGGATCTCCAGGGTGGAAAGGCCCTGGCTGTTGGGCGGCAGGGCCCAGATGTCGGCCACGCCGCGATAGCTGGCGGAGCGCGGTTCGACCCATTCGGAGTGGTGCGCGGCCAGATCCGCCTTGGAGAGCCAGCCGCCGATGCGCTTGAAATAGGCGTCGATGACGTCGGCCACTTCCCCGCCGTAGAAGCCCTCGCGGCCGCCGCCGGCGATCAGCCGGTAGGTGTGGGCCAGGGCCGGATTGGCGAACACCTCACCCTCCGCCGGCATTTTGCCATCGGGCGCCCAGACCTTCTTGAAGTTGTCGATTTCCTCGATGCCTTTCCCAGGCTTGGTGAAGACGCGATAGGAAAGGGCGAGGTAGTAGGCGATGGTCTGAGGCACCGGCGTGCCCGCCTGCGCCATCTCGATCGCCGGCTGAAAGAGATCGGCCCACGGCAGGCGGCCATAGCGCTGGTGCAGCGTCCACCAGGCGTCAACCGCGCCGGGCGTGGAGACCGAGACCGCGCCGAAGGGCGCGATGAGACCGTTCTTGGCCCGCGCGCGCTGGGTCGCCAGGCTGAGCGAACGGGGCGAGCGCCCGGAGCCGTTGAGGCCCGCGAGCTTCCTCGTCGCCGGATCCCACACCATGGCGAAGCAGTCCCCGCCGACGCCGGAGGAGATCGGCTCGAGGAAGCCCAGGCAGGCGTTGGCGGCGATGGCCGCGTCAACCGCCGAGCCCTTGGCGCGCAGGATGTCGATGGCCGTGAGCGTGGCCAGCGGGTGGGCCGTCGCCGCCGCGCCGTGGACGCCCCACACGTCTGAACGCGAGGCGAAGCTCTCGCCCGCGATGCGGTCGCCGCCGTGGACATCGGGGCGGTTCAGGCCGGCGTCGGGGTTCCGTATGAGGGTATCGGGCGCGGCGCTCGCGGAGGCCGCCGCGGCCAGCGGCAAGGTGGCGAGAAAGGTGCGACGGCGCATGGGCGATCCCCTGGACGCCGTTCGTTATAGGACCGCATGCGAGCGGGACAATCCGTCCCGGTCAGTTGGCCGACCACACGCCCAGCACGTTTCCGGCCGGGTCGCGGAAATGGAACCGCCGGCCACCGGGAAACGCGCGGATTTCGCGCACGATCTGGCCGCCGGCCGCCTCGATCCGCGCCTGCATGGCCTCGAGGTCGTGGGCGTAGAGGATGACCAGGGGCGCGGGAACCGCATCCTCGGCATTGAAGCCGCCGTCCATGGCCGCGCCGTCGAAGGCGGCGTAGTCGGGTCCATAGTCCGTGAAAACCCAGCCGAAAGCCGCCGCATAGAAGCCCTTGGCCGCCGTCAGATCCTTCGCGGGAAACTCGATGTAGTCGATCTTGCCGTCTTCGCGCATGATCGCCGCCCATGTCGTTCGCTATTTGTTCTTACCTCGCCGCCCGCCACGCGTCAATCCGCGTCCACGATGGCCGTCGGGTGAGAAAGCGGCTTAGGCGGCGCCGGTCTTGCGGGCGCGGACTGCATGATCCGCCCCTTCGTCGGCCTTGCCATTTGCGGCCTCGACGGCGGCCTCCTCGGCCTCCTCGGCTTCCACTTCCGAGCGGTCACGCGCATGGAGGTTGCTGAGCGCCATGTGCAGGAACTGGGGCCGGAACTCGAACGGCGCCTTGGCGAAGCGGCACGCGGCCTGGATCTGTTCGATGATGAACTTCGGCTGATAGCCGGCCAGCGATATGTCCTTCCAACGCGTGATTTCGTCTGTCACGTGATTGAGCACGCTCTCTGGCACGATCACCGAAAACTCGGCCGCGATCTTGGCGAAGATCTGCCGGAAGACATGGGTTGGCGGCGCCGGCACCTCGATCTTGTAGGGAATGCGTCTGAGGAACGCGGTGTCCATCAGGTCCTTCGGCGAAAGATTGGTGGCGAAGACCACCAGTTCGTCAAACGGCAGGGCGAAGCTCTTGCCGGAATTGAGCTTGAGGTGGTCGCGACGGTCCTCGAGGGGGGTGATCCAGCGGTTGAGGAGGGCCTTGGGCGTGACCAGCTGACGGCCGAAGTCGTCGATCAGGAACACGCCGCCAAGCGCCTTGATGTGCAACGGCGCCTCATAGAACTTGGCTTCCGGATTGAAGCCGAGATCGAGCATCTCCAGCGTCAGTTCGCCGCCGACGGTGATCACCGGCCGGCGGCAGGCTTCCCAGCGTCGATCGAAATTTTCGCGCTCGGCGCTGAACGCGCGCATTACCGGCGCGGTCTGATTCTCGACCGGCTTGTGAACCAGGGGGTCGAAGACCTTGATGATCTGGCCGTCGACCTCGAAGCAGTGTGGGACGTAGACGATGTCCTTGAACAGCGTACCGATCTTGCCGGCGATCGTGGTCTTGCCGTTGCCGGGCGGGCCATACAGCAGGATCGAGCGGCCCGAATTGATCGCCGGACCCAGATTGGTGAACAGCTCCTTCGAGACCACGAGGCTGTCGAAGGCGGCGTTGATGGCATCCTGGTCGGCGTGCTCGTGGCCGATCACCTGGCGCTCGATCTGTGCGCGATAGGCGTCGAGCGACACCGGCGCGGGGCCGATGTATTCGCAGCGCCGCATGGCCGTCTGCGCCGTCTCGACCCCGCCCTTGGTCAGGGCGTAGCGGCGTTCGGACGTGAGGTCGGCCCTTACCGCGCCGACGACCGCGAGCAACTGGCGCTGTTCGGCTTCTTCGAGGAGTTCGAGGACGATGTTGGTCGGCAGCAGCAGGATGTCGGCGATCTCGGACGCCGTCTCGACGCTGGCCGCGTAGACGCATTTGACGAGCAGACCGATGAGGGTGGCGAGGCTGGTGTCGACGTCGGCGAGGCTGCGCGGCGCGGCGGGGGCCGTCTGAAATACCGCGTCCAGGTCTTCGCGCCTGATCCGACCAAGTTCCACGAGGCAATCGCCAAGGCCGCCGCCCCGGCTGCGTTGCAGGTCCCTGCCCGCGGACAAGTCTTCAGGCGTCGCCAAGCCCTGGGCGACCAGTACGTCTGCGATAAACACATCCTCTCCGATCATACTAAACCGTTACGCTTGCTCTGACCCGCTTTTCGAAACGGTCAGAGAGGAAGGATGATCCGGAACCCAGTCCCAAGGACTGCCTAGCACAAAACGCGTGACACTGCTCAGGTAATTACAGGCCGCGACATTTCGTCACGACTCTGCGCCTGGGCGAATGTCGCGGGAGTTCTGCCTTTAAACCCACTCTTTTCGTGGCGCCTTCGCCATCTCTTGCGCCGCGCGCTCCGCCATGACTAGCGTTTCCTAGCGGGGCGAACCGCTCAACCGAAGAGAGGCGTTGCAATGAGGGACAAGCGCTCCGTTTCCTTGCTCCTGCTCATACTGACGCTTGAGGCGTTAACAGGGTGCGAACGGGCGCCGGCGGCCAGACAGGCCGTCGCGCCGCCTCCGCCGCCTCCGCCGCCAGCGAAGAATATGGTCATGGTCTGCCGCAACAGTCAGACAGGCGCTAAGGCGGCCTGTGGCACGCCGAACGCGGTCATGGTGGGGATGAAGCCAGAATAGCCGTCCGCTCTCGGCCGGTTACAAATTGGTGACGCCCGCGTCATTTTTCTTGACGGCCGAGCGAGGATGCTTATGTGGGACGCGATAACCCTATCGCGGAGACACTGACCGTGGCCGACGGAAACATCACCAAGGACGCCATGTACGACGCCGTGGCGCCGGACGATTTCGAATCCCTGCTGGCGCTGGACCGCTATGGCCAGCGCTCGACGGCGTTCGACAAGATCATCAGCGCCACCCACGACCACTTCTGGGATCCGCTCGATCCGAAGTACATCGACTTCAACGAGCCGTGGGACATGGACAATGAGCCGCTCGTCTCCGAAGATCTCAACATCGCCATCCAGACGGAATACGTCTCCAATCACCTGAGCGATCCTTCGCTCCGCGCCCAATTCATCAACAAGTCCCTGTTGCGCAGCTTCTCCTCGATCCTGCACGGCGAGCAGGGCGCCCTGAACCTGTCGGCTTCGCTGTGCCACGTGCTCTACGACCAGGGCGCGCAGGAATACGCGGCCAACCAGACGCGCGAGGAAGCCCGCCACGTCACCGCCTTCGCCAAATACATCAAGGCGCGCTGGGGCCGGCCGGTGGAATGCAGCGCCGTTCTCAAGGATCTGCTGGTCGAGATCATTTCGGCCCCCGAGGTCTACAAGAAGATCATCGGCATGCAGATGCTGGTCGAGGGCCTGGCCATGGGCGCCTTCGCCACCTTCTTCCAGGAATTGCGCGATCCGCTCGGCCGCAAGCTGATGCAACTGGTGATGACCGACGAGGCCTTCCACCACAAGTTCGGGAAGATCTGGGCCGACCGCACCATCCCGCACCTGACCGAGGCCGAGCACGAAGTCATCGAGATGTGGGCGGCGCACTGCTTCCAGACGCTGCTGTTC
>JBOHLC010000277.1:0-4376 GCA_050729395.1 Caulobacteraceae bacterium
GGCCAGCGCCGCCCAGGCGGCCGGATCGCGCGGCGCCCGCGCCACGCCCTGGCGCAGCAGGGCGATGGCCTCGTCCATGCGCCCCGCGCGGCGATGCGCCTCGGCCGCGCGGCGAAGTTCGGTCTGGGCCGGTTCCGGTTGCGCGCCCCTCGGCCCGATCCGTAGCAGGGTTTGGCCCACATTGCCGCACCTTGGCGAAGTGACTAAACCGGGCGGGTCATGATCCGCCCGAGCACAGTCGTGGGCACGCAGAGCGTGACCTGGGCGGCGGATCCCGCCTCGATTGGAGTGCTGAGGGTTGGCACCGCTCAAGGTAGCGGATGCTAGTTCAAAGCGATTGAAGGTACAGTGTCGTACCCATCCAAGATGTCTAGGATTATCGCGTTCGCTGGGCTCCTGGCGCTTGCCGCAAGCATCTATTTGAGATCAACGCAACAACCTAACGCGCCTGCACATTATCTACAATTAGTCACTCTGTTAATTGGATTGTCTCTATTTTTTCTAAGCAAGAGATACAATATTATTGTCAACGTGATCCCGCCGGCTAGTCAACAAGAAAAGAGGTTGGTGGCTACACTTCTTTGGACAAAGCGTGCTGGAGTGCTTTGTTCGCTGACTTCCGCCGGATTGATTGCTTGGCTACTCTATAATGGAACGCCGGGACCGCAGCTTGAGAAGATAGTCACGTTTATCGAGTTAGTATTCCTTGCGGGAGTTGTGCTTCAAGGCGTATCTGCTTGGTTTTATAGGCCTTTTGTTGAAGTGCGGCACGAGACGGAATCGCCGTGACACCGCACAAACTCCGTCGGTAGGCCCATTGGCGCGGTCAGTAGCGGGCTTTGCTTCGCCTTGCCGCACCCTGGCGAAGCGACTAAACCCGCCTCGTCATGATCCGCTCGAGCCTCTCAGACCGGCGATGGCGCCGCGCGTCCCGCGCCGTCTGAACCGCCGCCGCCCGCGGCCCGCCGATCCCAATCCAGAAACCCCGAGCCCATGACCCAGCCTTCCCCCCGCCATGACCGCGTCTTCTCGGGCGTCCAGCCGTCGGGCGCCTTGCACCTCGGCAACTATCTTGGCGCCCTCACCAAGTTCGTCGCCCTGCAGCGCGAGCGCGAATGCCTGTTCTGCGTGGTGGACCTCCACGCCATTACCGCCTGGCAGGACCCGGCTGCCCTGGCCGGCCAGACGCGCGAGATAGCCGCCGCCTATATCGCCGCCGGGGTCGATCCGGAGCGGGCGATCATCTTCCCTCAGTCGGCCGTCGCCCAGCACACCGAGCTGGCCTGGGTCCTCAATTGCGTCGCCCGCGTCGGCTGGCTCGACCGGATGACCCAGTTCAAGGACAAGACCGGCAAGCACAAGGAGAAGGCCAGCGTCGGCCTCTATGCCTATCCGGTGCTCCAGGCGGCCGACATCCTGCTCTACAAGTCAACCCACGTGCCGGTGGGCGAGGATCAGAAGCAGCACCTCGAGCTCGCCCGCGACATCGCCGGCAAGTTCAACCACGATTTCGACGCGCCGGACTTCTTTCCCCTGCCCGAGCCGCTGATCGAGGGACCCGGCGCGCGGGTGATGTCGCTGCGCGACGGCGCGGCCAAGATGTCCAAGTCGGATCCATCGGACCAGTCGCGCATCAACCTGACTGACAGCCCGGACGAGATCGCGAGCAAGATCCGCCGCGCGCGAACCGATCCCGCGCCCCTGCCGGAGACCGCGGCCGGGCTCGAGGGTCGTCCGGAGGCGGACAATCTCGTCGGCATCTACGCAGCGCTGGCCGGCGAGACGAAGGATCAGGTGCTGGCGAGGTTCGCCGGCAAGGGCTTTGGCGAATTCAAGCCGGCCCTGGCCGATCTCCTCGTCGAGAAGATGACGCCGGTCGGCGAGGCCATGCGTCGCATGCTGGCCGATCCGGCCGAGATCGACCGGGTCCTGGCGCGCGGCGCGGAGAAGGCGCGCGCCCTCGCCGCCCCGACCATGGCCGAGGCCAAGCGCATCGTCGGCTTCTGGGGCGGATAGCAGCCGCTATTCTCTTCCCCCCGCATCGGCAGGGCGATCCCATATGGACCAAGGGTCTCACTTCCTTCTCTACCGTCATCGGCGGGCGTCAGTCCCGCCGATCCATGAACGCGAAAAGAGATGGGCCGCGCCCGCGCGGCCATGCGCCGACGGTTGGTCCGGTCCGAGGACTGGTCTCCGCCGGGGATGGGGGGCTGCGCCGTCCCCCCTCCCGGCGTCCTGCCTTCGCCGAAGCGAAGCCCCGGCTTCGCGCAGGTAGGTCGGCCGCGCTCCCCCGCTTCGCAGGGGCGAACACTACCTTGATTTTCTTGTGTTTATCCCACATATCTCGGATCTGCGAAAATGTGGGATAAAGCCGTGGCGGTGGAACCCTTCAGCGACGAGCAGGCACGGGCGCTGGTCAACCTGGAGCAGCGCTACCAGGTGTGGATGGCGGCCGAGCAGGCGGTCCATGCATTGCCTTATGACCTGCGTCGCAAGGAAGTCGCCGGGCGAAGCTACCTCTATGAGATCGAAGGTCGCAGCGGTAACGGCAAGAGCCTCGGACCGTGGTCGCCCGAGAACGCGGCCAGGTTCGAAAACTATCATCGCCACAAGCGCGAGATGAAGGCGCGTCGCGACGCGAGCCGACCGACGCTGGACGAGGCTGGCCGGCTTAGCCGCGCGCTCCGCGTTCCAATGCTTGCCGACGCCGCTGGGCCGATCCTGCGCGAATGCGACCGCCGACGGCTGCTTGAGGGATCGCTGCTGGTGGTCGGGACCAATGCGATGTCGGCTTACGCGGTCGAGGCCGGCGGCTTCATCCGCGAAGCGCCCGACGAGACGCAGGACTTCGACCTCGCCTGGGCCGGTAAGGCCCCGGCGGACGGGGAGGCGCCGACGATCTGGGCGATGCTGAAGGCGGTCGACCCGACCTTCACCGTCAACATGGAACGCACCTTCCAGGCGCGCAACGCCAGGGCTTATGAAGTGGAGATCCTCGTCGCCCCCTCGCGCGCCGGGACGATGCACCGTCTCGACAAACCGACGCCCGCGCCGCTGCCGGAGCAGGAATGGCTGCTGAACGGTCGGCCGATCGACCGCGTCGTCGTCTGCCGCGACGCCTCGCCGGCCCGGATCGTGGCGCCGGACCCGCGCTGGTTCGCGCTGCAGAAGCTCTGGATGGCGCGCAAGGCCGAGCGAAATCCGCTCAAGCGTCCGAAGGACCTTAAGCAGGGTCTCGCGCTGCTCGACGCCGTTCGCGTCGCCATGCCCCAGTATCCGCTGGACGCCGCCTTCGAAGCCGAGCTCCCTGACGACCTCGCCGGTCTCTACAGGGATTGGAGAGCCAAGGCGCCGTCCGTCGGGACGCCGTCCTGGTAGCCCGCCGCCGAAGTCCCGGCCGCGCGACAACGGTCTCGGAGTGCGGAGCGAAGAGACGCGGCGGTTGCCATCACGGGCAAGAAGCGCCATCTGAAGGCCGATGTTTATCCAGACCGAATTGACGCCCAATCCGGCGGTGCTGAAGTTCCTGCCTGGGCGGGAGATCCTCGCCGAAGGCACGCGCGAGTTCCGTGACGCCGACGAAGCGGCAGCTTCGCCGCTGGCCCAGGCCCTGTTCGCCATTCCGGGCGTGACGCGCGCGTTCTTCGCCGGCGAGTTCCTCACCGTGACCAAGGCCGAGGAGCAGGACTGGTCGTGGCTGAAGGCGCCGATCCTGGCGGCGATCATGGACCACTTCACCAGCGGCGCGCCGATCCTGATCGAGGCCGGCGAGACGAGCGGTCACGACGCCTACGACGGCGAGAGCGCCGAGATCGTGGCCGAGATCAAGGACCTGCTGGACAGCCGCATCCGTCCGGCCGTGGCCCAGGACGGGGGCGACATCCTGTTCTCCAAGTTTGAGCCCGACACGGGCGTCCTGTGGCTGCACATGCGCGGCGCCTGCGCCGGCTGCCCGTCCTCCGCCGCCACTCTGCGCGCCGGGGTCGAGAACATGATGCGCCACTACGTGCCCGAAGTGACCCGGGTCGAGCAGGCGCTCTAGCCTGAGCCTGCTGGCGATCGACACCTGCCTCGCCGCCTGTCAGGCGGCCGTGATCTCAGACGGCGTTGCGCTCGCCTCACTGAGCGAGCCGATGGCGCGCGGCCACCAGGAGCGTCTGGGACCGATGGTCCGCGAGGCGATGGACCAAGCGGGGCTCCGATTTTCCGAGCTGGATCGCATCGCGGTGACGGTCGGGCCCGGCTCGTTCACCGGCCTGCGCGTCGGCCTCGCTTTCGCCAAGGGTCTCGCCCTGGCGCTCGATATTCCGTGCACGGGCGTGGGAACGCTGGCCGCGCTTGCCGCCGGCGCCGCGGGCCGGCGCGCGGCCGTCATC
>JBOHLC010000278.1:0-2156 GCA_050729395.1 Caulobacteraceae bacterium
CGCATCGTGCGCGACGACGTCTTCACCTCGATCCACATCGAGGAGTTCGAGGTCATGGCCCGCGACACCAAGCTGGGTCCGGAAGAGATCACCCGCGATATCCCCAACGTCGGCGAGGAAGCCCTGCGCAACCTGGACGAGGCGGGCATCGTGGCCATCGGGGCCGAGGTGCTGCCGGGCGACATCCTGGTCGGCAAGGTCACGCCAAAGGGCGAGACACCGATGACGCCGGAAGAAAAACTCCTGCGGGCGATCTTCGGCGAAAAGGCCTCCGACGTGCGCGACACCTCCCTGCGCCTGCCGCCCGGCGTCGCCGGGACGGTGGTCGAGGTGCGCGTGTTCAATCGCCACGGCGTCGACAAGGATGAGCGGGCGCTGGCCATTGAGCGGGAAGAGATCGACCGCCTGGGCAAGGACCGCGACGACGAGTTCGCCATCCTCAACCGCAACATGACCGCGCGCCTGCGCGATGCGCTCATCGGCCGCAACGCCGTTTCCGGTCCCAAGGGCTTCGGGCGCGGCGAGATCACGGCCGCCAAGCTCACGGAGAGCTCGCCGGGCCTGTGGTGGCAGATCGCCGTCGACGAGGAGAAGTCGCAGCGCGAATTGGAGGCCATGCGCCGCCTGTTCGACGAGGCGCGCGACCGGCTCGACCGGCGTTTCGAGGACAAGGTCGACAAGCTGCAGCGCGGCGACGAATTGCCGCCGGGCGTGATGAAAATGGTCAAGGTGTTCGTGGCCGTGACGCGCAAGCTTCAGCCGGGCGACAAGATGGCTGGCCGACACGGCAACAAGGGCGTCATTTCCAAGATCCTGCCGATCGAGGATATGCCGCATCTCGAAGACGGCACGCCTGTCGACGTGGTGCTCAATCCGCTCGGTGTGCCCTCGCGGATGAACGTCGGGCAGATCTTCGAGACCCACCTCGGCTGGGCCTGCGCCGGACTTGGCCGCCAGATCGGCGAGCTGATGGAGGCTTGGCGGCACGGCGGTCAGAAGAAGGCTCTGCTGGCGCGTCTGCGCGAGATCTACGGACCCGATCAGCCGCTGCCGGATGATGAGGAGGAACTCGTCGAGCTGGCACGGAACCTGTCCAAGGGCATACCAATCGCCACGCCGGTGTTCGACGGCGCGCACATCAAGGATATCGAGAACCTGCTCGAAGAGGCCGGTCTCGATCGTTCGGGCCAGGTGAAGCTCTACGACGGCCAGACCGGCGAGGAGTTCAAACGGCCGGTGACCGTCGGCTACATCTACATGCTGAAGCTGCATCACCTGGTGGACGACAAGATCCACGCCCGGTCGATCGGCCCCTACAGCCTGGTCACCCAGCAACCGCTGGGCGGCAAGGCGCAGTTCGGCGGCCAGCGCTTCGGCGAGATGGAGGTCTGGGCGCTCGAAGCCTACGGCGCCGCCTACACCCTGCAGGAAATGCTGACGGTGAAGTCGGACGACGTGGCCGGCCGGACCAAGGTCTATGAATCGATCGTGCGCGGGGACGACGCCTTCGAGGCCGGCATCCCGGAAAGCTTCAACGTACTGGTCAAGGAGATGCGCTCCCTGGGCCTGAACGTGGAGCTGGAGAACAGTTGACGACCGCCACCATCTCCAGGACGTCGCGGAGCGGCGTCCTTGGGACCACCCTTCGGATCAGATTGCCGGCGAGGCGTCGCTTTGCGCCCTGGCCGGGAATGACGAGGCAAACAGCATGAACCAAGAAGTCCTGAACATTTTCAATCCGGTGGTCGCCGCGCCGACGTTCGACCAGATCCGCATCTCGCTCTCCAGTCCGGAGAAGATCCGGTCCTGGTCGTTCGGCGAGATCAAGAAGCCGGAGACGATCAACTACCGCACCTTCAAGCCGGAGCGGGACGGGCTGTTCTGCGCCCGCATCTTCGGCCCGACCAAGGATTACGAGTGCTTGTGTGGCAAGTACAAGCGCATGAAGTACAAGGGCATCATCTGCGAAAAGTGCGGCGTCGAGGTCACCCTGGCGCGGGTGCGGCGCGAGCGCATGGGCCACATCGAACTGGCCTCGCCGGTGGCGCACATCTGGTTCCTGAAGTCGCTGTCGAGCCGCATCGCCATGATGCTGGACATGCCGCTCAAGGACATCGAGCGCGTTCTATACTTCGAATACTATATCGTCACCGAAC
>JBOHLC010000279.1:0-3781 GCA_050729395.1 Caulobacteraceae bacterium
GAGCTACGGCTGCCAGATGAACGTCTACGATTCCGAGCGCATGGCCGACCTGCTGGCCCCGCTCGGCTATGGACCGGCGGAGACGCCGGACGAGGCCGACCTCGTGGTGCTCAACACCTGCCACATCCGTGAGAAGGCGGCCGAGAAGGTCTATTCGGAACTGGGCCGCGTGCGCGCGCTGAAGGAGGCGCGGGCGCGCGAAGGCGGCTCGATGACCGTGGTCGTGGCCGGCTGCGTCGCCCAGGCCGAGGGCGAGGAGATCATCCGCCGGGCGCCCATCGTAGACCTCGCCGTCGGGCCGCAGGCCTATCACCGCCTGCCGGAACTGATCGCCAGGGCGCACCGCGCGCGCGGCGAGCGGTTGGCCGCCGACTTCACGCCGGAGGCCAAGTTCGACGCCCTGGGCGTCGAGCGCGCCGTCACCGGCGTCACCGCCTTCCTCACCGTGCAGGAAGGCTGTGACAAGTTCTGCACCTTCTGCGTGGTGCCCTACACACGTGGGGCGGAGTATTCGCGGGCCGCCGCGGCGGTGGAGGCCGAGGCGCGCGCCCTCGTGGGGTGCGGGGTGCGCGAGGTGACCCTGCTCGGCCAGAACGTCAACGCCTATCTCGACCGGGACGGCGTCACCCTGGCCGCTCTGATCCGCCGCCTGGCGCGCATCGATGGCCTCGTCCGCATCCGCTATACGACCAGCCACCCGCGCGACATGAGCGACGGGCTGATCGCCGCCCACGGCGAGGTCGGGGCACTGGCGCCCTATCTGCACCTGCCGGTCCAGTCCGGCTCGGACCGTGTGCTCAAGGCCATGAACCGCGGCCACGACGCGGAGACCTATGTGCGCCTCATCGAGCGCGTGCGCGCGGCCAGGCCGGATATAGCCATCTCGGGCGACTTCATCGTCGGCTTCCCAGGCGAGCGCGAGGCGGACTTCGAGGCGACCCTCGCCCTGGCCAGGGAGATCCGCTACGCCAGCGCCTTCTCCTTCAAATATTCCCGCCGTCCGGGGACGCCTGGCGCGGCCATGCCTGGCCAGGTGGCCGAGGCCGAGAAGGAGTCACGCCTCGCCCGGCTGCAGGCAGTGCTGAACGCGCAGCGCGAGGCATTCAATGTCGGTCTCGTCGGCCGCGCCGTGCCGGTGCTCTTCGAAGGTCCGGGCCGCCACCCCGGCCAGATGACCGGGCGCAGTCCCTACCTCCAGGCCGTGCACTGCGAGGGGCCACCATCCCTCGTCGGCCGTCTCGAGGACGTCCTGATTCGGGCCGCCGGGGCCAACAGCCTGGCCGGCGAGAGGGTGCTGGAGACCGCTTGAGTCGCGGACCCTCAGAGTTCCTGGACATGAGCGAGGACGCGGTGCGCGCCATCGCCGGTCCCGGCGGGCGTTACGCGGCCCTGATCGAGGACGCCTTCCACGTGCTCATCGAAACCCCCGGCGGCGGAGTGACGCTGAACGGCGAGGCGAAAGCCCGGCGCGCGGCCAGGGCGGCCATGGAGCGGCTGGCCGGGCAGGTCGCCGCCGGCGAGGACGTCAGCCCGGCGGACGTGCGCGTGGCGATCGACCAGGCCCGCGTCGGCGCCCCTCATCCCGGGCCGGCGGTGCGTCGGGGCGCCGTGGGGGCCAAGACGCCCGGCCAGGCGCGCTATCTCGAGGCCCTCGAACGCCATCCGCTGGTGTTCGGCCTCGGCCCCGCCGGCACCGGCAAGACCTTCCTCGCCGTCGCCCACGGGGCCGAACTTCTGCGCGCCGGCGAAGTCGAGCGCCTCGTGGTGACAAGGCCGGCGGTGGAGGCCGGCGAGCGCCTGGGCTTCCTCCCCGGCGACCTGACCGAGAAGGTCGATCCCTACATGGCCCCGGTGTGGGAAGCGATGATCCGCATCCTGGGCGCCGACCAGCTGCGCCGTCGCCGCGACCGGGGCGAGATCGAGGTCGCGCCGATCGCCTTCATGCGCGGCCGCACCCTGGCCCAGGCCTTCGTCATCGTTGACGAGGCCCAGAACACCACCCGCCTGCAGATGAAGATGGTGCTCACGCGGCTGGGCGAAGGCTCGAGCATGGCGGTGACCGGCGATCCGAGCCAGGTCGATCTGGTCGACCGTTCCGACTCCGGCCTCGTCCACGCGGTGTCGATCCTGGAGGGAGTCGAAGGCGTGGCCGTCGCCCGCTTCACCGTCGCCGACGTGGTTCGCCATCCGCTGGTAGGCCGGATCGTCGAGGCCTATGACGCCGACGCCGCCGGCCCGCGCCCGTGATCGAGGTCGAGATCGAGGATCCGGCCTGGACGGCGGCCCTTCCCGAGGCGGCAGAGCTGGCGCGCCGCGCGGCCCGCATCGCCGCGGGGGATAGCAAGAGCGAGATCGCCATCCTGCTCACCAGCGACGATGCCCTGCGCTCGCTCAACGGGCGTTTCCTCGGCAAGGACAAGCCGACCAATGTGCTCGCCTTCCCGGCCGACCAGCTTGACCGGCTGGGCGACATCGCCCTGGCCTTCGGCGTCTGCCGGGCAGAGGCGGCGGAGCAGGGTAAGCCGCTCGCTAATCACCTGCGCCATCTCATCGTCCATGGCGTGCTGCATCTGATGGGCTATGATCACACTGGCGAGGCGGACGCCGCGCGCATGGAAGCGCTCGAGCATGATCTGCTGGCCGATATGAATATTCCCGACCCCTACGCCTGACGATGGCCGAACCCCATACCGACAGACCCCCTGACGGGACGCGCAGGCGGCCCAGCTGGCTCGAGCGGCTCGGCCTCGCCGGGCGCAAGCCGGAAGCTGATCCAGACGAGGCGAACTCCGACGCCGGCGCCGAGATGATGGATCAGGCGCGGGCCTTCCAGAGCCTCGCGGTGGCCGACGTCATGATCCCCCGGGCCGACATCAACGCGGTGGAGCTGTCGACCTCGCTCGAGGCCTTGATCGCCGCCTTCGCCGAAAGCGAGCACACCCGCCTGCCGGTCTATCGCGAGACGCTCGACGATCCGGTCGGCATCGCCCACCTGAAGGACGTGTTCCGCCTCATCGCCGAGCCGAAAGCGCGGACGGCGGCCGGCGCGTCCGTGCTGCGCAAGATCAAGCGCGACACGCTCTATGTGCCGCCATCGATGCGCGCCGCGGACCTCCTGGTACGCATGCAGGCGAGCCGCATCCACATGGCCATGGTCATCGACGAGTTCGGCGGCCTCGACGGCCTGGTCACGCTCGAGGACCTGCTCGAGGCGGTCGTCGGCGAGATCGACGACGAGCATGACGAGGCCCACTTGATGCAGATCGTCGACCGCGGCGGGGGCCTCTTCGAAATCGACGGGCGCGCGCCGCTGGAAGACGTCGAACGCGCACTGGGCGAGAGCCTGATCACCGACGACATGGACGACGAGGCCATCGACACGGCCGCGGGCCTGGTCGCCGCCCTGGCCGGGCGCGTGCCGCAACGGGGCGAGGTCATCGCCCACCCCGCGGGCATCGACTTCGAGGTCACCGACGCCGATCCGCGCCGGATCAAGCGCCTGCGCGTCCGCCCGCGAACCGCCGGTGGGTAGGAATCCCTTCTCCCCTTGCGGGAGAATGTGGCCCGAAGGGCCGGATGAGGGGTCGACGAACCTTGACTATTGTCGTTCAGTCGCCACACCCGATGTCAGACCGCACAGCCGCTCTTGCCAAACGCCTCCGTCGCGCCACGGTCTTCACGGAACGGACGCTGTGGAAGTTGCTTCGTGGCCGAAGGCTGGAGCACCTTAAGTTCCGGCGGCAGGTTCCCCTCGGGTCCTACGTCGTGGACTTCTTATGTC
>JBOHLC010000280.1:0-1881 GCA_050729395.1 Caulobacteraceae bacterium
GAAGGCCGAGCCGGTCTTGAGCAGGGCGACGATCTCCCAGCCGCCCCCGCGCGTGCGCCTGACGATGGCGTCCAGCTCCGCCTGGCTGATCAGGCCCTGGCGCACGAGCTCCGGCAACGGCAGGCCCCCCACCGTGGAGTGGCGGACCATGGGAACCATGTCGTCGCCGTGGCCGCCCAGCGTCCAGGCGTGCACGTCGCGCACGGAAACACCCAGCGCGTCGGCCAGGAAGTAGCGGAAGCGGGCGGAGTCGAGCACGCCGGCCATGCCGATGACCTTGGCGTGCGGCAGGCCGGAGAACTCGCGCAGGGCCCAGACCATGGCGTCGAGGGGATTGGTGATGCAGATGACGAAGGCGTTCGGCGCGTGGGTCTTAAGCCCCTCGCCCACCGATTTCATGACTTTCAGGTTGATGCCGAGCAGGTCGTCGCGGCTCATGCCCGGCTTGCGCGGCACGCCGGCGGTGACGATGGCCACATCCGCGCCAGCGATGGCGGCGTAGTCGCTGGCCCCCTTGAGGCCGACATCGGCCCCGATCACCGGCGTCGCCTCGGCCAGGTCGAGCGCCTTGCCCTGTGGCACGCCGTCGACGATGTCGAACAGCACCACATCGCCAAGGGCCTCGCGGGCTGCGATGTGGGCGAGCGTACCGCCGATCATTCCAGCCCCGATCAGGGCGATCTTCACGCGAGCCATCGGGCTTGAAACTCCTCGCAGTCGATGTGGGGGAGGCGCGCGGTCTAGACCGGGCGGCCAGGGCCCGCAAGGCTGGCTAACCCTTCCGCAGGGTGACCGCGCGAGCCCGCCCCGCGCCCCACGCGAGGCCGCGCCAGTCGCCCGACCGGACGCGCCGCAGCCTGGCCCTCGCGGGCGCGCCATCGGCCTGGAACCTGAGCGACAGGCGACCGCGTTCACGCCGGCAGTTCGCTGGGCCGAGCGCCCCGTTCGGGCCGCGCCATGCGCATTGCAGCGGCCCGCCCGCCGCCGGATCGCCGATCTGGAAGACGGCGAGCGTGCGGCCGCGCGCGTCCTTCAATGTCCAGGTCCCATCGAGAGGCCCCTGCAGGCTCTCGGCGGCGGCCGCCGAGGAGGCGATGCGCTCGCCGATGCCGTCACGCGCCTCGGCCGCGCTAGCGAGGCAAAGCGCCATTACGACGATGGCGACGCCTCTCATCCCCCCACCTCGACCGCGTCGGCGATCGCCACCAGCCGCAACGCCCGGTCGCGGTGCAGCCGCTCGGCCAGGCGCCCGTCCACCCTGAGCGCGCCCTTGCCGGCGTTCTTCGGCGCGTCGAAGGCGGCGATCACCGCGCGTCCCCAGGCGACCTCGGCCGGATCGGGGGTGAAGACGCGGTTGCAGATTTCCAGGTGGCTTGGATGGATGAGGCTCTTGCCGTCGAAGCCGAAGTCCGCGCCCTGGCGGCAGACCGTCTCCAGCGCCGAAAGATCGTCGATCTCGTTGTGGACGCCGTCGAGGATGGCGAGGTCGGCGGTGCGCGCCGCCGTCACCGCCAGGGACAGGCCGGCGTGGAATGGGGCGCGGTCGGGCGTCATCCGCGCGCCCATCTCCTTGGCGAGATCGTTGATGCCCATGACGAAGGCGGAAAGGCGCGTGGTCCGGGCGGCACCCCCGATTTCGGCCAGGGCGAGGATGCCCGCGCAGGTTTCGATCATCACCCACAGCCTCACGCCTTCTGGCGCGGCGCCGAGGGCTTCGTTGGCGGCCAGAACGTCGCGCGCGCCGCTGACCTTGGGAACCAGCACCGCATCCGGGCCGCACCGGGCGATCTCGGCGAGGTCGGCCGCGCCCCACGGCGTGGAAGGCGCGTTCACCCGCACGACCACCTCGCGGCGGCCGAAACCGCCGGCGCGCACCGCGGC
>JBOHLC010000281.1:0-1858 GCA_050729395.1 Caulobacteraceae bacterium
CGCCTTGGACGGCCAGGGCCGCCTCGCCGAGGAGCCTGAGCGCCCGGCCGGCGTAGCCGCGGCCGCGAAACGCCGGGAACACCCAGTAGGAGACATCGACCCGCTCCGCCGTGACACGCCGCGCCTCGCAGCCTCCTGCGAGCCGTCCGGAGGGATCGCGCAGCGCATAGGCGAACATCGGCCCGCCGGCCGCGCGCGCGGCGATCCAGCGCTCAATCGCCGCCCGGGTCCCTTCGGGCGTCGCCTGGGCGGGCGCGTCGAACCGGCGGCGCATCTCCTCGTCCTCGCCGGCGAGGTGCGCCTCGGCGTCCGCCGCCGCGTGGGCGTCGAGTACGATCGTCCCGTCGGTGAGGCGCGGCGGCAGGTGAAGCGGCGCGATCACGGTTTCCCTTCCACGCCGCCACTGCGCTCATCGCAACAGGCCGGGCAGATTTCGCGCGCCGTGGACGACCCGTACAATCTCCACCCCGCCCGAGACTTCGCGATAGAGCACGAGATAGGCGCCGGCCACGAAATAGCGCAGCTGTTCGGCCAGGTCCGGGCGCGCCTCCCCCATATTCGGGAATTCGGCCAGCGTAGCGCAGACATCATCGATCCGGTCGAGCAGGCGATCGGCCGCGGTCAGGTTGTCCCGCGCGATGTAGGTCCAGATCTCGATCAGGTCCTGTTCGGCGCGGGCGGTGCGCGTGAACCGGGCCATGCCCCTTTTCAGCCGCCAATGTCGGGCTTGGACTCCATCAGGCGCCGGCGCGCCTCGGCCTTGATCGCGGCCATGTCCTCGAACCTGCCCGGCCCGCTGTCGAGGCCATCGGCCCACAGCCGTTGCAGCCGCGCGCGCTCATGCTGGAACGGGTCGCGGCGCTGCTTCCATTCGCGCAGGGCCTCGCGGATCACCTCGCTGCCGGTCGCGTACTCGCCGCTTTCGACGGCCTGGTTGACCAGGCCCGCCAATTCCGGGGTCAGCGCGACACTGATCTTCGAGACTTGTGACACAAAGGACGCCTTTCCTGCGCAATGGTAGCAACATTTCCTACCAGCGGCAAACGATCCCCTCAATCCGCCGGAAGCGTTTCCAAAAACCGCACCGGCTCGCCGAGCCCCTCGGCGACCACCTCGTCCTCGCGCATCACAGGCTGGCCGCGGATGATCGTCGCCATCGGCCAGCCCTTGGCCTCGAACCCATTGAAGGCGGTCCAGCCGGCGCGGTTGACCTGGTCCCCGTTCCTGATGGTCCGCCGGGCGTTCAGGTCGACGATGGTCAGGTCGGCGTCGTAGCCCACCGCCAGCCGCCCCTTGCCGGCGATGTTGAATACGCGATTTGCGCCGTGGGAGGTCAGGTCCACGAACCGCTCCAGGGTCAGCCGGCCATCGGCCGCTGGCTCTCGCGCGACCCCGCCGGAGAGAGCGCCGATCCCCAGGGCAATCTCTACGCCTATGTCGGGGGCAATCCGGTTAGCGTCAACGACGCGCAAGGGCTGGGCCCTGGGGGTTGTCTGGGCGGATTAGGGCTCGAACTCGAGGAAGGCGCGGGCGCCGAGGAGGGCTTGGCCGTCGGCCCGGGCGCGGCCGCACTGGCCGCACCGGCGATCGAGGTCGGACTGGAGCTGGGCGAGGCTCTGGCCGAAGCGGACGCGGGCGAGGGGATCGCCGCCGGACTCGCGGACGCCGCCGCGGACGCCGCAAGCGGGGCAGCCGCCGACAGCGCGGCTGCGGACGCGGTTGTTGGAGCGGCTGGCGACGTGGGGGCCGGAACCTCGGCGGACGCGGCTGCGGGGGCGGAGGTTGCCGCCGGCGCGGAGGCCGGAGAAGGGGCGGCAGTCAGCTCGATCCGATACACTGAAGAGGGGGAGAGCTTCAT
>JBOHLC010000282.1:0-1170 GCA_050729395.1 Caulobacteraceae bacterium
GCCCCCTACCCCCGCTTCGCGGGTACTTCCCCCCGACGCGGGGGGAAGAGAAGCGCTCCATGACCACCGACGTTATCATCGTCGGCGCGGGCATGCCCGGGGCGACCCTGGCCCTTGCCCTGGCCGCCGGCGGTCTCGAGCCCGTCCTGATCGATCCCCTGCCGTTCGAGGCCCAATGCGCGCCGACCTTCGACGGCCGGGCCAGCGCCATCTCCTTCGCCGCCTTCCGCCAGTGGCGGGCGCTCGGCGCGGCCCCGTTCCTCGAGCCCCACGCCCAGCGCATCGAACAGATCCTGGTGACCGACGGCGGCCCGCCCGGCGCCTCGTCGCGCGGACCCTCGCCCGCCTTCCTGCGCTTCGATTCGGCCGAGATCGCCGACCGCTTCGAGGGCGAGCCGCTCGGCTACATGCTCGAGAACCGGCACATCCGCGCGGGCCTGGCCCAGGCGGTTACCGAGGCCGGAATCGAGGTGCTGGCGCCGGCCAAGGTCGCGGCGGTCACCGTCACCCCGGGCGCGGCGAGCGTCCGCCTCGTCGACGGGCGCGAACTGGAAGCGCCGCTCGTGGTCGGCGCCGACGGACGCGGCTCGCTCGTCCGGAGCGCCGCCGGGATCGACACCTTCGGCTGGAGCTATCCGCACACCGCCGTGGTGGCCACCGTCGCCGTCGAGCGCGACCACGCCGGCGTCGCCTACGAACACTTCCTGCCGAGCGGCCCCTTCGCCATCCTCCCCCTGCCGGGACGCCGCGCGAGCCTGGTGTGGACCGAGACGCCGGCCAGGGCCGCCGCCCTGAAGGCGTGCCGGGAGGAGGCGTTCGAGTCTCACCTGGCCCGCCGCTTCGGTCCGTTCCTGGGCGCGGCGCGCCTGGAGGGCCCGCGCTTCACCTATCCGTTATCGCTGCAAATGGCCGAGCGGCTTGTCGCGCCACGCACCGCGCTGGTGGGCGATTCCGGCCACGCCATCCATCCCATCGCCGGCCAGGGCCTCAACATGGGCCTCAAGGACTGCGCCGCCCTGGCGCAGGTCGTGGTCGAGGCGGCCCGGCTCGGCGAGGTTTTCGGCGCGCCCACGGTTCTGGACCGCTACGAGCGCTGGCGACGGCTGGACAACATCGCCGTGGCCGTGGCGACCGACGCCTTCAATCGTCTGTTCACCAACGACAACGCCG
>JBOHLC010000283.1:0-1678 GCA_050729395.1 Caulobacteraceae bacterium
ACCGGCTCGGGCAAGACCTTCACCATGGCCAAGGTGATCGCCGAGACCCAGCGCCCGGCCCTCATCCTGGCCCACAACAAGACCCTGGCGGCGCAGCTGCACAGCGAGTTCAAGAGCTACTTCCCGAACAACGCGGTGGAGTATTTCGTCTCCTATTACGACTACTACCAGCCCGAGGCCTACGTGGCCCGGACCGACACCTACATCGAGAAGGACTCCTCGCGTAACGAGCAGATCGACCGCATGCGCCACTCGGCGACGCGCGCGATCCTCGAGCGGGACGATGTGATCGTGGTCGCCTCGGTGTCGTGCATCTACGGCATCGGCTCGGTCGAGACCTACACCGCCATGACCTTCACCCTCGCGGTCGGCGACAAGGTCGACGAGAAGCGGCTGATGGCCGATCTGGTGGCCCAGCAGTACAAACGCAACGACAACGCCTTCGAACGCGGGACCTTCCGCCGGCGCGGCGACACCATCGAGATCTTCCCCGCCCACTACGAGGATCGGGCCTGGCGCGTCGCCATGTTCGGCGACGTGATCGAGGCGATCGCCGAGTTCGATCCCCTGACCGGCAAGAAGACCGCCGACCTGCCCCAGATCAGGGTCTACGCCAACAGCCACTACGTCACGCCCAGGCCGACGCTCGTTCAGGCGACGAGCGCGATCAAGGCCGAACTCAAGCAGCGACTGGACTGGCTCGTCGCCAGCGGCAAGCTGCTCGAGGCCCAGAGGCTGGAGCAGCGCACCACCTTCGATCTGGAGATGATCGAGGCCACCGGCAGTTGCGCGGGGATCGAAAACTATTCGCGCTATCTGACCGGCCGCCGCCCCGGGGAGCCGCCGCCGACGTTCTTCGAGTACATCCCGGACAACGCCCTGCTGTTCGTCGACGAGAGTCACCAGACCGTGCCGCAACTCGGGGCCATGTACCGCGGCGACTACAACCGCAAGTTCACCCTGGCCGAGTATGGATTCCGGCTGCCCTCGTGCCTGGATAATCGCCCGCTGAAGTTCGAGGAGTGGGAGGCCATGCGGCCGGGGACCCTGTTCGTCTCGGCCACGCCCGGGCGCTGGGAGCTCGAACGCACCGGCGGGGTGTTCACCGAGCAGGTCATCCGGCCCACCGGGCTGATCGATCCGCCGGTCGAGGTTCGCCCGGTGGCCAAGGACGGTTTCAGCCAGGTCGACGACGCCATCGCCGAGTGCCGCGAAGTCGCGCGCAAGGGCTACCGGGCGCTGGTCACCGTGCTGACCAAGAAGATGGCCGAGGACCTGACCGAATACATGCACGAGCAAGGCCTGCGCGTGCGCTACATGCACAGCGACGTCGACACCCTCGAGCGCATCGAGATCATCCGCGACCTGCGCCTGGGCGCCTTCGACGTGCTGGTCGGCATCAACCTGCTGCGCGAGGGCCTCGACATTCCGGAATGCGCGCTGGTCGCCATTTTCGATGCCGACAAGGAAGGTTTCCTCCGGAGCGAGACGTCATTGATTCAGACCATCGGCCGCGCCGCGCGCAACGTCGACGGCAAGGTGATACTCTCCGCCGATACGATCACCGGCTCGATGGCGCGGGCGATGGAGGAGACCAGCCGGCGTCGCGACAAGCAGCTCGCCTACAACGCCGCGCACGGCATCACGCCGGCGAGCGTGAAGGCGCGCATCGCCGACA
>JBOHLC010000284.1:0-3662 GCA_050729395.1 Caulobacteraceae bacterium
GACGAGTTTCCATTCCTGGCGGAACTCGAAGCGCTCACCGGCGAGATGCGCTCAGAGCTTTTGTCGGTCTGGGCGCCGGGTTCGGCCGGCTTGTCGCCCTATATTCAATATCCGCCCGGCGTGCCCATCGATCAGTGGTCGGAGCTCAATCATTCGCTCGACTGGAGCGCGTTCCACTTCTGGCTCTACGGGGAACGCGTCGAGGCCAACTGCCAACTTTGCCCGCGCACCGTCGCGGCGCTGGACCTGATTGACATGCCTCGCGTTCCGGGCCGGTCGCCGGCGGCGATGTATTCGATATTGCGGCCGCGCACGCGCATCCCGCCGCATACGGGCGTGGCCAATACGCGCCTGGTCCTGCACCTGCCGCTGGTGGTCCCCGAAGGATGCGGCTTTCGCGTCGGCGGAGAGACGCGGCCGTGGCGCGAGGGCGAGGCGTGGGTGTTCGACGACACGATCGAGCATGAAGCCTGGAACGATAGCGATGAGCCGCGGGCCGTGCTGATCACGGACGTGTGGAGTCCGAGACTCTCGGGCGAGGAGCGTGAGCTGATCGTCGCCCTGTGCGCCGCCCTCGACCGCTTCGAGGGCCAGCCGGGCGAAGGTGACGGCCTATGAGTGAGAGTGCGCCGGCGCGCCTGCAAGCCGCGCGCGCACTGCTAGACGCCGGCGCCGTCGGCCGCGCGATCGCCGCCCTGCGCGAAACGATCGCGGAGTTCCCCGAGCTGGCCGACGCCCAGGCGCTCCTCGGTGAGGCGCTGGAAGCTTCCGGCGACCGGGTCGGCGCCGAGACCGCCTTGCGCGCGGCCCTCGCCATCCAGCCGGATTGCCTCGCCGCGGCGGTCAGGCTCGCCGGGCTGCTAACGCCGCGTCGCCGCGCGGCCGAGGCGGTGGCGATTCTCGGGCCGCTGGCCGACCACCCCTCGGCCGACGTGAAGCTGCTCACCGCCCTGGGTCTGGCGCTCAAGACCGTCGGACGGCAGGACGACGCCGTGGACGCCTACCGCAGGGCCGCGGAGCTGGCGCCGGCGGACGCGGCGGCCCAGCACAACCTGGCCGGCGCCCTGGGCGATGCGCACCGCTTCGCCGACAGCCTGGCCGCCACCAGGCGCGCGTTCGAATTGGACTCGGACGTACCGGAGACCTGGCTGGTGCGCGGACGATCGCTCTTCGGGCTCGGCGAGTACGACGACGCCGAGCGCGCCTTCGGCGAGGCCATCGCCCGCCATCCGACCTACGCCGACGCCCATGCCGAGTTGGCCCAGTTGAAGTGGATGCGCACCGAGGATGTCGCCGCCGCGGTCGAGGAGATCGATCGGGCGCTGGCGCTCGCTCCGGGCGATGCGCAGCTTAGCCTCGCCAAGGCCCGGGTGCTCGAATACGCGGGCGAGGCGGAAGCGGCCTACGATACCTTGGCCGCGCCGCTCAAGACCCAGCCGGGTCACCTGGCGCTGCAGGTCGGCGCGGCGCAACTGATGCTGTCGCTCGACGCCGATCTGGCCATCACCCATGCCCAGAAGGCCTACGACATGGCGCCGGACAGCGGGCCGGCGGCCTCGATGCTTTGCCAGGCGGACCTGGCCCTCGGCCGGGCCGACGCCGCGGCGCGGCTGGCCGAGGGCCTCATGCGGGACTGGCCGCTGGACCAACACCCCGTGACCCTGGCCGCCACCGCCTGGCGCATCATGGACGACCCGCGCTACCCCGCGCTCTATGACTATGATCGCCTGGTGGTTCGCCGCTCAATCGACACCCCCGCCGGATGGCCGACGCTCGGCGCCTATCTCGAGGATCTGGCCGCTTCTCTGCGCGCGCTGCACCGCATGCGCGCCCACCCGATCGGCCAGTCGCTGCGTCACGGAGTCCAGACCGGAGGCTCCCTCACCCGCTCGGACGATCCGGCGATCAAGGCCTTCTTCGCCGCCATCGATCCGATCATCCGCAGCTATATCGCCAGGCTCGGGGAGCGCGACGATGTGCTGGGCCGCCGCGTCACCGCCGGCTATCGGTTCTCCGGCGCCTGGTCGGCCCTGCTCCGGCCGGGCGGCCATCACGTCGATCACATCCACCCGCTTGGCTGGATTTCGTCGGCCTTCCATGTGGAACTCCCCGAGGCGATCGAGGACGGCCACCAGGGCTGGCTGAAATTCGGTCAGCCGGGCCTCGTCACCACGCCCATTCTCGGCCCGGAGCGATTCGAAAAGCCTCGCGCCGGCGATCTGGTGCTGTTTCCGAGCTACATGTGGCACGGCACCGTGCCGTTCGGCGGCGAAAAGCCGCGCCTGGCGATCGCCTTCGACGTGGTCCCCGCCTGAACGCCTCTCCGGAACACGCAACCTGACGACATAATTCGCCCTGCGCCGACACGTCGCATGCGATTCGCGCGCTATCGGTATACGGTGCGCGGGAGATTCTCCAGGCCGCCAAGTATGGCCCACGGTTCGACAACGCGAAGGCAGATAGCGACCACGCTAGGCGCGGCGCTGCTGTGGCGTTTCGCCTCGCCGGCGCAAGCTCAGATGGCGGCCTTCGAAGTGCGCCACGACGCTCCCTCTCGCCTCGCGCGCAAGGACGCCGAGGACTACATCCCGCCGTCCGATCTGAAGATCGTGGCCGACATCTATCGGCGGATGACGGTCGCCATCCGGGTCAACGATACAGGCCCCTATGGCTTCGTCGTCGACACCGGGGCCAACCAATCGGTGATCGCCGCCGAACTGGCCGACAAGCTCGGCCTGGCGCGCGGGCCCTCCGCGCCGCTGAACGGCGTGGCCGGCATCCAGATGGCCCCGACCACGATCGCCAAGCTGGAGATCGGCAAGCGGGTCTTGCCGGCCCAGACCCTGTCGGTGCTTCCCAGGTCCGGCATTGGTGGTAACGGCATGCTGGGCCTCGACACCATCGGCGATTCGGCCCTCACCCTCAATTTCGCCCGCCAGGATCTGACCATCGACAGCGGACGGGACAATTGGCGCGATCCCGACGCCATCGCCGTCAAGGCGACACGGCGCGACGGCCAGCTGACCCTGGTTAAAGTCTCGCTGGGCGATATGCCGCTCACCGCCTTCATCGATTCGGGGGCCGAGAGCACGATCGGCAACATGGCCCTGCGTCAGATGGCCCTGACGCGCAATCCCAAGGCGTCGTGGACGGACACCACGATCATCAGCTCGACCGGCCAGACCATCAAGGCCGAGATGGCCGACCTCATCGATCTCCGCGTGGGCGAAATGCGCATCGCCACCTGGCCGGTGGCCTTCGCCGACCTGCACACCTTCCAGATGTGGCACATGATCGCCAATCCGGCGATCCTCATCGGCGTAGATATCCTGAGCCGGTTCGATTCGGTATGCCTCGATTTCGCTCGCGACGAGGTCCGCTTCCGCATGGCCGCCGTGGCCTAATCCGACCCTCTCCTCCCCTCTTGGGGGAGGGGGACCGCGAAGCGGTGAGGGGGGCGAAAGCCGCGCGTCGGCGCTTCCGGCCGCCCCCTCCACACCTTCGGTGAGCAACCGGGCACATGGTTGACATTATGGACCGGGCACATGGGTGACAGTTTTCCTGGTCTGTTCTGGCTGTTCTTCAGCTCGCCCCGGCCGGGGCGAGCTGAAGCGACGCATCTTGGTTCCGGCGCGGTTGATCAGGCCGATGTTCAATCCGGC
>JBOHLC010000285.1:0-2631 GCA_050729395.1 Caulobacteraceae bacterium
TCGCCCCGGCCGGGGCGAGCTGAAGAACAGCCAGAACAGACCAGGAAAACTGTCACCCATGTGCCCGGTCCATAATGTCAACCATGTGCCCGGTTGCTCACCGAAGGGGTGGAGGGGGCGGCCGGAAGCGCCGACGCGCGGCTTTCGCCCCCCTCACCGCTTCGCGGTCCCCTCCCCCCGCTTCGCAGGGGGAGATCGGGCCCGACCTTGTTCAATGCCCCCCGAAAGGCGTTAGAAGGGGTCGGATCGCGGGGGGACTTCAAATGAAGATGATGCTGTGGACCTTGGTTTTGGCGCCGAGCATGGCGTTGGCCGCGGCGGTGTCTCCGCCCCCGCCAACGGCCCGGATACCGGTCACCGACACCTACCACGGCGTCGCCGTTTCCGATCCCTACCGTTGGCTGGAGGACGCCCAGGACCCTAAGGTCAAGGCCTGGAGCGCGGCTCAGAATGCGCGCGCGCGAGGCTACCTCGACTCCCTGCCGGAACGCGCGCCGATCCGCTCGGAAGTCGCCCGCATCACCCGCGGCGCCTCCGTCTCCTATTCCGGCCTCGCGCCACGAGGCGGCCCAGGCGGTGGTCAGGTGTTCGCCGAGTTTCACGATCCGGCGCGTCAGCAAGCGATGGTCGTCGTCATGGACGCCTCCGCCGATCCGGCCAGCCAGCGAATCGTCGTCGATCCCAACAGGATGGACCCGAGCGGCCACACCGCGATCGACTGGTGGAGCGCCTCACCGGACGGAGAGCTCGTGGCCGTGTCGATCTCGCACAACGGCAGTGAGGATGGCGACCTGCACGTCTATCGCGTATCGACCGGCGAGGAGGTGGGTGCTGCCATTCCCCATGTGCAGTATCCCACCGCCGGCGGCAGCCTCGCCTGGGCGCCCGGTTCCGACGCCTTCTGGTACACACGCTATCCCGGCGAGGGCACGCCGGCCGTCGACCGCCACTACAATCTTCAGGTCTATTTTCATCGGCTTGGCGCGAATTGGTCCGCCGACCCCCTGGCGCTGGGGACGAAGGACGGTCTGGAGCGGATCAGCGAGATCTTCCTGGCCAACCCTTCGGCCCGGCCGGCGATCGTGGCCATGGTCCAGCGCGGCGATGGCGGCCAGTACGCGCAATATCTGCTCAGCGCCCCCGGCGGCGCGCCGGCCGCGCCGATCCGTCTTTCCGGCTACGACGACAAGATCGTTTCGGCGGTCGTGGGCCCCGACGACGCGGTCTACGGCGTCTCCCTCGCGGGGGCCCTGAACGGGAAGATCGTCAAGGCGTCCGGCCCCTTTGGCCCCGGCGCCCTGGCCGCCGCGCCGGTGATCGTCGCCGAAGCCAAGGCGTCGATCCGCATCGACGGCGCCGAGGCCAATATCCCTTCGCTGGTGTTGACGCCCGACCGGTTGTTCGCGCGCTACATGGTCGGCGGCCCGACCGAGGTGCGCGTCTTCGACCACGCCGGCAAGCCGGCCGGCGCCGTGCCGACGCCGCCGGTCACCGATGTCGAGGAGATCGACCCAATGGCGGACGGCACGGTGCTGTTCGATGTTTCGAGCTACATCGAGCCGCGGTATTTCGCCCGCTGGACGCCGGCGACCGATCAGGTGACACGCACGGCGCTGGTCCAGACCAGTCCCGCCGACTTCAGCGACGCCGAAGTGCGGCGCGTGTTCGCGACTTCAAAGGATGGCACGAAGGTGCCGCTTAATGTGATCATGCGCAAAGGGACGCGGCTCGATGGCGCCAGCCCCCTGCTGCTCTATGGCTACGGCGGCTACGGCATCAACGAGACCCCCCGCTTCCTGGGCCCGATGGGTCGCGCCTGGCTCGATGGCGGCGGGATCTATGTCGACGCCAATCTGCGGGGCGGCGGCGAATACGGTGAGGCCTGGCACAGGGCGGGATCGCTGCTCAACAAGCAGAACGTGTTCGACGATTTCGACGCCGCCGCCGAATACCTGATCGCACAGGGCTATACCGCGCACGACCGCCTGGCCCTTTTGGGCGGCTCCAACGGCGGCCTGCTGATGGGTGCGACGATCACCCAGCATCCGGCCCTCGCCCGGGCGGTGGTCTCGGCCGTGGGGATCTACGACATGCTGCGCGTCGAACTCGATCCCAATGGCGCCTTCAACACCACCGAGTTCGGCTCGGTGAAGGATGCGGCCCAGTTTCGCGCCCTGTACGCCTATTCGCCCTATCACCATGTGCGGGCCGGCGCGCCATACCCCGCCGTGCTGCTGACCGCCGGCGACAACGACGGCCGGGTCAATCCGCTGAATTCGCGCAAGTTTATGGCCGCCCTGCAGTACGCCGACCCGGACGGCCGGCCCCTCCTCCTGCGCACCAGCTCGACCTCCGGCCATGGCATCGGCGATTCCCTCGACGAGCGCATCGACCGCACCACCGACATGGTGAGTTTCCTGTTCGATCAACTCCATATGACGCTCAAGCCGAACTGATTGCGCGCCGGAGTGGCGTGAGCAACCGGGCACATGGTTGACATTATTGACCGGGCACATGGGTGACAGTTTTCCTGGTCTGTTCTGGCTGTTCTTCAGCTCGCCCCGGCCGGGGCGAGCTGAAGCGACGCATCTTGGTTCCGGCGCGGTTGATCAGGCCGATGTTCAATCCGGC
>JBOHLC010000286.1:0-16976 GCA_050729395.1 Caulobacteraceae bacterium
TGCTCGTCGGCATGGTCGGCTGGGCGGCCGGCTGCAACGTGGCCCCCGGCGTCTACACCAGCGTGGCCCCGTTCAGGGACTGGATCGACAAGACCATCGCGGGTAGCTGAGCCGCGGGCCGCTAGAAAAACAACCTTCCCCCCACCAGTGCCAGCGTCGAGGCGAGGATCTGGCGCAGGACGGCATCCGGGGCGCGGGACGAAAGCCAGCTGCCGATGACGATGCCGGGGATCGCGCCGACCAGCAGGGAGCCCAGAAGGGTGAAATCGATGTCGCCCATCAACCAGTGGCCGAAGCCGGCCAGCAGGGTCAGCGGCACGGCGTGGGCGATGTCGGAGCCGACCAGCTTGGCCGCCGGCAGCTTGGGATATAGCAACAGGAGCACGGTGACGCCGATGGCGCCGGCGCCCACTGAAGACAGGGACACCAGCAGGCCCACCACCGCGCCCAAGGCGATCGTGAACCCGCCCCGACTCCCGGGGGCTAGCTCCCCGACACAGTTGGCGAGCGCATTCAGCAGAATCCGTCGAAACAGGATGGCGGCGGCGCTGAGTATCAGGGCGCCGCCGAGCACATAGGTGATGATCCCGTGCGGGGGCGCCGACTTGGCGTGGAAATGGGCCATGATGAGGAGGGTGAGCGCCGAAGCCGGCACGCTGCCGGCCGCCATGCGGCCGACGATCCGCCAGTCCACTGTGCCCCGCGCGCCATGCACCGCAGTGCCGAAGACACGGGTGACCCCGGCATAGAGCAAGTCCGTTCCGACTGCCGTCGCCGGGCTGACGTGGAACAGCAGCATCAACAGCGGCGTCATCAGCGAGCCACCGCCCACCCCGGTGAAACCGACCAGGAAACTGATCGCCAGGCCGGAAATGGCGTAGATCGCGTTGATGTGGGAAATTAAATCCATCTCTCACCGATAGGATTTATAGATAAGCGCTAGCTAGTGGGCGTCACTTCCCCCGTCAATCCAGGCTGTCGACAATTCTCACTCCCGGCGGTCCGGCGACGAAGCGGCCGACCAAGGCCCCTTCGGCAAAGCCGGCCGCGCGCACGAACTCGAGGATCTCGCCAGCGCTTTCGGCCGGCGCGGCGATCAATAGGCCGCCGCTGGTCTGGGGATCGGTGATGAGGTCCAGTCTCCACGGCTCCAGCCTCTCGCCTCCGTTGATAGCGTCGCGATAACTCGTCCAGTTCCGCGCCGACGCGCCGGTCCGCACGCCCTTACGCAGAAAGGCTTCGACTCCCGGCAACACCGACGCCGAAGACGGGCAAATCTCGAGAGTGAGACCCGAGGCCCTCGCCATCTCGAACGCGTGGCCGAGGAGGCCGAAGCCGGTGACGTCGGTGACCGCGCTCGCTCGCCCGGCCAACTCCGCGCCCACGCTGTTGAGCTGGGTCGTGGTGTCGATGAGCGCGCGATAGCCGGCCGCGTCCAGGCGGTCCTGCTTCAGCGCGGCGCTCAGCACGCCTACGCCCAGCGGTTTCGTCAATATCAGCGCGTCGCCAGCCCGCGCGGTAGAGTTGCGCAGCAGACGGTCCGGGTGGACGAGGCCCAGCGCAACCAGGCCGTAGATCGGCTCGGCGCTGTCGATGGAGTGGCCGCCGGCGATGGGGATGCCCGCCCCCTGGCACACCTCCGCCCCGCCAGCCAGGATGGCGCGTATCGTCTCGGCCGGCAGCTTGTCCACCGGCATGCCGACGATGGCCAGGGCCAGGATGGGCCGCGCGCCCATGGCGTAGACATCCGACAGGGCGTTGGTCGCGGCGATGCGCCCGAAGTCGCGCGGATCGTCGACCACCGGCATGAAGAAGTCGGTGGTGACCACGAGCGCCTGCTCGTCGTTGAGGCGCCAGACGGCGGCGTCGTCGCTGGTCTCGGTACCGACCAGCAGGTCGGCGTAGCCGGCGATCGCGGGCTGTCCGGCCAGCAGGTCGCGCAACACGGCCGGCGAGAGCTTGCAGCCGCAGCCGCCGCCATGGGCCAGGGAGGTCAGGCGCGGGCTCATGTCGCCGATGCCTCCACCAGCGCGGCGATCTTCCGCGCGCCCGCGTCCTGCTCGGCGGACGTCAGGGTCTCCAGAACCACCTCGCCCAGCAATGGCCTCGCCTCGCGCTTGCACGAGCGCTCATAGGCCGGATCGTAGTGGAGTTCGACAAGGTCGGCGGCTAGGCTCGTGAAATCGCCCTCGTCGACCATCTGGCCCCACTTGGCCGCCCGTCGGGCGCCATGCCGTCCCGGCAGCGCCGCCAGCGTTGTCTTCAACGTCGCCGGATCGGCGGCGATGTCGGCATAGGCGGCCAGCAGATAGCGCACGCGGGCCCCGGCCGGCGCGCGGACCTCGATGCGTGGCGCGCTCTCCATGGCCCGCCACAGGACCGGCGGCAGCATGATCTCGCCGACCTTGGACGACTCCGCCTCCACCAGCACCGGTCGCGCCGGATCGACCCGCTCGATCTCGCCGAGGAGCCGGCTCTCGAACATCTTCTGGCTCGGCTGCGCCCGGTCGCCCAGACGTCCGAAGAGCGAGCCGCGATGGCCGGCCAGGCCCTCGAGGTCCAAGACCTGGACGCCCAGCGCCGCCACCCGTCCGAGGATCTCCGTCTTGGCCGAGCCGGTGTAGCCGTCCAAGAGGATGAGGCGCCTCAGCGGCGTGGCGCGATAGAGGCGCAGGGTGACGCGCCGGCGATAGGTCTTGTAGCCGCCGGTGAGCCGGGTCGGCCGCCAGCCGACCTGCTCGAGCACCGTGGCCATGGCCAGCGACCGCTGACCGCCGCGCCAACAGTAGACGAGTGGGGCGAAGGAACCTGGCTTGTCCTTCAGCGCGCCTTCCAGGTGGGCGGCGATGTTGCGGGCCACATGGGCGGCGCCGAGGCGCCGGGCTTTCAGCCGCGAGACCTGGACGTAGATGGTGCCGATCTCCACGCGCTCGGCGTCGCTCAGCACCGGCAGATTGATGGCCCCGGGGATGTGGTCGAGAGCGAACTCCGCCGGCGTGCGCACGTCGATCATCTCGTCGAACTTGGCCAGGTTGGCCGGATCGGTCAGATGGGTGGCGCCGCTCATCGGTGAAAGAGTTGCCACATAAGCCGGGCAATGCCCAATGGCGGAAAGGAGGGCGCACTTGGCCGGAAGTCAGGACTTCGAGGCCGATCCGCGCAATGCCGCGGCGCTGGTATGGCTGAACGGCGCTCTCATCCTGCGCGCGGAGGCCAGGGTGTCGCTGTTCGACGCTGGCTTCGGCATGGGCGACGGGGTGTGGGAGGGGCTGCGCCTGCACAAGGGCGCCCTGCTGTTCCTGAACGCGCACCTCGACCGCCTGTTCGCCGGGGCCAGGGCAATCCGCCTCGAAGTCGGACTGAGCCGGGCCGAGATCGCCGAGGCGCTCGCCGCGACTCTCGCCGCCAACGCCATGACCGACGGCGTCCATGTGCGGCTTATGGTGACGCGCGGGGTCAAGGCGACCATCAGCCAGGATCCGCGCAACGCCCTTGGGCAGCCTACCATCGCCATCACCGCCGAGCACAAGCGGCCCGCCGCGCGCAACGCCGACGGCGGGCTCGCGCTGGCTGTCGTCTCGGTCCGCTGCACGCCGGCGGCGATGTTCGACATTCGGCTCAATTCGCACAGCCGGCTCAACCTCATCACCGCCCTCTTCGAGGCGATCGAGGCGGGCGCGGACGAGGCCCTTATGCTCGACCCGAGCGGGTTCGTGTCGAGCTGCAACGCGACCAACTTCTTCTTCGTCAGGAACGGCGAGGTGCTGACTTCGACCGGCGAATTTTGTTTCAATGGGATCACTCGCGCGCAGGTGATCGAGCTGTGCCAGCGAGATGGCGTTCCCATCCGCATGGGCGCGTTCGAGCCAGACCTCGCCCGGGCGGCGGACGAGGCCTTCGTCACCGGCACCATGGGCGGGATCACGCCGGTGAGGCGGATCGACGGGATCGATCTGCCGGCCTGCCCAGGACCGCTGACGCGCCGCATCCGCGGCGTGTACGACGAGCTCAAGGACGCCGAGGCCGCCAGGTGAGCCTCCGCATCGCCATGTGGTCGGGGCCGCGCAACATCTCCACGGCGATGATGCGCGCCTTCGAGAACCGTCCGGACACCGAAGTGATCGACGAGCCGTTCTACGCCGCCTATCTCATCGCCTCGGGCGCGGACCACCCGCTACGGGCCGAAGTGCTGGCGGCGCACGAGACCAATCCTGGCGCGGTCGCCAAGGCCATCGCCGGCGATGCGCCAGGCGGGGCGGCGATCTTCTATCAGAAACACATGACCCACCACCTGCTGGCTGGCTTCGATCGGGGCTGGATGGAGCGTTGCCGCCACGCCTTTCTGATCCGCGCCCCCGAACGCGTACTCGCCTCATACGCGAAGAGACGGGCCGAGGTGACCCTCGAGGACATTGGATTCGTCCAGCAAGGCGAGATCTACGACGAGGTCGCGCGCACGACCGGCGCGTCGCCGCCGGTGATCGACGCCGAAGTCGTGCTGGCCAACCCGAAGCGCGCGCTCGGCGCCTTATGCATCGCGCTGGGCATCCCGTTCGATGAGGCCATGCTGAGCTGGCCGGCCGGGCGCCGGCCAGGCGACGGCGCCTGGGCCCCGGCGTGGTACGAAGCGGTCGAGCGGTCCACGGGTTTCGCCCCGCCGTCACCGCCTCCGGCTTTGCTCGAACCTCGCCTGGCCGCCATCGCGGACGCCGCGCGGCCGATCTACGAGCGCCTGGCGCGTTATCGTATCTGAGCCGTCTTGCCGGCCGGACCGCGCGCCGCTAAAGCCGCGCGGACAATAGGGACCCGTCATCCATGTCCATCGCAGCCGTCGTCGCCATCCTGGTGTTCATCGCCGCCCTGGCCGGGCTCAACTATTACGAATACCATCGCTTCGATTAGGCGAGCGTAGGTGAACGCGCGCGGCTGGGCGCTCGTCACTGGCGCGGGACGGCGGATCGGCGCCGCCCTGGCGCTCGCCGCCGCGGGATGCGGCTATGACATCATCGTCCATCACCGCGCCTCGGCCGAGGAGGCCCGCGAGACCGCGTCGCGCATAGAGGCGCTCGGCCGGCGAGCCGCCCTCGCCGCCGCCAATCTGAGCGACCCCGAGGCCTGCCGCCGCCTGATCGACGGCGCGCCCGGCGCCCCCACCCTCCTGGTCAACTCGGCCTCGGTGTTCGAGGACGACAGCGGCGATGCGTTCGATCTCGTCCGTTACGAGGCGGCGATGGCGGTCAATCTGCGAGCGCCTCTGATCCTCAGCCAGACCATGGCCTCCGCCTTGCCAGCCGAAGCCCGTGGTCTCATCGTCAATATCTGCGATCAGCGCGTGTGGCGCCTGACGCCGAAATTCTTCAGCTACACCCTTAGCAAGGCCGCCCTGTGGACGGCGACCCAGACCCTGGCCCAGGCGCTCGCGCCACGCATCCGGGTCAACGCCATCGGGCCAGGCCCGACACTGCCTTCGCCCCACCAGTCGGCGGAGGCCTTCGCCGCCCAGGCGGCCGCCACGCCGCTCGGCCGCGGTCCGACGCCGGAGGAGATCGCCGCCGCCCTCGCCTATCTCATCGACGCCCCCTCGGTCACCGGCCAGATGATCGCCGTCGACGGCGGCCAGCATCTTGCCTGGCGCACGCCGGACGTCGCCCATGACTAGGAGCGCCTCGCACGTCGCCGTCACCCGCGTGTTCGTGCGCGGCCTCGAGGTGCAGGCCGAGATCGGCGTCTACCCCCATGAGCAAGGCGTCCGCCAGCCACTGATCGTCGACATCGAGCTTGAGGTCGACGCCACCGGCTGGCGCCACCTGGAGGATACGGTCAATTACGAGACCCTTGCCCGGCACGCCCTGGCCATTGCCGACAGCGGTCATATCGGCCTGGTAGAATCCTTCGCCCAGCGCGTGGCCGAGGCGTGCCTGGCCGAGCCGCGGACGCTCAGCGTGCGCGTCCGGGTGGAGAAGCCCATGGCCCTGGCGCCCGACGCGGCCGCCGCCGGCGTGGAGATCATCGCCCGTCGGGGTTAGACTGATCCTGAAGAAAGGTCCGATCGCCATGTCCGACACCTACGAACCAGGCGCCCCGACGCCCCCACCGCCGCCCTCGTCACCACCTCCGCCGCCAATGCCCTCGGCGACGCCACCGGCCACGGCCGTCACCCATGACGAGCGCCAGATGGCCTTCGTCGTCTACATCCTCTATCTCGCTCATTTCGTGCCGGTGATCGGCTGGGTGGCGACGATCGTCGGCCTCGTGCTCGCCTATGTCGAGGAACCGACCGCGCCGGCCTGGCTCAAGAGCCATTACAAGTTCCAGATCCGCACCTTCTGGATCGGCCTGGTCTATGGAGTGGTGTCCATCGTCCTGTGCTTCATACTGATCGGCTTCCCGCTGCTGCTGGCGACTTGGATCTGGTTCATCGTGCGCTGTGCGCTTGGCCTCTCGCGCCTGCTGCGCAACGAAGCCTACCCGACGCCCGAAAGCTGGCTGGTCTAGTTTCGCCTAAGCCGGCTGGAGTTCGCGCCGCACCAGCTTGGCGAAGTCGTCCATTAGCGACAGCGAGATATTGCCGGGCATGAAACGATGGTCTGCAACGCGCGAGACGGGCGTCACCTCGGCCGCCGTGCCGACGATGAAGCATTCGGAAAAAGTGGCCAGTTCCTCTGGCCGGATGTGGCGCTCGATCACCTCGAAGCCCTTACTTTCGGCCAGCGCCATCACCGACCGCCGGGTTATGCCGTCCAGGAAACAGTCGGCGATCGGCGTGACGAGCGCCCCGTCGTGGACGAAGAACACATTGGCCCCCGTCGCCTCGGCCACATAGCCGCGATAATCGAGCATCAAGGCGTCTGCGAAGCCTTCGCGCTCGGCGGCGTGCTTGGAGAGCGTGCAGATCATGTAGAGACCGGCCGCCTTGGACGCAGTCGGCGCGGTGTCCGGCGAGGGCCGGCGGTATTTGCCCCAGGTCAGCTCGATGCCGCGCCGCTTCTCCTCCGGGTTGAAGTAGCTTGGCCATTGCCAGGTGGCGATGGCCACATGGATGCGGCTCGCCTGGGCCGCGACGCCCATGATCTCCGAGCCGCGCCAGGCGAGGGGACGGATGTAGCAGTCCGTGAAACAGTTCTTCACGAACGCCGCGATGGTCGCCTTTTCGATCTCCTCGAGCGTGAACGGGATCTCGAAATCGAGGATGCGGGCGGAGTGGAACAGGCGCTCGGTGTGCTCGCGCAGTTTGAACACCTCGCCGCTGTACATGCGTTCGCCTTCGAACACGGCCGAGGCGTAGTGCAGCCCGTGGGTCAGTACGTGGACCTTCGCCTCACGCCAGGGCGTGAACTGGCCGTCGAGCCAGATCCAACCGTCGCGATCGTCGTAGGGGAGAAGAGACATCGAACCTCCTGAGGCGCGCCAAGGCGCGCGTTAGACGACGCGGGGGCCGCCCTCGTCAAACGAATTGGCGCGCCATGCGGCTTCAGCGTAAATCGGCGTCCATGTCGCAGGAACCCGTGGCGCGCCATCTACTGATCGTCGACGACGACGATCGCCTGCGCGATCTGCTCAAGCAGTTCCTCAGCCGCGCCGGCTTCCGCGTCAGCGTCGCCGCCTCGGCCGCGGCGGCGCGGCGGCTGCTGGAGACCCTGGAGTTCGACCTGCTGGTGGTCGATGTGATGATGCCCGGCGAGGACGGCTTTTCCTTCACCCGCTGGCTGCGCGGCCAGCCAAGGCCGGTCGGCGCCATACCGGTGCTGATCCTCACCGCCCGCGGCTTGCCGGGCGATCGCATCGAGGGCCTGCAGCTCGGGGCCGACGACTACCTGGCCAAGCCGTTCGAACCGCGCGAGCTTTCCCTGCGCATCGAGGCCATCCTGCGCCGGGTGACGCCGGCCGTCGACGGGCCGGTGATGCTGGGTCTGAGCCGCTTCGACCTGGCGCGCGGCGAGCTGACCACCGAGGGCGAGATGGTCCGCCTCACGGAGGCCGAGATCCGCCTGCTGCGCCGCCTGGCGCTCGCCGCCCACAGCGCCGTCGACCGCCTCGACCTGGCCCGGGACAGCGCCGATCCCACCGGCCGCGCGGTGGACATCCAGGTCACGCGCCTGAGGCGCAAGATCGAGGCCGACCCGGCCAATCCGCGTTATCTCCGCACCGTGCGCGGCGTGGGCTACATGCTGACTCCCGACTGATGCGCCTGCCAAGGCCCTGGCCCGCCCAGCTCGGGCGGATGATCAAGCGCCGGGCGCCGACGTCCCTGTTCGGCCGCAGCCTGCTGATCATCGTCCTGCCGGTGACGATCATGCAGATCGCCGTCACCTATGCGTTCTTCGACGCCCACTGGCAGACGGTGAACGCCCACCTGACCGAGGGCGTCGCCGGAGACATCGCCTGGATCGTGCAAAGCTACGAGGAGGCGCCGACGCGCGCCAATCTCGCCCACCTCGCCCTGCGCTCGCAGCGGACCATGGGCCTGTCCGTCGATCTCGAGCCGGGAGCGGTCCTGCCGCGGGGACGGCGACCGATCCTCATCGTCGCCGTCGATCACGCGCTGAAGAAGGCGCTTTCCGAGCGTATCGACGCGCCGTTCTGGTTCGATACCGCCCGCTACCCGGCCTATGTCGATATCCGCATCAAGGTGGCGCAGGGCGTGCTGCGCATCATTGCGCCGAAGGACCGGGTGTTCGCCACCAAGGGCGATATCTTCATCCTGTGGGTCACCGTGGCCACGTTCCTGCTGACCTCCATCTCGCTGCTGTTCATTCGCAATCAGGTGCGAGCCATAGAGCGTCTGGCCGAGGCGGCCGACGCTTTCGGCCGCGGCGTCGACCTGCCGTTCCGCCCGCACGGCGCGCGCGAGGTGCGCCAGGCGGCGCGGGCCTTCCTGGCCATGAAGTCGCGCATCCAGCGCCATGTCGACCAGCGCACCACGCTGCTGGCCGCCGTCAGCCACGACCTCAGAACGCCGCTGACCCGCCTGGAGCTGGAGCTGGCCCTCTCCGATCCCGGCGAACGGGTCGAGGAAATGAAGCGCGACGTGGCCGAGATGGAGCACATGATCGACGAATATCTGGCCTTCGCCCGCGGGGAGGGGGCCGAGAGCATCGAACGGGTCGACCTCGGACGGCTGCTCGAAGAGGTCAGCCAGTCGGCCGGTCGTTCCGGGGCCCAGCTGGTCGTGGCCTCAGAGGCGGGCCTGGCCGCCGGCGTTCGGCCCAACGCGCTCAAGCGCGCGCTCTCCAACCTGATCATGAACGCCGCCGACCATGCCGATAAGGTCGAGGTCACCGGCCGCGCCGGCCTGGCGGGCGGGGCGGAGATCATCATCGACGATGACGGACCGGGCATCCCGGAGGACCGCTACGAGGAGGCCTTCGCCCCGTTCGGCCGGCTGGAGGAGAGCCGCAATCCGAACGCCAAGGGCGTGGGCCTCGGCCTGGCCATCGCCCGCGACATCATTCGCGGCCACGGCGGCGAGGTGACCCTGGGGCGATCGCCGCTAGGCGGCCTGCGCGCGGTCGTCCGCGTGCCGGGCTAGGCGATGACCTCGCCATCGGTGGTGGCGGTCAGGCGTCTGGGCACGAGCCAGAGGATCGGCAAAATCAAGGCATAGACGAGCGTGATGGCGATCACGCAGGCGTTGAAGTTGCGGTAGTGATCGTAGAGGTCGGCCCCCAGGACATCGCCGAAACGCTGAGAGATGTAGAACAGCGCCCAGTAGAGCATCATCACCGTTCCCTGCAGGCCTGGCGGCGAGGAACGGATGACGAGGTCGAGATAGGCGGCGCTGTTGACCCCTCCCAGGAGGCCTATGACCACGGCGGCGACGTAAGACTGATCGACGGTGTGGATGAAGGCCAGGGGGACCATCTGCGGCACCGCGACCAGGGTCGACCAGAAGAGAATGGTGCGCAGGCGCACGCGCCGGCACAGCCAGCCGAACAGCAGGAAGGTGGGGATGAATCCCGCGACGAAGAGCGCGTTCCAGTCGCCCCATTGGGCATCGGTCGCGTGCAGGGTGTTCTGCAGGAAGAACTGCAGCGGGGTGGCGGAGCCGGGCGCGAAACTCCACAGGAGCCAGATGGCCAGCGCCGGATAGATCGGCCAATGGCGCGCCAGCCGCCCGATGTCCTTGAGCCGCGAGGCCGCCGCCGGACGCTCGGCGCGCACATTGTCGAACACGCTCGCCGGCCGCCACAGGCCAAACAATGCGACCGCGGTCATGATCGCCGCCCCGACCAGGAAGAGGATGCGCGCGGCCAAGTCCGCCTTGGCCCCCTCGAGGAACTGGCTGAGCGCCCCGCCCATGAAATACGCCGTCAATACGGGCACATAGAGGAACACGTTCCAGGCGGCGGCGATCCGCCCGGACATCACGTGCTGCTGGCCGAGGGTGGAGGAAAGCCCGTTCTGCGCGCTCCACGCGAACAGGAAGGCGCAGGTCGACAGGAGCACGGCGGCCAGCAGCGTCCCATAGGTGATCGCGATGAAGGCGAAGACCACATAGACGGCGGCGGTCAGGGCGCCGAAAAGCACGAGGAACCCTCGGTCGCGCATGCCGAAGGGATTGTAGGTGTCGCGCGCGAAGCCGAAGACGAAGCCGAGATAGAGCGGGATCGCGCCGATCATGCGAAAGAGCGCCGACTGGTGGGCGCTGAGGTGCAGGCGGTTCTTCAGGAAGAAGGTGATCGGCACTTCGATCAGACCGCCGTTAGGGCCGCCGTAGCCCAGCAGGATAATGAGCACGCCCAGATAGGCGAAGATGCGCAGCCGCGTGGTGCTGGCCAACGGAGTCGGCAGCGCGGCGCGGGTGGTGGCGATCGCTTCGGTCATTAGCGCACTCCCCGGGGGGCCCGCTCCTCGCTCTAGCGCGTCGCGCGCGCCGTCAAGCCCGCGCGCTGGCCTTTCAACTCCGCCGCCCGTAACAGGAGCCGAATGGCCGCGCACAGACCCAAGGCGTAGCCACATCGCGATCGGAGATCGACGTACGTGGCCAAGCCTAGACCCTTGCCGCCCATCTGGCTGATGGGAATGGGCTTTCTTCCCCTCGGGGCGTCCGGATCGGTGTTGGTGATCACCATCCCGCAATTACTCGCGGCCAACCATGTGCCGGAGCCGCAAATCGCCTCGATCACCGCAATGGCCCTGTTGCCCGGCTTCATCAGTTTTCTCATCACGCCACTTGTCGACTGGCGATTTAGCCGCCGCGCCTACGCGATCGTCTTTGCCGCTCTCGCCGGTCTCTCCACCTTCGCCGGCCTTGTCTTCATACGCGACCTCCCGTTGCTGACGGGCCTCCTCTTCGTAAGCGGCATCGCGATCGGCCTTTGCGTCTCGGCGGTTGGCGGCTGGTTCGGCAACCTCACGCGAACCGAAGACAAGGCGTCGCTGGGCGCCTGGTTCACGGTGGCCAACTTCGGCGCCGGCGGGCTGGTGGCCACCGGCGCGATCTATCTGCTGCGCGATCTTCCCTACGTCCTCGGCGCGGCCCTCCTGTCCCTGACGATCGTCGCCGCCCTTCCCCTCTATCTGTGGGTCGAGTGCCCGCCAGCCGACGACCGGCTGGCCAGCGAAAGCGTGCGCGACTTCGCCCGCGACGTGCTGGCCCTTCTGCGCCGCCCCACTGTCCTGTGGACCCTCGCCCTCTTCTTGGCGCCGTCGGCGTCATTTGCGCTTACGAACGTGCTCGCCGGCCTCGGGCGCGACTTTCATACGTCTGAAAAGCTGGTGGGACTGATCGGCGGACTAGGCGTGACGGTGGCCGGAATCGTCGGCAGCCTGATGGTGCCGGTCCTGTCCAAGAGGGTGGCGCCGCGCACGCTCTACCTGCTCGTCGGCGGCGTCGGCGCGGCGTTCACGCTCAGCCTGATCCCGCTTGGGCGAGCGCCGGCCACTTTCGGCTTGGCAATGCTGGGGGAAAACCTCTTCCAGGCCGGCGCCTTCTCCGCCGCCAACGTCATTACCCTGCGCACCGTCGGCCACGACAATCCTCTGGCGGCGACGCAGTTCGGCTTGCTCACCGCCGCCACCCAGCTCCCGCTCACCTACATGCAGGCCATCGACGGCCAAGCTTACGGTAACGGAGGCGCCAATGGCAGCTTCCTTGCTGACGCGGTGATCAGCGGCGGGGCATGTCTGATCCTGGCCCTCATCCTCTGGGTCTGGCGGCGAAGAATCCCGGCCGTGTAGTTACGCGGGTTTCAACACGAGCGTCACAATTGTGAACGTCCGTTGCGGGGTCAATCTTAAATATGCTCTGGTATAGCTTTCAGTATTACTGTGACAATAAGGTGGCGACAGAGAATAGGTCTGGCACGGATGACGGCGATCAATCGAATCTCGCGCCGACGTCACAGGATCTCGCACCCGTTATGCTCAGGAACGTTTGGCATTTGCCGGGCGTTGGTTTTGTCGAAGGGGCTGATGGTCATCCGAGGAAACCCCATGTCCACTACCGATTTCACCCGACCGACAGCGAAGGTCGAGCCGCAGCCGGGCGCGATGGGCGCCGGCGCCGCCATCTTCAAGCGTCTCGAGCGCCGGCCGCGCAGATCGAAATGGGCGACAGCCGCGCCCATCGCCGTCGTCGCGGTGTTCGCCATAGGCGCCCTGATCGCCTACGAGGCGATGAATCGTCCGGCGCCGCAGCCGGCGCCTCAGCCGGCCGCGCGAGCCCCCGCCGTGGCCGTGGCGCCAGCTCCGGGACCGGTCGCGCCCGTGGCCAAGGCGGTCCCCGCCGCCTCGCCCGCCCCGCGCACGGTCGCCCCGCGCGCCGCCCCGGCCGCGGTTCACCGCCGGCCTGAACATGCGGTGGCCCGCTCCAGACGAGCCGTCAGTCATCGCTCGACCGTCACCGTTCCGGTGACCCCGCCGGCGATGAATACGCCCAGCGCCCCGACCGCCGCTCCGCCGCCGCCCCCGCCGACGGTAACGCCGGTTCCGACAGTGACGGCGCCGCCGCCGGCCGTGACGGCGCCTCCGCCACCCGCCTCGCCTCCGCAGTAACCGGGCTAGAAGCCCTGGCCGATCGCGTTAAGCCGCCGGCGCAACTGTTTGAGGCGCTTGTCGATCTCGGCCATGGTGCGGTTGAGCGCGCCCTCGTCGGCGCGCCACACCTGGACGATGCGGGCCCACACCACCGTCATGGCCGCGAGGCGGGGCGCGGTCGCCTCGATCCCGGCCGCCTCGAGAATGGCCCGCGCCGCCTTTGGCAGATGCGGCAGGAGCGGCGCCAAGGCCGAGCCTTTGACGCCGGCCAGCGCCGCGCGCCACGGCTCCATCGCCTCCACGCGGGCCATGGACGCATCGAACAGGCGGTCGTGAACATCCTCGGACGCGGTGGCCGCGGTGGCCAGGGCCGCCTCGTCCAGGCGCGCACCTAGGTGATCGATCAGGGCGGTCTTCGACGGCGCTTCGCGATAAAGTTCGGCCAGGGGAATCGCCGCCTTGGCGGCTACATCGCGCAGGCTGACCTCGCGCCACGGCCGCTCGGCGCAGAGGGCGTTCAGCGCCACCAGGGCTTTCTCGATCGTCTCGCTCATTGGCCCAGCTCCCGCGACCTGGCCGCGGCCGCCGCCACCGCCCGCGCCAGCAGCGGGCCAAGCTCCGGAAGGAGGGTCTCGAGCGCCGCTTGCGTCGTGCCGCCGGGCGAGGTCACCCGCCGGCGCAGATCCGCCGGATCCTCGCCGCTCTGGGCCAGCAGGGCGGCGGCCCCGCAGACGGTGGCGCGCACCGCGCGGGCGGCTTCGTCCGGCGGCAGGCCGGCCTCCACCGCGCCAGCCTCGAGCGCCTCAATGAAGGCGTAGAGGTAGGCTGTGGCCGAGCCCGAGGCGGCCGTCGCCACATGCATCAGATCCTCATCGGCCAGACGTGTCACCGCGCCTAACGGGGCCAGCAGAGCTTCGGTTTCATCGGTCAACGGACCGTCCGCCGGCCACAGGGCGATCGAGCCGGCGCCGATGGCCGCGGCCAGTGTCGGCATGGCCCGCGCGATCGGCCGCCCGCCGAGGGCCGCCGAGAGGTCCCGCGCGGCGACGCCGGCGATGATCGAAACGATGGCCGCGTGGGGGCCGAGACGCGGGGCGATGTCGGCCGCCGCCTCGCGCCACACCTGCGGCTTGACCGCGAAGAGCACCGTGCGCGCCCGCGCCATCGCCGCGTTGTCGGGCGCAAGCATCGCGCCGGCCTCGGCCGCCGCCATCGCCTCCGCGCTCGGATGGGGATCGACGATCATCAGATCGCTGGCGGTTACGGCGCCCGCGCGGAGCCAGCCTGCGATCATCGCCCCGCCCATGGCCCCGGCGCCGACGACGAGGATCGGCAGGCGCGAGAGCGTCGCGCCGCGCTTTTTCAGGCGTTGCCGGCCGTTTCGAACATGCATGCGGCCATCGCCTCCTTGGGCGACTTGGCGCCGGCGAGGAGGAAGTCGAACGCCGGGTAGAACCGGTCGGCCGCCTCCATGGCCGCGTCGATCATCGAGGCGGTCTGGGCCGGCGTCGGCCGCTCGCCGTCCGGCAGGCACATGGCGTGGCGGAAGATCACCTCGCCGTCGTCGGCCCACACCTCGAAGTGGCCGAGCCACACGCGCTGGTTGACGAGATTGATCAGCTCGTGGGCCGCCGGCCGCTGCTCGTCGCTGGCCTTGCGGTCGATGGAAAGGCACAGCTGCAGGCAGTCGGCCTCCGGCCGCCAGGCGAACCACAGCTCATAGTCCTTCCAGTCGCCGGTCAGGGAAAAGGCCAGGTCGCCGTCTTCGGTGCGGTCGAACTCGAGGTTCTCCGCCGACAGCACATGCTCGACCACGTCCAGCGGATCGAGCGCGATCAGGGTGTCTTCGACGTCCGGTCTCAGATTGTCCATGGGGCGAGGATCATCCTTGGGCTGGCGGGGCTTGGCGGAAAGAGAATCGAGATCGACAGGCGACGAAAGGAGGCTAGTGCGCTTCGCGCCGCGCGTCTCGCGCGAAGGTTCTTAAGATTGTTTCGGCGCCGAGAGGGCGTCGATCTTGGCTTCGAGAGCGTCGATCCTGGCCTTCAGGGCCTTGAACTCCTCGCGCCGGATGAGGTCCAGATCGGCCGCCCACTTGTCGGACTGAGCGCGGAAGGCGCTCTTGGCCTCCTCGCCCGCGGCCTGAGCCAGGCCCATGGCCGCCTGGGTGAGCTTGGCCATTTCGTCGAGGAAAGGATTTTGCGACTGCATGGCGTCTCCTTAACGCATGGCGCGGCCGATGCGAACCCATAGGTGGTGCGGATGATGGTGGCGTTCTTACCGGGCCAACATCGTCACCAAGGCATTCGCCAGGGTCCCGCGCCACAGCGCCGTGTCATGGCCGCCACAAGGTTCTGTATAGGTCAGGTCATAGCCCTTTCCTTCCAACACGGCCCTCATGCGTCGGTTGGGTTCGATCATACGTTCTGAATCCTCCATCAGCCCGATCTCCATCCAGTAACGCACCGGTAGGCGTGGAGACTGGCTGTACTGTTGGATCAACCATTCCGGCGTGTAGTCTTGGACGCTTAGCGGAAGCTCCTGGATGTATCCTGGACCCCACCATAGCGACGCAGCCTGACTGATGACGTTGCCGAAGACGTGCGGCAGGCGATAGCCAAACCACATCGCGGCCAGACCGCCGTAACTCGCGCCCGTGACGAAGTGATCTTTGGGATCAGGGGAAACGCGGTACCCACGACGGAGCCACGGCAGCAGTTCTTCTTCCGCGAAGCGGGCGAAATTCTCGTTGCATGGCAACTCGTCATTGCGCGAGGTGCTGGTCGGATTGTCGATCAGGACCGCGACCACGGGCGGGACGCGTCCGTCGGCCAACAGGTTGTCCAGTATCCGGTGGGTGGGCATCCGCGTGAGCGCCCCGCCACCGTCGAAGGCGACGAGAACAGGATAGGTTTGTGCGGGGGGCACCTTGTAGCCGGGCGGGGTGTACACCCAGATGTTACGCTCGTTGCCCATGAGCTCGCTGCGAAAGACGTGCTTGTCGATCCAGCCACGCTCGACGTCCGGACGTTTGTAGGCGGCCGATTCATCGGGGGTGTCGGGCAGCGATACGAATGAACCGATGTTATCGGGCAGGTTTTCGCCGGCGCGACTGACGAAACATTCCCGGTGGTTTGGGTCCGGCTGGGGCGGCGTCCCCAACACGAATGCCATGTATTCCTTGAACTCCGTCTCGCTGGCTTTTCTCCAGGACACAATCGGCATGTCCGGCGCGAAGCTGTAGCTCGTGCGCACATCGTTTCGGTAACGGTAGCTTGCATGACAGACGCCGGTCCCCGGCACGCGGGCCATGACATTGTCCGGCGATTCGCCGAAGCCCGGCTGCACGACTACATGGCGTGCGCCTGCGGGCATCGGGAACACGTAGGTGACGATGCTGTAGCCTGGCAACGTGGGGTCTGGTTCGATCAGCGGCGTTCGTTCCCGCGCCATCCGGGCCCAGAACTCGGCTTCCTCACCCGGATTGTCGCGCAGGGCCGCCAACACGGGATGCATGTAATCGACGAGGCGCTTTGCGACGGACATCGAACTAACCCCCCGCCTTTGCCCGGCCTTCGCTAGCTTCCAGGGCCTCGCGCCAGGCGGCCCGGCGCGGGTTGGGCGGGGCGCCGTCCGGCTGGGTCTCGGCGACGATCTTCCGGCCAAGCGCGATCACGCGCGGGATCTCGTCGTCGGCCAGGGGCTTCATCCATGTCTTGCGCTTGAGCGCCGCCTCGACGAACGGGGCCAGCTCCTCGGCCTTCCTGGCCACGCGCGCCGCCTCGCGCGCCTTGAACTCGCCCATCACCTCGGCCGCGAACAGCTCGAGCGCCTCGCAGATGTGCTCGTGCCGGTTGCGTCCGCCCTGCTGGATGAAGGCCACCTGATCGACCCCGCAGTCCTCGAAGGTGCGCAGATGGGCCCGCAGGCCTTCCGGCGTGGAGATGCCGCCTTCGGCCGGCGGCGCCGGAGGCATCTTGGGCAGGGCCGCCTGGAAC
>JBOHLC010000287.1:0-3495 GCA_050729395.1 Caulobacteraceae bacterium
CAGCCGGTGGCGTGGAAGAACGGCACCGACAGCAGCATGGCGCGTTGCGGCGCGTCCGGATCGGGCGCCGGCGGCGTCTCGCCGCGCCTCAAGAACGCGCGCGCGCCGACGCTGCCGGCGGCCATGATGTTGGAGTTGATGTTGCGCTGGGTGGCGAGCGCGCCCTTGGGCTTTCCGGTCGTGCCGGAGGTATAGAAGATCGTCGCCTCGTCGTCCGGCGCGATGGCGACATCGGGCAAAGCCGCGTCGGGAAGGTTGGCCCAGGTTTCGGGGGCGCCGATCACATCCTCGAGCTTGACCACCTCGGGGTTGGCGTTCTCATCGACCAGTCTGGCGACGTAGACCCGCTTCAGATCGTGGCAGCGCGGCAGGTGTTCCGTCAGGCGCTCGAGCCGTTCGGCGTCGGCCACCACGATCTTGGACCCCGAATCGATGAGGCCGTATTCGAGCTCCGGCCCCGTCCACCAGGCATTGAGCGGGGTGACGATCGCGCCCAGGGAGGCGGCGGCGTAGAAGGCGACCGGCCACTCCGGCAAGTTGCGCATGACGATGGCCACGCGGTCGCCCTTGACGACGCCATCGGCGGCAAGCGCGCGGGCAAAAGCCGCAACCGCCCGGCCGAACGCCTCGAACGTCACCCGTTCGTCCTCGTGCACCAGGAACACGCGGCTCGCGAAGGCGTGCGAGGCCTCGAGCACCGCGCGCAAGGTGGGCGGCGCGTTCTTCCAGGTGCGCGTCGGCACACCCCGGATCACCACCTCCTCCATCTCGAACGGCGCGCCGGGCGCGGTGAGCAGGGCGTGGGCGGCCGCGATCGACATCGCCGGCCATGCGGGCATTTCGGAGGGAGGCGTCTCGGTCATGAGCGCCATGCTCATTCACGAGGGCGGGCGGGATGTAAAGCCGTGCGACGGGTCGCCGTTCAGGTGACCGCTTCGAGACGCGCCAAGGCCTCTTCCAGCCGCGCCTTGACCGTTTCGGACTCCGCCAGCCGTTCGCGGTTCTCTTCGACCACCGCCTCCGGAGCGCGGGCCACGAAGTCGGCGTTGGCGAGCTTCCGGGCCGTCCGCTCGATGTCCGCAGCCCGGCCGGCGATTTCCTTGACGAGGCGCGCGCGTTCGGCTGCGAGGTCGATGAAATCGGCCACCGGCAGGGCGAAGGCGGCGCCCTCGGCGACAAATGGAACCGCGCCCGAGGCCGGCTCGAACTCGAGACCTGACACGCGCAGCATCTGCCGGATCGCCGCGACGTTGGCCTCCAGCACCGCGCGCTGCCCGGCGTCCGCCTCGGTGACGATCAGAGGCGGGCGAGCGGCAAGCGGCACGTTCAGCTCGGCGCGCACGGCCCGGCCAGCGGCGATCGCCCCGACCACCAGGGCCATGTCGGCGCCAGCGCCGGCGTCAATCCAGCCCTCCGGCAACGCCGGCCACGGCTCGATGATGAGCATGTTCTGGCGCGGGCCGGTCTTGGACCACAGCTCCTCGGTGATGAAGGGCGTGACCGGATGCAGCAGCTTGAGGACCGTCTCCAGCACCCACGCCGCCATCGATCGTGTCTCGACCTTCGCCGCCTCATCCGTACCCTGAAGAACTGGTTTGCTGAATTCCAGATACCAGTCGCAGTACACGTTCCAAATGAAACGGTAGAGCGCCGCTGCGGCCTCATCGAAAGCGCAATCCTCGAGCGCGTGGGTCACCTCACCGGCGGTCTTGACCGTCTCGCTCAGGATCCACCGATTGAGCCGCCCGCGCGCCGCGCCCGGATCGAATCCGGCGGCGATGACGCAGCCGTTCATCTCGCAGAAGCGCGCGGCGTTCCACAGCTTGGTGCCGAAATTCCGATAGCCTTCGATACGCGCCGTAGACAGACGGATATCGCGCGCCTGGCCGGACATGGCCGTCAGGGTGAAGCGCAGGGCGTCCGCGCCATAGGTGTCGATGATCTCCAGGGGATCCATGACATTGCCCTTGGCCTTGGACATCTTGACCCCCTCCGCGTCGCGGATGAGGGCGTTGAGGAATACCCGCCGGAAAGGCGCGTGCCCGGTGAAATGCAGTCCCATCATCATCATCCGGGCGACCCAGAAGAAGATGATGTCGAAGCCGGTGACGAGGGTGTGGGTTGGGTAGAAGCGCTCGAGATCGGCCGTCTTTTCCGGCCAGCCGAGGGTCGAGAACGGCCATAGGGCCGAGGAGAACCACGTGTCGAGCACGTCCTCGTCCTGGCGCAAGGGCTCGTCGCGGCCGTAATGCTCGCGCGCGGCGGCGACCACTTCATCCTCGGTCTCGGCGACGAAGATGTGTCCGTCCGGACCGTACCAGGCTGGGATGCGATGGCCCCACCATAGCTGGCGCGAAACGCACCACGGCTCGATGTTGCGCATCCATTCGAAGTAGGTCTTTTCCCAGTGGCGCGGCTCGAACACCGTGCGGCCGTTCTCGACCGCTGCGATGGCTGGACCGGCGAGAGTCTTGGCGTCCACGTACCACTGGTCGGTGAGATAGGGCTCGACCGGCACGCCGGAGCGGTCGCCATGCGGCACGGCGTGGCGCACCTTTTCCACGCCGCGCAGGAGGCCAAGAGCCTCGAACTCGGCCACCACCTTCTTGCGCGCCTCGAACCGGTCGAGGCCGCGGTAGGCAGCGGGGCCGTTGTCATTGATGCGCGCCTGGGCGTCGAGGACATTGATCATCGGCAGACGATGGCGCTGGCCGACCTTGAAATCGTTGAAGTCGTGCGCCGGGGTGATCTTCACCGCGCCCGATCCCTTGTCGGGATCGGCGTAGTCGTCGGCGATGATCGGGATCGGCCGGCCGACGATGGGCAGGCGCACGCACTTGCCGATCAGGCGGGCGTAGCGCGCGTCGCCGGGATGCACGGCGACGGCCGTGTCGGCCAGCATGGTCTCCGGCCGGCTGGTGGCGACCACGATCTCGCCGGAACCGTCCTCGAGAGGATAGGCGAAATGCCAGTATTGGCCGTCGACCTCGCGCTGCTCGACCTCGAGGTCCGAGATCGCCGTCTGGAACTGGGGATCCCAGTTCACCAGACGCTTGTCGCGATAGATCAGTTTCTGGCGGTGCAGGGCGACGAACACCTTGCGTACGGCGCGCGAAAGCCCTTCATCGAGGGTGAACCTTTCGCGGCTCCAGTCGCATGACGCGCCGAGACGGCGCAGCTGGCTCGCGATGGCGCCGCCTGACTGCGCCTTCCATTCCCATATCCGCTCGACGAAGGCCTCGCGGCCCATGTCGCGACGGCTCATGTTGCCGGCTGCGGCTAATTGTCGCTCCACCACCATCTGGGTGGCGATTCCGGCATGGTCCATGCCCGGCAGCCACAGAGCCGCCTCCCCGCGCATGCGGTGGAATCGAATCAGGACGTCCTGCAGCGTGTTGTTGAGCGCGTGCCCGATGTGCAACGAACCGGTCACGTTCGGCGGCGGAATCACCATCGAGAACGCCGTCGCCGACGGATCGTCCGTGGGCGCGAAGA
>JBOHLC010000288.1:0-4234 GCA_050729395.1 Caulobacteraceae bacterium
GCATGGCTTCAAGCACTCGGCGGCGATCGGCGAGGCCGTCGCCGCCTGGATGCTCGAGGGCGAGACGCCGACGATCCTGGCGCCGTTCGCGCCAATGTTCGCGTGATCGACCTCGCCCTGGCGCGTCGCCGCGTGCGCGCGCTGTACCGTCACGACCGACGTGGCCGCATGGTCTCCGTGAACGAATGGAGCGCCGGCGCGCCGCCAAAGTTCTTTATGATGCGAACGGCGTGGGGCGCGATTGCCCGCGTCAGCGCAGGCGTACCCGACGATCCGGCCGCTGAGCTGATCGCCCTGGCGGCGGCGGAGCCGCTCGCCGATCCGCCGTACGAGACGCCCAGGTCCCTCGCCCGCTACCTGGCCCTGTTGAACGCGGCGAGTTTCCGGGCAGGACCGGCCTTCGTCTTCACCCGCGAGCCGCCGCCAGCGCCGGACGCGGTGACGATCAACGAGCACAACGCCGAGCTGCTGCGCGGCGGCTTCGAGGCCTGGCTGCCCGACGTCGGTCGGCGCGGGCCTTTCGTGGCGATCATAGTGGAGGGGAGGGCGGTTTCGCTCTGCGCCAGCGTGCGGATCACCCCTTTCGTCCATTGCGCCGGCGTCGAGACCCTGCCGGCCTTCCGGCGACAAGGCCATGGCGCGCGGGTCGCGTCTGCCTGGGCGAGGGCTGTCCGGCGCCTCGGCGCGACGCCGTTCTACAGCACCTCGTGGGATAACCTCGCCTCGCGCGCCGTCGCCCGCCGCCTCGGCTTGGAGCTGGCTGGCGTGGACTTTCAGGTAGCCTGAATTCCGCAAAGGGCCCGGAACGCCGCGCGAGGCAGCGCCAGATAGACACTGTCGCTGATCTCGCCATCGATCTCGAAGGTGGCGCTCGCCCGTCCGGTCTCGGCGAAGCCGAATCGGCGCAGCAAGCCTAGCGAGGGCTCATTGCGCGGATCGGCTTCGGCCGTGATGGCGTCGATCTCGTAGGTTGCGAAGAGATGGGCGATCACCGCGCCCAGCGCCTCGGAGGCAAACCCTCGGCCCCAATAGGTCGGATGAAGAATGAAGCCCACTTCAGGCAGGCGCCAGGCGCCGGCCTTGCCGATCGCTCGCCCCTCATATTCGATTACGAAGTCGTCGCTTTGCGGCGGCCCGTCAGCGATCATCTCATCGAGCCAGGTCCGCGTCTGATCGACGTTGCGATGAGGCGCCGTCGACCAGAAGCGCATGGCCGCGCGGTCCGACATGATCTCGTTGAAGGCGGCCAAGTCTCCCGGCTGGGCGCGGCGGAGCTTCAGGCGGGGGGTGACGAGCTCCACTTTTGGCGGCATGCGTCGCGGGCGGCTCTAACCCGGTGCGCCATCGAACGGATTGAGGGTGTGAACCCCGAATTGCTCGAAATCTCGCACGTTGCGGGTGACCACGGTCAGGTTGTGGACGGAAGCGGTGGCCGCGATCATCGCGTCCTCGATCAGGTGGCCTGATCGGCGATGCATTAGCCGCGCCCAGGACCGAAATGCGCGCGAGTCCATGTTGAGCACATTAAAGGTCTCAGCGACCTGCTCCAACCATGCCTCGATTTCAGCCGCCTTCTCGAGGTCCTGCTCGCGCGTGATTTCAATCCCTGCCTGAATTTCACCAATGGTGACGGCGGAGAGGTGCAGGCTCTCGTCCTCGACGCCGTCGAGCCAGGCGAGCACCGCGCGGTGCGGGCGCGGCCGGCGCAACTCCGAGACAACATTTGTGTCGAGGAGATACATCAGCCTTGGAAGAGGTCGCGGGGCGCGCGCCGCTGATTTCCGCCTCGCTCGGGGACGTTCAACTCTCCGCGCGCGCGATCCGTCAGAAGCAGCGCCTTCAGTGTCGGTTTCGCCGCTTGGGTCAGTCTCCGCCAGTCCGTCACCGGCATGAGAACCGCGGCGTCCGCGCCGCGCTTGGTGACGATCTGTGGGCCTTCCTTCAGGCAAGTATCCAGCAACTCGCTGAAACGGGCCTTTGCGTCCTGCACTGGCCAGCTCTTCACCGACTTCTCCGATATTAGCTAGTTTGGACTAGACATCTAACTAGTCTGTCTGAAAGGCCAATGCAAGGAATCGGCGCCTGCTGCGCTTCGGCGGGGCTCAGCTTCAACGAGCTTTCCGATGCGGCTTGCTAAGGAACGCCTCCTCCTCCGCCGTCGAGACGCGGCCGAGGGCGGCGTTGCGGGCCGGGAAACGGCCGAAGCGTTCGATCAACGCCGCGTGGTCCTCCTGGTGCCGCACGATCGACTGGGCCTCGCGCAGAAAGGCCGCGAATTTCTTCAGGCTCAATGCCTGGAGCTTCGGGTCCTCGGCGTGCACGAGCGGCATGTAGAAGAAGTGCCGCTCGGAGAGGCTGAGCGGCTTGTCCATCCCGGCGGCGAGGCCTTCGAGCACCAGCGCCTGCGCCTTGGCGTCGCCGGCGAAGGCGCTTGCCTGGCCGCGATGGATGTTGCGCGTGAACTGGTCGAGCAGGAGGATCAGGGCGAGACGTCCGCGAGGGGTTTCCGCCCAGGCGTCGAATTCGCCCTGCAAGGCCGAGTCGACCCACGCGGCGAAGCGCCGGCGCATCCGCGCGTCCAGCTTCGCCGAGCCGCCGAACCAATGGCGCGGCGCCAGCTCCCTGAACCAGAAGTCGAGGACGGCGGTGGGTTCCATGTCCGGCTAGGAAGCCTTCCGCCTCAGGGCGAAGAACGCCGCCAGGGCGATGGCCATGACCAGCAGGCTGCACAGAAGCTGCGGGCGCAGGGCCGGCATGACGCCCATGGCGATGAGGATGGCGGCGATGGCCGCGACGGCGAACCAGCTGCCGAACGGGTAGAGCCACATGCGGATGGAAAGGCGCGCCGGCTCGCTCGCCTCCAGCTTGCGGCGAACGGGAATCTCGGCCAGCGCCACCATGCCGTAGACCAGCAGCATCAGGGCGCCGGAGGCGTTGACCAGGAAGGTGAACACCTGGTCCGCGCCGAGCACGGACGGCGCGCCGGCCGCCAGGGCGAAGAAGGTGGCGATGAGGATGGCGCGGACGGGCACCTTGCGGGCATTGAGCGTCACCAGAGCCTTGGGCGCGTCGCCCCTGGCCGCCAGGGTGAAGAGCACGCGCGAGGTCACATACAGCCCGGAGTTGAGGCACGAGAGCACGGCGGTGAGCACGATGAGGTTCATGATCAGCGCCGCGGCCGGAATGCCGATGCGCGCGAGCGTGATGGCGAAGGGCGAGTCGCCCGAATGGATCGCGGTCCACGGCACCAAAGTCACGATGAGGAAGATCGAGATCACGTAGAAGAGCAGGATGCGGACCACGACCTGGCTGGTCATGCGCGCGATGGCCCGGCCGGGCTCGGCCGATTCGGCCGCGGCGATGGTGGCGATCTCCGCCCCGGTCAAGGCGAAGATGACGCTGGTCACTCCGCCCAGCACCGACAGCGGACCAAATGGCGCGAACCCCCGAAAGGCGGTCAGGTTGGCGAACCTCCCGCCGCCGGCGGTCGGCGCGTGACCGAAGAGAAAGGCGCCGGTCACCAGAATGAAGGCGATGATCGCCGCCACCTTGATCGAGGCGAACCAGAATTCGAACTCGCCATAGGTGCGGGCCGACATGAGATTCACGGCCGTCAGCAGGGTCATGAGGACCAGCACGATCGCCCACACCGGTAGCGTGATCCACTCGTGCAGGATCGTGCCGCCGGCGATGGCTTCGATCGCGACGACGACCACCCAGAAGTACCAATAGAGCCAGCCGCTCATGAATCCGGCCCAGTTTCCAAGGCCCAGGCGTACGTATTCTGTGAAAGATCCGAGCCCGGGTGTCGCCGAGGCCATCTCGCTCAGCATGCGCATCACCAGCAGCACCACGAATCCGGCAATGAAGTAGCTCAGGATTACGGCCGGTCCGACCGACGCGATCGCGGCGCTGCTGCCGACGAAGAGACCGGCGCCGATGATGCCGCCGATCGTGATCATCATCACGTGGCGCGAGCGGAGACTGCGGCTGAGTTGTGTTTCGGCCGCCCAGGCGGTGGCGGTGATCGGGTCGGAATTCATGGCCGGCGGATTATAGGCGAATCGGGGCCCAGCCAGTCACGCTAGGTCGGCGCGGGCTTCTTGTCCCACTCCTTCTTCCCGGCGTCCTCGCCCGCAACGGAATACAGCACCTGCGCATTGCGCGTCTTCTGGAAGTCTTCGAGCGACTGACCCCGCATAGCTGCGTAGATGTGCAGGTTCGTCGTCCCGAC
>JBOHLC010000289.1:0-1114 GCA_050729395.1 Caulobacteraceae bacterium
TCGCGGAGCTTCAGCATCCTGAGCCCCTGAAGCACTTCGCTCCGCCGCATCCCAACCCCTCCCAAGGGCGACATGCACCGGACAGATCACCTGCTACATAAACCGGACAGATCGTGTGCTCCCTACACTTCAAACGCCCCATCCTTGACCCTCCGCCGCCCCCGGCGCATAAGCGCGGCCCTTCCGGCGCCCGTCGTTTGAGCGCCTCCGCCGCCACGACCCCCCTCCTTCGCGAAGGCTTCGGAGGGACGAGGGCGGAGAGGATCCCCGTCCGCGTGAACGCGCACGGGGCCGCTTGGCGTTGGGCCGACATGTTGAGGACGTGACCGCTTGTTCGAAGGCCTGACCGATCGTCTTTCCGGCGTGTTCGACCGACTCGCCGGCCGGGGCGTGCTGACCGAGAAGGATATCGACGAGGCCATGCGCGAGGTGCGCGTGGCCCTGCTGGAAGCCGACGTCGCCCTGCCGGTGGTGCGCGAATTCATCGACAAGGCGCGCGTGGAGGCCGCCGGCGAGGCGGTGATCCGCTCGGTCAAGCCGGCCGACCAGGTGATCAAGATCGTCTACGACGGCCTGGTCGAGATGCTGGGCGGCGAGGGCGAGGCCGAGCCCCTGCGCATGGCCACCAATCCGCCCACCGTGATCCTGATGGCCGGCCAGCAGGGCTCGGGCAAGACGACCATGGCGGCCAAAGTCGCCCTGCGCCTCTCGCGCCTGGAACGCCAGCGGGTGATCATGGCCTCCCTCGACGTGCGTCGGCCGGCGGCCATGGAGCAGCTGGCCATCCTCGGCCAGGAGGCCGGGGTCGACACCCTGCCGATCGTCGCCGGGCAGGGCCCCGCGGACATCACGCGGCGGGCGATGTCCGCGGCGAAACTCGGCGGCTTCGACGTGCTGATCCTCGACACCGCCGGGCGCACGACGCTCGACGAGGCGATGATGAGCGAGGCGGCCGAGATCGCCCGCATCTCCTCGCCGGCCGAGACCCTGCTGGTGGCCGACAGCCTGACCGGCCAGGACGCCGTGCGCACGGCCGAGGCCTTCCACGCCCGCCGAGACGCTGCTGGTGGCCGACAGCCTGACCGGCCAGGACGCGGTGCGCACCGCCAAGGCC
>JBOHLC010000290.1:0-1791 GCA_050729395.1 Caulobacteraceae bacterium
GGCTATGACATCGATTTCGAGGACGAGACCGGCCAGGCCGAGGCTGCCGAGATCGAATCCGAAGCCGCCGAGGCCGACGGCGAGCGGACCGAGGCGCGCGAGGAGCGCGGCTTCCGCGATCAGCGCCAGCGCGACGACTGGCGCGGCGACGACCGCGGCCAGCATGACCGCGGCGAACGCCCAGACCGCGATCGTAACGACCGCCAGTTCCGCGGTCCCCGCGACGACCGGTTCCGCGACGATCGTCCCCGCCGGGATGACCGGCCCAGAGATGATCAGCGTCGCGATGACCAGCGCCGTGATGACCGGCCCCGCGACGACCGACCCCGCTACGAGCGCCAGGATCGGGGCGAGAGACAGGATCGCGGCGACCGTCCCGACCGTTTCGAGCGGCGGCCGGAGTCCTTGCGCGACGAGGCCCCGGAATTCCACCGCGAACCGGTCGAACCGGAACCCCGGCCCGCTGGGCCGATGTTGCGCGCCGACGATGGCGAGGTGAGCTTCGCCCCCGCCTTCCTCCAGTCACGCGCGCCAGAGGCCCGCGTGGCCGAGTCTCCGACGCCAGAGCCTCGCACGGCTGAGTCTCGCGCGCCGGAAGCGGCTGATGAGGCGTCCGGCGAGGCCCGCCGGCCGCGCCGCCGCCGGGCGCCGCGCGATTTCGCCGACTCCGCCCCGCCCGCCGGGGCCGAAGAGGCCTGACGCGCGCTCTTGACGGCGGCTCCGCCGCCGCCTCTCTTGGCCCCCGCTTCTCAACCGGGGACCTTCCATGCCATCGCCGCGCAGTCTCGCCTGGACCGCCAGCCTCGTTGTTCTCGCCGGCGCGGCCTGCGCGACCGGATTGACCGGAACTCAGGCGGTCAAGGCGCGCCAGGACCACATGAAGGCGATGGGCGCTTCGGCCAAGATCCTCGGCGAGCAGATCCGCTCCGGCGCGCCCAGCATGGCCGTGCTCAAGGTGGAGGCGGCCAAGATCGACGCCGCCGCCAAGCAGCTGCCCACCTGGTTCCCGGCCGGCAGCGGGCCGTCGTCCGGGGCCAAGACCAAGGCCCTGCCGCTGATCTGGACCGATCCGGCCGGTTTCGCCGCCAAGCAGCGCGCCTTGGCCGTCGCGGCCGCCAGGTTCGACGCCGTCGCCCAGGCGGGTGACGTGGCCCAGGTGGGCCCGGCCATGCACGATGTCGGCGCCGCCTGCAAAAGCTGCCACGACACCTTCAAGGCCAAGGACAAGACCTGACCGCTCCCGTGGCCGATCCGCGCCAGGTCAAGGTCTGGGATGTCCCCACGCGCCTCGTCCATTGGCTGATCGCCGCCCTCGTCCCCTTCTCCTGGTGGAGCGCCCATAGCGATCACCTGCCCTGGCACCGCCTCTCGGGCTACACCATCCTTGGCCTGCTGGTCTTTCGCCTGGCTTGGGGGTTCGCCGGCGCCTCGACTGCGAGATTTCGCGCCTTCCTCTCCGGACCGGGACGCATCCATGCCTGGCTCGGGGGACGTCTCGGGGACTTCGCCGGCCACACGCCCCTCGGCGGCTGGAGCGTCCTGGCCATGCTGGCCGCGCTGGCCGTCCAGGTCGGCCTCGGCCTCTTCTCCATCGACGAGGATGGCTTTGAGGCGGGGCCCCTGGCCAAATTCGTCAGTTTCAATGACGCCCGCGCCATCGCCCACTTCCACCACCTGTGGTTCTGGGTCGTCGTCGGCCTGATCGTCCTGCATCTGGCCGCCATCGCCGTCTACGCCACACGAGGGCGCAATCTCACAGGCGCCATGATCACCGGCCGCGCGGCCCTGCCC
>JBOHLC010000291.1:0-8973 GCA_050729395.1 Caulobacteraceae bacterium
GTCGACGGCCCCACCTCGCCACCGAGGGCGAAGCCCTGAAGCAAACGGAAGCTGACCAGCAGGATCGGCGCGGCGACGCCGATCTGGGCGAAGCCGGGCGTGAGCGCCACGCCGAGAATGCCCGCGCCCATCAATGTGAACGACAGGATCATCGCCGGCTTGCGGCCCGCGCGGTCGGCGAAGACGCCGATGACCAGGCCGCCGATTGGCCGCGTGGCGAAGCCGACGCCGAAGGTGGCCAGGGAGAAGAGCAGGCTGTGGGACGCATCGCCGCCTGGGAAGAAGGTCCGCCCGATCTGGATGGCGAAGAACGAGAAGGTAAGGAAATCGTAGAAAGCCAGAGCGTTGCCGACGCCCACGGCGGCCACCTTGCGCAGAGGCAGATGGCTTGCGATCGCGCCGGGCCGGCCGTCGAGTGTGATCGCGCTCAAGGTCCGGCTCTCCCCATCCTTTGCGCGAGATGGAAACGCAAATCGCGCGGCATGCAAGGGAGTGGCGCTACGTGCATCATTCGTCTAGTGTCGAATAATGAACGACGGACCCCTCATCGCCCAAGTCGCGGCCCTGATCGGCGATCCGGGCCGCGCCAACATGCTCATCGCCTTGCTGGACGGCGAGGCGCTGACCGCCAGCGAACTTGGGGAAACGGCTGGCGTGGCCGCGCCCACGGCCAGCGGCCATCTGGCCAAGCTCGTGGACGCGTGCCTGATCGACGTCGCCAAGCAGGGTCGCCACCGCTACTTCCGATTATCCGATCCGCACGTGGCCGAGGTGCTGGAAGGGCTGATGGGCCTGGCTCAACGCACTGGCGCGGTGCGAAGACGGCCCGGCCCGCGCGACAGCGCCTTGCGCGCCGCGCGCGTCTGCTATGACCACTTGGCCGGCGCCCGGGCCGTCGCCCTGGCGCGGGGCCTGGAGCGGCGCGGCTTCATCGCCTGGGAACCGGATGCGCGTATTTCGCAAGCCGGGCGCGCCTTCTTCGGCGATCTCGGCCTCGACATGGCGGCGCTGGAACGCGGCCGTCGGCCGCTCTGCCGCGCCTGCCTCGACTGGAGCGAGCGGCGCACGCATCTGGCCGGCGCGCTCGGCGCGGCGATCCTCGATCAAGTCCTCGCGTCTCGCTGGGCCAGGCGCGGCGAGGGTCGCGTGGTCACCTTCAGCGACGCCGGCGCGGCCGCGTTCGACCGGGCCTTCGTGCTCTCGGGCGGCGACTAGGCACGGCGCCCCCCCATGAAGTCGGCGGCGCTGAAGCCTTCAGGCGCCGCAACCTCGACGATCGGATCGTCACGGTCATCGAATTCCAGGCGCAAGGCCCGGGTCATCACCGCGTGCATGTCGTACAGGCATGTGATGTAGGTGAATTCCAGAATCTCCTCGTCGCTCAAGAAGGTCTTGAGAGCGTCGATCACCGGCCCCGGCGTGCGTCCGCCCGCGCCCGTCAGGCAATCTGCGTAGGCGAGAACCGCCCGTTCCCGCTCGTCGAAGACGTCGGCGACCTGCCAGTGGGGAATGGCCTGGATCTTCGCTTCCGACACGCCCAGACCGCGCAGCGACTTGCAGTGCTGCGAGAAGACGAACTGGCTGGCCTTGACCCACCCGGCGCGTGTCTGGCCCAGTTCGCGCAGCGTCGGGCTGAGCTTGCGGTGCGGAGAACGATAGAGCGCGAAACCATCGACCGAGTGCTGGAAGATGTCCGGCACAAGGGCGAAGACAGTCCACCAGTCACCTGGTGTGCCCGTGGCCGTGCCGGGCGTCGCCACCGGATCAACCCCCTTGCCGAACAGGAAGTCGTACATGCGGTGAACTGTGTCCGCGCCCGCCTCGGCGCGCGACACCTGACGCAGGACCGGCATGGCTCGACCTCCCTTCGATTGTCGTCGGTCGAAGCTTGGGCGATTTGGGGCCTCTCGCCTAGGGCCAGCGTCTTCCAAATCAGATGACGCCCTCGCTCTGAAGGCGCGCCAGGTCATTGACGTCCAGGCCGAGCAGTTCGCCATAGACCTCGGCATTGTCGCCGCCGACACTCTGGCAGGCGGTGCGCCGCACGCGCCCGGGCGTGGCCGAAAGCCTGGGAAAGACGTTCTGCATCGGCAGCCTGCCCCACCGCGGATGCTCGACCTCGACGATGCTCTCGCGCGCGTTGAAGTGCGGATCGGAGAGCATCTCCGCGGCGCGGAAGACCTTTCCCGCCGGAACGCCGGCCCCGATCATCGCCGCCTCAACCTCGGCCACGGTGCGACTGGCCGTCCAGACCTCGATCAGGGCGTCGAGCTCGGCTTGCCTCGCGCCGCGCTCCTGATGGGTGGCGAAGCGCGGATCGGTAGCCAGTTCCGGCGCGCCGATGGCCGCGCAGAACCTGGCGAACACCGTGTCCTGATTGGCGGCGATGAGGAACTCGCCGTCCGCGCAGCGATAGACATTGGACGGGGCAATTCCGGGTAGGATCGGCCCGGAGCGCTCGCGCGTGAAACCCGCCACCGCATAATCCGGTACGAGGCTTTCCATCACCTGCAACACCGCCTCATAGAGGGCGCTGTCTATGATCTGACCTTCGCCGGTCTGCTCTCGCCAACGAAGCGCGGCCAAAGCGCCCATGGCGCCGTAGGTCGCGGCGAGCGCGTCTCCAATCGAAACACCCATGCGCGAAGGCGGCCGATCGGCGTCTCCCACGATATAGCGCCAACCACCCATCGCCTCGCCGATCCCGCCATAGCCGGCGCGTCCCGCATAGGGCCCCTTCTGGCCATAGCCGGACATGCGCACCACGATCAGGCGGGGGTCATCGCGCCTGAGCGACTCCGGCGCGAGGTTCCACTTCTCCAGCGTTCCCGGCCGGAAGTTCTCCACGAGAACGTCGGCCGTGGCGATCAGCTTTCGCGCCAGGTCCTGGCCCAGGGGATGTCTTAGATCGGCCGAGACGCAGCGTTTGTTGCGCCCGATCACTTCCCAATGCAGGGGAAACCCCGGCTGACCCCAGGCCCGCACGGGATCGCCCACACCTGGCGGCTCGATCTTGACCACGTCGGCGCCCATGTCACCGAGCAACTGACCGCAGAAGGGCCCAGCGATCAGCTGGCCCATTTCTATCACCCGGAGGCCTTCGAGCGGGCCCGCAACGGTCCTATCCATGTCGACCCTGCTTCGTCACAGGGTCGTTCTCATCATGCCGGTCGATACACGTCTACTCTCGACCGCGCCTTAACTGCCCGCCCAGCCCCCGCCCCTGGGGGGCGACCTACCTGACACGCCTCATCATGCCGAGCATGCGGCCGGAGAGGGCCGACCCGCTGACCACCAGCGAGGCGCCCAGCACCAGCATGCCAACGCGCATCAGCGCGGCTTGCGGCGGGATCGAGGGGATCAGCGACAGGATGCCGAGCACCACCGCGCCGAGGCCAGCCAACACCTGGGCGCCGGCCGCGCCGGACACCGCCGCGCGGGCCATCCGCCGGATCGCCACGTCGACGCCGGCCATTTCGGCCCTCAGCTCGGCAAACTCGCTGAGCGCGCCGGCCGACAGGATCAGGCCCGCGCCGGCGACTATGAGCAGGGCCGAGATCAGGCTCGCCGACGAAATGCCGATGAGAGCCAGGATGCCCAGCACTATGGCCGTGGCGCCGGCCGCCATCTCGACCGTGACGCCACCGCCGAGCACAACCCGCTCAGCCTCGGTTCCGACCATGGCGGTCATCATATCGTTGCGCCTGGCGGCCATGGCCGCGCCTTCGATGAGGAAGGCCGCGCCGAAGATGATCCCGGCGATCGGTGTCAAGGCGCCCGGGACCACCCCGACCAGGGCCAGTATGGCGAGCACCACCACCGCGACGCCCCCCATGCTTTCGGTCGCGGCCCCGCCGGCTTCGACCGCCGTCGAGCGGTCGGTCGAATGGGGATAAACAGTGGTCATAATCAAACTTCTCCTTTCTTGAGACATCGGCGGTCGTAGCAACGAGCGGCCGTCATTGAACAAAACGGGAATCGGGTGGCTGTGTTCCGGCCCGAACCTGCGCCCGCTCTTGAACTGCCGTGGCGCAGGCGCGAAAGTTTCGCGGCAAAGAGGCGAAGGGGAGGGCGACCATGAGCAATCCTTCCGGCGTTGGCCGGCGTGAGGTTCTGGGACTGGCCGCGGGCGCGGCCCTTTCAGCCAGCGCGGGCGCCGCCAGCGCTGCCGCGCCGCCGTCTGCGGCGGCCTACGTCGAGACCGGGCTTGGCGTGCCGGTCGTCACGCCGGTCATCGAGACCGACCACGGCCGCGTGCAGGGTCTGGTTCACGACGGCGTCCTCACATTCCTCGGCATCCGCTACGGCGCGCCGCCGGTCGGCGCCCTGCGTTGGCGTCCGCCGCAAAAGCCCAAGGCGTGGTCGACAATTGCTGACTGCTCGGCCTACGGCGCGCCGGCAATGCAGATGGCCAGCGGGACGATCGCGGCGCCAACCTCGAACTTCGGCATGCAGATGGGTCAGGTGTTCACCACGCCCTCCGAATTGAAGATCGAGAACGAGGACTGCTTGTTCCTCAATGTATGGACGCCTGGCGCGGATGATCGCCGCCGTCCGGTGATGGTGTGGATCCACGGCGGCGGCTTCGCCTTCGGCTCCGGCGGCCAGCCGATCTACGACTGCGAAGGGCTGGCCCGGCATGGCGACGTGGTCGCGGTGAGCATGAACCATCGACTCAACGCCTTCGGCTATCTCTACCTGGGCGATGTGATGGGCGCCGACTACGCCACCTCCGGCAATGTCGGCATGCTCGATCTGGTCGCCTGCCTGGAGTGGGTGCGCGACAATATCGCGAGGTTCGGCGGCGATCCTGGCAACGTCACGATCATGGGCCAGTCGGGCGGCGGGGCGAAGGTTTCGGCGCTGATGGCCATGCCGGCGGCCAAGGGCCTGTTCCACAAGGCCTCGATCCAGAGCGGGCCGGGACTGAAAGTCGGACGCAAGGAGCCCGCCACGGCCGGGGCGCGCAAAGTTCTGGCCGAACTCGGCGTCGCGCCCGGCGACATCAAGGCGCTGCAGGCCGTGCCGGCCCAGGCGATCATCGCGGCGGTGGACACGGTGAACGCCAGGATGGGTCCGGGCTTCGGCTTCGGCCCGCCGCCCGGCATCCCGCTGGAGCCGATTGTCGACGGTGTCGTGCTCACCCGCGATCCGTTCGATCCGGACGCCCCGGCGCTCTCGGCCAACGTGCCGCTGCTGATCGGCTATGTGAAGGACGAGCTGACCATCTTCACCGCCTCGGCGCCCTGGTTCGGGCGCATGACGGAGGCGGATCTGGCCAAGATGACCGCTCCGTTCGGGGCCAAGGGCAAGGCATTGATTGACGCCTGGCGCAAGATCGAGCCGACCTATTCGCCGACCTATCTCTTCGTGGACGCGGTCTCTTCCAACTTCGCCATGGCCGGATCGGTGAAACTGGCCGAGCGCAAGGCGGCCGAGGCGGCGGCCGGCGGCGCGCCGGTCTACATGTGGTACCTGACCTGGGAGACCCCCGTGGACCACGGCGTCTTCAAGACGCCGCACACCATGGAGATCCCCTTCATGCTCTACAGCTTCGACAAGGTGCGCACCTTCGTCGGCCCCGGGCCGCAGCCCCGGCGCATGGCCGATCAGCTGTGCGGCGCCTGGGTCGCTTTCGCCCGCACCGGTCGGCCGGACGGACCGTTGACGCCGCACTGGCCGCCGTACGACGCCAGCCGGCGCGCCACCATGGTGTTCAACCTGCAGAGCCGGATCGTCGACGATCCCAATTCCGAAGTCCGCAAGATCGTGACGGCCTGACCCGAGGCATGCCCACGTCGATTCTCGCCCGCGCCGAGACCTTCGCGATGACCGCGAAGGCGAACGGACACGCCTTTTCGATCAGCCTCGCGCGGCCCATGGTCGAGACCCCGGATTCGCCGATCGTCATCGTCCTGGACGCCGGCGTCACCTTCGGCACGGCAACGGAGGCGGCGACGTTCCGCGGGGCCATGGGCGCGCTCAGCCCAGCGGTGGTCGTCGGCGTAGGCTACGACGCCGATATGCTCACGACCCTTCGTCTGCGCACCCGCGACCTGACGCCGCCCGCGCCGGCGGACAAGTACCTCGAGATGGCGGCGATGATGGGAACCGAGTTCGGCGGGGCGGACGCCTTCCTGAGCTTCCTGCTGGACGACCTGATCCCCGAGGTGCGCCGGCGCGCGCCCGAGGCCTCCGAAACGCGCCGCGTCCTGTTTGGCCATTCGCTGGGCGGTCTTTTCGCCGCGCACGCCCTGCTGACCCGCCCGGAATCCTTCGAGACCTTCGTCGCCTCCAGTCCCTCGCTGTGGTGGAACGATTTCGCCACCCTCAAGCTCGTCGATGGTTTCGCCGCTCGGCTGGCCGAGCGCGGCGCGAGCCCGCGCGTTCTGGTCGAGATCGCCGCCCGGGAGCAGGACGAGCCGGACAAAGCCGCGCCGGGTCTCACGCTGGAAGTCACCCGCGAGCGGGTCCGCGAGGCGCGCATGGTCGACACCGGTCGAGAGTTCGCCGAGACGCTGAAGGGGTTTCCCTTGGCGGAATTGAAATTCGTCTGCTTCGAGGACGAGGACCACGCGAGCGTCATGCCCGCCGCGGTGGGCCGGGCCATGACCTTCGCTTTGACACCCCGGCAGGAATGAGGCCGCCGCGCCGTCGTGGCGTCTCAACAGCGTCCTTGGTGGATTAGGGCTTGGCGCCTTTACGGTCTCTCCAGTCGAATGGGCGAATCGGACGCGTGGCGGGTCGGTTTTGAGACGATTTGGACTGTTGCTCGCACTTACCTCGTGCCTGGCGGCTCCAAGCCTCGTTCGCGCCCAGTCCGAGACGCCGGCCGACGCTCAGGCGAAACGGAGCACGAGCGTGGCGCCGGTGGAAGTGACCGCGCGCCGCCGCGACGACACGCCCGCCAAACTGGACCACATCCTGCCGGAAGTGGCGGGGACCAAGATCACGGTGACCAAGAAGACCACTGTCACCAAGCTCGACCAGCAGCCGACCGTGGTCGACAACAATCTTCAGCAGCTGTTTGCCCGCTCCCCCGGCATCCTGGTGTCGCAGCAGCAGACGCCCACTCAGTTCAATCTCAGCTATCGGGGCTTGGGCAATCCGCAGGAGTCGGAATACGTCCTGGTGCTGCAGGATGGGCTGCCCATCAGCACCGACTGGATCGGGTTCCCCACTCTGTACTACCTGCCGCTGATCCAAGGCGTGAGCGAAATTCAGGAGATCCGCGGCGGGTCCAGCCTGCTCTATGGTCCGGAACCCGCGCCGGCGCTCAACTTCGTCATGAAGCGGCCCAAGCCCGGCGGTCCGCTGACCGGCTATACCGAACAGGTGGGCGGCAGCGATGGGCTCTACTCAACCTACAATGTGCTGCAAGGATCGGTCGGCGATTTCGCCTTCAGGGCAAACCTCGGCTTCGTCCACAGCGACGGGGAACGGCGGAACGCTCAGAGCCAGGTTCGGGAGGGCGATTTTTTCCTCGATTACTGGCCAGATGCGTCCCAGCGTTGGGGTCTGGACATTCATCTGTACGATGCGATTTCCGGCGATCCCGGCAAGCTTGGCTATGCCCAGTTCGTGACCGATCCGGCCTATTCGCCGACGCCCGACAACGAGGACTGGGTGACCCGCTATTCGCTGGTGCTGAGCCACGACCGGGACTTCGCCGGGACGTGGCGCTTCGAGGGCAAACTATGGGCGGCCTATGAGGACCTTCACAGCCGCGCCGCCGCGAACGACGTTTCTCCAGGTGTCCCGCCGACCACGACGACTTTGCAGGATGAGCTTTTCCGCGGCGAGGGCGCGGATCTGCGCCTTCGGGACCGTTGGGGTCATGGGAACGCCTTCACCATTGGGGTGGAACTCTACGGCGACGATGCGCCCTTCCGACAGTGGAGCAGCACCGATCTGACCGCGCCGCGCGGCGCTGAGAGCGATGATCCGGTGCTTCGCCAGGGGCGCCATTCCAACTACGAGGCCGTATTCGCGGAGAACGTATTCCGCCTGCCTTGGCGCATCCACATCGTGCCGTCGGTGCGACTGGAGCACGAGGAGGTCGAGGTCGACGAGACGGTGAGACCGCCGTTCCTCAGCCGGCCTTTGATCGATGTGAACGCCAACCGCGAAATTCCCCTGTTCGGAATTGGCATCGGCAACGACTTCGGAAACCAGAACGAAACCTATTTCAGCGTCAGCCAGGGTTGGCGGCCGTTGCGCTTTTTCGACGTGGCATCGCCGTTTTCCAATGTCGGCGCTGGCGACGTGGCCGCGCCGGCCAAGTCCCTCGACTTCGAGGCCGGGGTGCACGGCACGCCGATCAAGGGACTGTTCTATGACGCCGGGCTGTTCTGGATCGACTTCGACAATCAGATCGAGACCATCGTCATCAGCGATTTAGACAGCATCGAAGAAAACTCCGGCAACACCCGCAACCGCGGCTTCGAGGGCGAGATATCCTACGACTTTCTGGCCGGCCGGCCTGGCGGAGTTCATCTGACGCCGTTCCTCAATCTGCAATTGCTGGACGCCCGCTTCACCGCCAGCGAGCTGCCGGGTCAGGTCGGCAAGGTCCCAGCCTTCGCACCGCATGTGCTGGCCAAGTACGGCGTGACGTGGCGCGCCGATGGTCGCTACAGCGTCAGTCTGACCGGGGTGAGCGTCAGCCCGCAATTCTTCCAGAACAGCGATCTTCCGAGCGGGACCGGCGCCGCCTACGTGCCCGCGCGCGTACCTGGCTACACAGTGCTCGACGTGGCTGCCGACTGGTATCTGACGCGCTCGGTGCGCGTGCTTGGCGGCGTCGAAAACATCGGCAACGAAAAATACTACTCGCGGGTCTTCCAGAACGGCATCGAACCGGCGCTCGGCCGCACCTTCCACGTGGGCCTGGCGTTGGGGTTCTAGGGTTTCCGGCGCGCACCCCTCCTCTCCCTCTGGGAGAGGTCGAGACGCGCCTTCAGGCGCGTCCGG
>JBOHLC010000292.1:0-4089 GCA_050729395.1 Caulobacteraceae bacterium
CCGCAAAGCCGCGCGCATTAAAATCCTCCCCCGTTTACGGGGGAGGGGGACCACGAAGTGGTGGAGGGGGCGGCCGCAAGCGCCGGTGCGCGGCTTCCGCCCCCCTCCCCGGCTTCGCCGGTACTCCCCCCGCTACGCAGGGGGAGATTAGGTGGTGACCCTTCCTTCGTGGCTTACCGTGCGCCGGGGCGAGGCGCCGCTGATCGTCTCCATCCCGCATGCCGGAACGGACATCCCGCCGCATCTCGACGGGCGCTTCGTCTCGCCCTGGCTGGCCAGGCGCGACGCCGACTGGTGGGTGGACAAGCTCTATGCCTTCGCCGCCGATCTGGGCGCCACGATCACTTCCACGCGCCTTTCCCGCTCGGTCATCGACGTCAACCGCGATCCGACCGGCGCCTCGCTCTATCCGGGCATGGCGACCACCGAACTCTGTCCGACCATGACATTCGACGGCGAGCCCATTTATCGGCCCGGCCATGCGCCCGACGGGGACGAGATCACCGCGCGGCGGCGGCTCTACTTCACGCCCTACCACGCGCTGATCGAGGCCGAGATCGCCCGCCTGCGCGGCCGGCACGGCGCCGTTGTGCTCTACGACGCTCATTCGATCCGCTCGCGCGCGCCGCGCCTCTTCGACGGCGAGCTGCCGCGGTTCAACATCGGGACCAACAGCGGCGCGAGCTGCGGCCCGGCCCTCACCACCGCCGTCGAGGCGGTGTGCGACCGCTCCGGCCGTTCGCGCGTGACCAACGGCCGGTTCAAGGGCGGCTACATCACCCGCCATCACGGCGCGCCCGGCGCGGGCGTGCATGCGATCCAGATGGAGCTCGCCTGCCGGGGCTACATGGCCGAGCCGGCTGGGGCGCCGGCGCCCGGAAACTGGCCCGCGCCGTTCGATCCTGGCGTCGCCGCGCCGATGATCGCCACCCTGCGATCCGTCCTCGGGGCCTGCCTCGCCTTCGTGAGTAGCTGATGCGAAAACCAAATCGTCATCCCGGACGAAGCGTCGGAGGCGCGCAGATCCGGGACCCAGGGCTGCCGCGCGACAATCATGGAGCGGCGGAATCGAAACGGCGAGGTTGCCTCCTGAGGCCCTGGGTCCCGGGTCTGCGCTCCGCTGCGCTCCGTTTCGCCCGGGATGACGGAATGTGGGGAAGAGCATGACCCGCCTCGACAATGCCCGGCGCATCCGCGCGCCGCGAGGGTCCGAGATCAGCGCCAAGTCGTGGCTCACCGAGGCGCCGCTGCGCATGCTGATGAACAACCTCGATCCGGAGGTGGCCGAACGGCCGGAGGAGCTGATCGTCTATGGCGGCGTGGGCCGCGCGGCGCGCGACTGGGAAAGCTTCGACGCCATCGTCGGCGTGCTGAGGCGCCTCGAGGCCGACGAGACCCTGCTGGTTCAGTCCGGCAAGCCCGTCGGCGTCTTCCGTACGCACCCGGACGCGCCGCGCGTGCTGATCGCCAACTCCAACCTCGTGCCGCGCTGGGCCACCTGGGAGCATTTCAACGAGCTCGATCGCAAGGGTCTGGCCATGTACGGCCAGATGACCGCCGGCTCGTGGATCTACATCGGCGCCCAGGGGATCGTTCAGGGAACCTACGAGACGTTCGCCGAGCTTGGCCGCCAGCACTACGGCGGCGACCTTTCCGGCCGTTGGATCCTGACCGGGGGCCTCGGCGGCATGGGTGGGGCGCAGCCCCTGGCCGCGGTCATGGCCGGCTCCTCGTGCCTGGCGGTGGAGTGCCAGCCCTCGCGCATCGAGATGCGCCTGCGCACCGGCTATCTCGACGTGATGAGCCAGGACCTGGACGAGGCATTGGCCCTGATCGAGCGTTCGTGCGCGGAGAAGAAGCCTCTGTCGGTGGGCCTCTTGGGCAACGCGGCCGACATTTATCCCGAGCTGCTGGCGCGCGGTGTCAAGCCCGACGCTGTCACCGACCAGACCAGCGCCCACGATCCGGCCAATGGCTATCTGCCGGCCGGCTGGACCCTCGATGAGTGGCGCGCCAGGCGGGACACCGATCCGGCCGGCGTGGCGAAGGCGGCCAAGGCGTCCATGGCCGTTCAGGTGAAGGCCATGCTCGGCTTCCACCGCGCCGGCGTGCCCACCGTCGATTACGGCAACAACATCCGCCAGATGGCCAAGGAGGCGGGTCTGGCCGACGCCTTCGATTTCCCCGGCTTCGTGCCGGCCTATATCCGCCCGCTGTTCTGCCGAGGGATCGGGCCGTTCCGCTGGGCGGCCCTCTCCGGCGATCCGGAGGACATCTACAGGACCGACGCCAAGGTGAAGGAGCTGATGCCCGGCGACGCGCACCTTCATCACTGGCTCGACATGGCGCGCGAGAAGATCAGGTTCCAGGGCCTGCCGGCCCGCATCTGCTGGGTGGGGCTGGGCGATCGCCATCGCCTGGGCCTGGCGTTCAATGAGATGGTGGCCAGCGGCGAATTATCCGCGCCGGTGGTCATCGGCCGCGATCATCTCGACTCAGGCTCGGTCGCCTCGCCCAACCGCGAAACCGAGGCGATGGCCGACGGCTCCGACGCCGTCTCCGACTGGCCGCTGCTGAACGCCCTCCTCAACTGCGCCAGCGGCGCGACCTGGGTGTCGATCCACCACGGCGGCGGCGTGGGCATGGGCTTTTCCCAGCACGCCGGCATGGTCGTGGTGTGCGACGGGACCGAAGCCGCCGACCGGCGCATCGAGCGGGTGCTGTGGAACGACCCGGCCAGCGGCGTCATGCGCCACGCGGATGCCGGCTATGAGATCGCGCTCGAATGCGCCCGCGAGCACGGGCTGGATTTGCCGGGGATCTTGTAGGGGGCGCGCGCCTCCCGCTCATGACCCTGCGCTTCCGCATAGCCCGGCGGGCATGACGCGAGGCTAGCGGCTCAACGTGCTCGCCCGGGGACGCGCGACGGCGTAGGCCGCGCGGGGCGAGCTCGACTGTCGCGCCGGCGCCCGGTCGCGGCAAAGCCACGACGTCACGCCCAGGACAAGCATGAGCAGGCCGAAGCCGCTGACGACCAAGGTCAGGAACAGCATGTCCGCGAACGACATGAGAGCCTCCATTCAGGTTGGCTCCAACTCCGCACGCCGGCGCCCAGAGCGCCTTGATTTCGCTCAAGCTCGCGCCGAAACGCAGCCATTGATCCCGCGCAAGGCGGGCAGATCGTCCCCGCTTCACCCTGCGCGTCGCCCTCGCGCACGGAGAAACCGCGCCATGTCCTACGCATCGATCCTCGTCCACGTGGACGCCAATTCGGCCTCGCATTCCAGGCTGGCCTGCGCCCGCGCCGCAGCCGAGCGTTTCGGCGCTACGCTCATCGGCCTGGGGGCCGAGATGGTCCCGCCCATGGCCGCCGGGCCGGTCGCCGGGCCAATCACCGCCGAATATTACACGGCGATGAACGAGACCGTCGAAAAGGGCCTGGTCGCGGCCAAGGCGGTCTTCGCCACCACGGCGGCTGGCCTTCCCAAGACGCCAGTGTGGGAGACGGTCCACTGGTTCCCCGGCGAGGCCATGGCGGCCGCCGCGAGATCGGCCGACCTGATCGTCACCGGACGGGCGCCGAAGGACCACAACATGTATCGCGACGCCTCGGCGGCGGAGCTGGTGCTCGCTTCCGGCCGCCCCGTGCTCATCGCGCCAAGCAAGGCGCCGCCACTCGCCGCCAAGCGTGTCCTGTTCGCCTGGAAAGACACGCGCGAGGCGCGCCGGGCCATGAGCGACGCCATGCCGTTCTTCGAGAAAGCCGAGGCCGTGCTGGTGTTCGCCGCCACCTCCGACGACGAGATCGACGCCAAAGCGGCCACGGACGATGTCGTCGCGGCGTTGAAGCGTCACGGCGCCGCGGCCGAGGCCAAGGTCGAGGTTCGCGCCGACTTCCATGGCGCCGATCTCATCGATCGCGCCGCGCGCTTTGGCGCCGACCTGATCGTCGCGGGCGGTTACGGACACTCCCGGCTGGGCGAGTGGGCGTTCGGCGGCGTGACGCGGGATCTGCTCTTTCAGGACGACGCCTACGTCGTCCTCAGCCACTGAAGCCGTCCGGCCCAACGAAAAAGGAGAACGCCGGCC
>JBOHLC010000293.1:0-1752 GCA_050729395.1 Caulobacteraceae bacterium
GCCCGCGCGTTCGAGGCCGGCATGTAGAGCGCGCTGCGGCGCGGCCTGAGGTCGGGGGACATCGGCGAACCTTCGTGGCATGATAGGTCCATGACCATCCGCTACGAGGCCGGCGCGCGCAATGTCCTGGGCGGCGAGCTCGCCGACTGTTCGACCTCGCCCCTGACCGGCTTCTATCGCAATGGCTGCTGCGAGACCGGCCCGGACGATTTCGGCATGCACACCGTCTGCGCCGTGATGACCGCCGAGTTCCTCCGCTTCTCCATGAGCGTCGGCAACGACCTGTCGACGCCACGGCCCGAATTCCATTTTCCGGGCCTGCGCCCCGGCGACCGCTGGTGCCTGTGCGCGCCGAGGTGGAAGGAGGCGCTCGACGCCGGCGCGGCCCCCCAGTTGGTGCTCGAGGCGACACACGAGGAGGTGCTGGCCATCGCCCCGCTAGGCGTGCTCAAGGACCACGCCGCGCCGTACGAGCGATCATAGGCCGCGTCAGGCCAGCGGATAGCTCCGCTCCAGGCGATAGATGACGCCCCCCTCGCCGGCCCAGCTCGAGTAGAGGCCGAAGCGGCGCACCTGGAAGGGCGGCGATTTCAGAAGGTTGTGGCTTTGCACCCAGGCCCCGACAGGCGCCGGATCCACGTCCTTCAGGTATGCGAGGGTGACGTGAGGCTTGTACGTGCGCGTTTCGCCAGGCAGGCCGGCCCGGCGCGCGGCGGCCTCGCAGCGCGCCGCCAGGCGCTCGAGCGGCTCGCTCCTGGCCACGCCGGCCCACAGCGCATGAAGATCGCTGCCTTCGCCAAACGCGCCGACGCCCTCGAGCGTCAACTCGAACGCGCCGCTTCTGACCTGGGCCAGTTCCAGGTCGAGGTCGTCGGCCCTGTCCTCGCGCACGGCGCCGAAGAACCTCAAGGTCAGGTGCAGACTTTCGGCCGGGCGCCAGCGCGCGCCCAGGACGCCTTTCTGGCGCGGCGCGAGCCCGGCGGCGATATCCTCGGGGATCGCCACCGCGGCGAACAGGCGGATCATGGTCTCGCTTTAGAGGGGTGACGCGAACGTAACCAAGGCTGTCCTTGCGCGAAACGCCGCGCGGGACGATATTTGCAGGCGAAGCGTCCACGCGGGACGCGACAGAAGGGTATTGCAATAACATGAGCGACTATGATCGCGGGCTGACTCGGCCGTCGAGCACGACCGCGCCGGATATGGCCGTCGATGCGGGCCTGCGGGCCTTCATGCTCGGCGTCTACAATAAGGTGGCGCTCGGCCTCGTCCTGTCGGCGGCCCTGGCCTGGGTCACCGGCAATTATCCGCCAGTGCGCAACATGCTGTTCACCGTCGATACCTACGGGCGCATCGGCTACACGATCCTTGGCATGGTGGTGGCCTTCGCGCCCCTGGCCATCCTCCTGTTCCAGGCCTTCGCCCGCCGCACGTCTCCGCGCAGCGCCGCCATCACCTATTGGGTGATCGTCGCCATGATCGGCGCCTCGTTCGGCATGCTATTCCAGATCTACGCCGGGGCCAGCATCGCCCAGACGTTCCTGGTCACGGCCATCGCCTTCGGCGGTCTGTCGCTGGTGGGCTACACGACCAAGCGCAATCTGCAGGCGATGGGCAGCTTCCTGATCATGGGCCTGTGGGGGCTGATCTTCGCCTCGCTGGCCAGCTTCTTCTTCCACTCGGCGGCGCTGTACTTCGTCATCAACCTGGTGGGCGTGCTGATCTTCGCGGGCCTGATCGCCTACGACACCC
>JBOHLC010000294.1:0-17502 GCA_050729395.1 Caulobacteraceae bacterium
GTCCGGCGCCATCCTCAGCTACATCATGTGCAAGGGCATGAACCGCTAGTTCGTCTCGGTGATCCTGGGTGGCTTCGGCGGCGAGGACGCGGCGGCGGCGAGCGGCAAGGTCGAGACCCGGCCGGTAAAGCAGGGCAGCGCAGAGGACGCCGCCTTCATCCTGAAGAACGCATCCAAGGTGATCATCGTCCCGGGCTACGGCATGGCCGTGGCCCAGGCGCAGCACGCCCTGCGCGAGATGGCCGACCGGCTGAAGGCCGAGGGCGTCGAGGTCAAATACGCCATCCACCCGGTAGCCGGGCGCATGCCCGGGCACATGAACGTGCTGCTGGCCGAGGCCAATGTGCCCTATGACGAGGTGTTCGAGCTCGACGACATCAATTCGGAGTTCGCCACGGCCGACGTCGCCTTCGTCATCGGGGCCAACGATGTGACCAACCCGGCGGCCAAGACCGACCCGAAGAGTCCCATCTACGGCATGCCGATCCTCGACGTGGAAAAGGCGCGCACGGTCCTCTTCGTCAAGCGCGGCATGGGCGCGGGCTATGCCGGGGTCGAGAACGAGCTCTTTTTCCGCGACAACACCATGATGCTTTTCTCCGACGCGAAGAAGATGGTCGAAGGCATCAACAAGGCGCTTTAGGCTGGGTCTTCAGTCCGCCGCCAAGCGCGGATCGCCGGCCTTTAGCCGGCCGCCCTCGATCCAGGCCGCCAGGTCGGGCGTGAACTTGCGCTTCACCACCGCGTCGTAGCGCTCCAGGTCCTCGGTCGTGAGAACGTCCTTCCAGCGGCCGTTGGAGCCCTTGAACAGGAACCGCTCGGCGCCGCGATCGAAGTGTTCGCCGATTGCCGGCAGCAGCGCCTCGCCCTCCGCTTTCATGGCCTCGAACGAGGCGGCGCAAACCAGCCCGTCCATCACGGGTTCGGGCGTGTCGATGTCGAGGAAGGCCGAGATCCGCCGCATCTCGCCGGAAAGGTCGGCCTTGAGATCGTTGAAATGGACCATCAGCAGCCAGGGCGCTCGGCGGTCGCGCCAATAGCCCGCCTCGAATTCGAAGAAAGGCAGGTCGTCGCCATAGGCCCAGGTGGCGTCGGCCTCGGCCCGCTCGATCCACCCAAGCCACCACGCGTGCACGTCTTCCGGCGTCTCCAGGCGGGGATTTCCCGCCAGACGTTCAATGAGGCGCGGGTCCTTCATCGCGTCGGCCATGGCCACGCCGATGGCCTCGGGCCGGATGCCGCGCATGTGGTTGTGCATCGAAATGCAAGCGTCGCGGCCGTCGCGCGCGACGTGGATGTATTTCACGCCGTCCAGGATCGGCAACGCCTCCAGCGGCAGGTGCGACTTGATCGAGCGCCGGTGGGGCTGGGCCTCGAGGATGGCCAGATTCTCGCCGTTCGAGCGGAACAGGGTGGAGTCCAGCCACGGCGCGGTCTCCATGATCGGCCTCGGTTCGGCCGACTGGAACATCAGCAACTGGACGATCCGCTGGGTCCAGGTCGTGCCGCATTTGGGGTAGGTGGCGACCACGACATCACCAGCCCGCGGCTGGAATTCGTCCCAGCGCCGCGCGTCCATGATCATGGAGCGATATTCGCGCGTCGGCGCGCGCAGCAAGCCGTTCAAGTCGATGTTCTCCCCGCTTTCGACCCGTCTACCATGCGGGGCTCCCGCGGCGAAGGGCGACCCGACCAGGTCGTCGCGTCCAGATTGCGCCCCGCCGCCGGGGCGGCTAAACACGGCTTGGCCTGAAGGGCCGCCTTAGCTCAGCCGGTAGAGCGGCGCATTCGTAATGCGTAGGTCGGGTGTTCGAGTCACCCAGGCGGCGCCACTGGCGGTGGGGCGATGGGGCGAACCAAAGGAATCCTCGAGATGAAGAAAATCGCGGTGTTCGCGGCCAGCCTGGCACTGGCCACCGGCGGGGTCGCCAGCTCGGCCGGCGCAGTGGGATGCCTCTCCGGCGCGGTCGTTGGCGGTGTCGCCGGACACATGGCCCATCACCACGCCCTGGCCGGCGCGGCGGTCGGCTGCGTCGCCGGCCATGAGCTGAAGATGCACCAGAAGCGCAAGCGCGCAGCCGAGCTGCGCGCCAAACGGGCCGCGGCCGCCGCGCATCATCACTGATCCGGGTGGCGTCCAGGCGCCCTCGCGACGTGGCCGGATTGCGGCTAAACCAATTACGGCGCGGAAGCGTTTGATCTGGCGGACGCAATCCGTCCCGCGCGAGAAAACGGAGCCACGATGAAGAATGGCCGCGATCCGGGCCCAAGTCGGGCCCTCAGGCTGGTCAGGGCGATGGTCGGCGATTCCTCTCCGCGGGGCGAGCCGGCTGCCGGGCGGCCGACCCTCGCCCTCGCCCACGAGTCGGGCCTGCCGCGCACCCTGCCGGGCGAGATCTCGTGCATTGTGTGCGCCTACAACGAGGCCGAGCGCATCGGGGCCATCCTGGAGGCCGTCGACCGCCACCCAGCGCTCCTGGAGGTCATCGTCGTCAACGACTGGTCGACCGACGCCACCGAGGCCCTGCTGGCCAGATATCCGCGGATCCGGGTGATTTCCTACGCGCCCAATCGGGGCAAGACCTATGCGCTCGGCCGCGGCATCGCCCTGGCCAGAGGTGAATACCTGATGCTGCTGGACGCTGATCTGGCCGGCGTGCGCGCGGCCGACATCCAGGCCCTGGCCGATCCGGTTCTCGACGGCCAGGCCCAGGTTAGCATCAGCTTGAGGGCCAACAGCCTGGCGCTCTATCGCGCCATGGGTCTTGATTTCGTGTCGGGCGAGCGGGTCATCCCGGCCAGGCTGGGGCGCCAGGCGATCGCCCACATGGAGCGTTTGCCGCGATGGGGCGGCGAGGCGTTCATCAACGGCCTGATCACGCGCGACAAGCTGACCATCGCCGTCGTCGACTGGCCGGGCGTCTTCAACATCCGCAAGTTCCACAAGGTCGGGCGCTGGCGCGGCCTGGTCGAAGAGATCTCCATGACGCTCGACGCGCTGAGCGTGCTCTCGCCCTATGGGGTGCTGCGGCAGAATCTGGCTTTGCTAGCGCTTGTCCGACGCCCGGCGGCCGGTGAGCGCGCCGGTCAGACGGAAATGTCGTGGACCAGGTCCTTGAACAGGCGCCGCCGCACCAGCCAATAGGACACGCCGAGCAATATCAGCGCGACGGTGAACAGGCTGCCGGTGACGAAGTCCACATAGCGCGTGGAGTGCAGGACACTAGCCCCCAAGAAATAGCCCAGGGCGAAACCGATCAGCTCGAACAGGATGACTTTGGGAAAGGTGCCGATCAGATTGAGGGCCATGTAGCGGCCGAAGGGCATCCGGCTGGCCCCGGCGAAGTAGAGGATGATGCCGCCCAGCGCCTGGGTCTTGCCGATCATGATCAGCTTCCAGTCGTTATCGTGGAAGCGTTGGGCCAGCGGACGCAGCCGCTCCGGCGTGATCCGCAGGCGCTTGTTGATCCAGTTCGACAGCGGGCCGTGGCCATAGCGGCCAAGGCCATAGTAGAGCGCGTCGCCCACGAGGTCGGCGGCCACGAGCAGAAGGCAGGAAATCACCGGATCCAGTTGGCCCACCGCCACCAGAGCTCCGGTGATCGCCGCTATGGTGGGCCCTTCGACGACCGCGATCGGCAGCAGCACCGCATAGCCGTAGCGGGCGATCAACGGGATGACGCGGATCAGGAGGAGGTGCGGCAAAGGCATTCCCTCATCGCTGGCGCCTTATGGAAGCACCCGTCGTCCATTGCATATCCGCAACACTGCGTCGGACCAACGGCAAACTTGCAAGCCTGGCCGATCGCCACGCGCGGTCGCGGGGGACACGGGTCCGCGTCACCGGTACCCAAGCCGGTTGAAGAAATTGTATATCTGGCTCGGCAAATCCGGAAACAAGATCAAAGCTGCAACAAGTATGCTTGCGACGAAGAACAGCAGCACTGTCGTTATAAAGAACCGTTTCGTGCCGACCGCCATTATGTCGGTCGAATAACCCAAGTACATAATCAATACGATAAATAAAGCAGTGATACCAGTGAACGCTATGCTTCCGGTTAGAAAATGAGACGCAAAACCTCCTGGATCCATAGATGCTCTCCTGACGAGCATGTCGTCGGCGCCATAAGTTCAGCCTGGGCGCGGACCGCTGCCGTCATCCCCCTGCGATTGCCGTTGTCGCGCTTGCGTTCACCCATCCGACCACCGCGTCGCGCCATCGTGGCGCGGAGCATGAAATCGCCCGGAGCGCGGTCGATCGCCATTGGTCATTCTACACGTCCGTGGTCGCGCGCATGCCGCGACCCGCAGTCGCGACCGTGCTTAGTAACCCGGCCCAATCGTCCGTGTATAGCGCCCAGGCGCAGATCAAGTCCTGGGCGACGTGGCCAAGTGACTTGTAGACGGTGACTTCCCGGTCGGATCGCCGGCCCGGCGCGACGCCCATCAAGACCTCGCCGATCTCTGCCGCGACGTGCGAATCCTCGATCAGACCAGCGGCTTTCGCGCGCAGAAACTCACCGCACTGGGCAAGAACGCCGACCCGGCTGTCGACGATGAAGCGGGCGTGGGCGACAAGCTCGCCGTCCGCTTCGGCTTGGCCCGCGTGGCCGGATCCGACCAGGTTCACATGCGTGCCGGGCGCCAGCCACGCGCCCTCGAGGATGGGCTCGCTCGCGGCGGTCACCGTGCACACGATGTCGACCCCGGCGACGGCGTCGCGCGCGTTCGCGGCGGCCGTCACCGGCAGGCCGAGTTCCGCCCCGGCGCTGGCGGCGAACGCCGCCGCCCGGCCGGCGTCGCGGCCCCAGACCGTGATCGCGGCGATGGGTCGGACCTCGCGCAGCGCCCTGGCGTGCTCGATGGCCTGTCGGCCGTAGCCGAGGATGGCCAGCCGCCGCGCGTCCGGGCGGGCGAGCGCCTCGGTCGCCATGGCGCTGGCGGCGGCCGTGCGGATGGCGGTGACCTCGCCGGCCTCGATGATGCACACCGGCGCGCCGCTTTTCGGGTCGAACAGGACTATGAGCCCCTGATGCGAGGGGCCGCCGGCGGCGAATTTGTCCGGGAAGACGCTGATCAGCTTGGCTCCGAACGGCCCGTCGGCGGCAAGGGCGCCGGGCATCACCCCGAACATCCTTTCGCCATCGAGGGGAAGAATGGCGCGCAGCAGCTGGCGGGTCGCGCCGCTGGAAAAGGCGATCATCGCCTCGCGCATCAGCGGGATGCAGGCCTCGTAGCCGAGCCGCCGGCGAACCTCCTCGCCGTCGATGAAGCGCATGGTGAGATCTCCGTTCCGCCCTCCCGCGGCTCATGCCCGGCCCGGCGCGCCACCGCAACTCAACCCTTGCGGCCGCGTTTGAAAAGCGAGGGACGTATGGATGGACGCGCCCCGCTCGCGCTCGCGGCGCCGGCGATTTCGCCGCGTTGAGAAAATCAGGAAACCAAGCATGCGCAATCTGACCTCCACCGCCCTGGCGCTGATCCTCGGCGCGGGCCTGAGCCTCGCCGCCCTGCCGGCGGTGGCCGCCAATCCCTGCGCGCCGGGCGCGCCGATGGTGGCCGAGGGCGCGGGACCGCCGCCGCCGCTTGTCCCCGAGAGGCAGCCGCCGATGCCCGCCTATGGCTACGTGTGGACGCCGGGGTACTGGGGCTGGAACCCGGTGCTCTACGACTACTATTGGATCCCGGGCGTCTGGGTGCTGCCGCCGGCCATCGACCTGTTATGGACCCCGCCGTGGTGGGGCTGGGATGGCGGCGTCTACGTCTTCACCCCCGGCTACTGGGGCCCCTACGTCGGCTTCTACGGCGACATCGACTACGGCTTCGGCTACGGCGGGTTCGGCTATGACGGCGGCTACTGGCGCGGCCGCACCTTCTTCTACAACCGCGCGGTCAACAACCTCGGCTCGCTGCACGTGAACGCGGTCTATGACCGAGCGGTCAGGGTCAACCGCGGCGCCGGCCGCATCAGCTACAACGGCGGCAGAGGCGGCGTGCGCGGCGCGGCGACGGCCGCGCAACTCAGGGCCGCGCGGGGCGCCCACGGCGGGTTGACAACGGCTCAGGCGGGCCATGCGCGAGCCGCGGCCGCCGATCCGCACTCCCGCGCCGGGGCGATGCATTTGGCCGGACGAGGCCGCATGGCCGCGGCCGGCGCGCACGGGGCCCTGGCGGCCCGCGGGGCAATGCGCGGGGGTGCGGCTCACGGGGCGAGGACGGCGCATATGGCCAATCGCGCCGCCTTCCATGGCGCCCGCGGAGGTCGCGGCGTTAGTCACGGCTACGCGAGAGCAAGCCACGGGCGCGCTTTCGCCGGCCATGCTGGCCGCGGCTACGCTGGCGGACGCTCTGTCTACCGTGGGGGCGGTCATAGCTTCGGCGGCGGCTTCAGAGGCGCGAGCGCCTTCCGCGGCGGCGGCTTCCATGGCGGCGGCGGCTTTAGGGGCGGCGGGGCCGCCTTCCACGGCGGCGGTGGCCGGCGCTCAGGCGGCGGCGGCCATCCGGGCGGTGGCCGTCCGCATCGCTGATCAGCCGGCTAGGACTTGGGCGGCTTTCGCCCGAAGGCCTTACGCGCCGGCTTGCCCCGCGCCTTGGCGGCGATCTCCTTGAGCTTGACGCTCTGGCGGCCCGATAGCGCCTGGCCCGGCGAGCCCTTCTCCGGATCGGCGAAGGCGCGGCCGAAGGTCTCCACCCGCTGCTCGACCGAGCCCAGGAACTCGCCCTCCCAAGCCGAAAGGTCGACGCCGGACCTGTCGGCCGCGCGCTTGGCGCGCCGCAACGCGTTCAGGGCCGAGCGCTTGGCCTGGGTCCTGGAATCGATTGGCGTCCGCTTCACAAGCCCCCGATGGCCGAGATGTAGAGATCGATCAGCGCTTCTTCCTCCTGCCGCTTGGCGCTGTCCAGCGCGCGCAGGCGCACGACCTTGCGCAGGATCTTTGTGTCGAAGCCTTCCCCCTTGGCCTCGGCGTAGACCTCCCTGAGATCGGCCCCCACGGCCTTGCGATCCTCTTCCAGCCGCTCGATGCGCTCGATCAGGCTCTTGAGCTTGCCCTGGGCGGAGGCGCCGAGGGTGTCGAAGGCGGGGGCGTCGTCGGGCATTGGCATCGCCTGCATTGAAAGGGCCGGTGCGCGACCCTAGAGTCTTGGGGCGCGGGAGTCATGGCGCGAGCGGCCTTGTCCACAGGAGACTTGCGCCTGAAGGAAAGGGCGAGACATGGCGCGATCCAAGGTGACTCAGGCGGACGCCGAGGCGGCCGTCCGTACACTGATCGAATGGGCCGGCGACGATCCGGACCGGGAAGGCCTGCGCGAGACCCCCGAGCGGGTGGCGAAATCCTACGCCGAGCTCTACGCCGGCTACGGGTCCAATCCGCGCGACTACCTCGAGCGCACCTTCGAGGAGGTGGGCGGCTATGACGAGCTGGTCGTGCTGCGCGACATCCCGGTGGTCAGCTTCTGCGAGCACCACATGCTGCCCGTGCTCGGCCATGCGCACGTCGGCTACCTGCCGACCAACCGCGTCGTTGGCATCTCCAAGCTCGCCCGCGTGGTCCACGGCTTCGCCCGCCGTCTGCAGATCCAGGAAAAGCTGACGGCCGAGATCGCCCACGCAATCGACCAGATCCTCGAGCCCAAGGGGGTGGGCGTGGTCATCGAGGCCGAGCACGCCTGCATGACCCTGCGCGGGGTCAACACCATCGGCTCGCACATGATCACCAGCCACCTGACCGGCGCCATCCGCGACGACGCCCGGACTAGGCAGGAGTTTCTCAGACTGACCAGGCGAGGCTAGTCGCGGCCTCCGGAAGGGCAAGCGGACCTTGCCGTCACGCCGCTCCCACCATCACGCCGTCGCGCGAAACGAGCCTAGCGCCTTAAACGCAGCAGCCACCTAAACGCGCCCACGGCGGCGACGGAACCCAGCAGCTCGGCGGCGATGAACAGCGGAGCCGACGACGGGGCTATGCCGGCGAAGGTGTTGGAAAGACTCCGCGCGATGGTGACGGCGGGATTGGCGAACGAGGTCGAGGCGGTGAACCAGTAGGCGGAGGTGATGTAGAGCCCGACGACCCAGGCCGTTGCCTCGGGCCGGAAGCGCAGGGACCCGAGGATCGCGCCTATGAGCCCGAAGGTGGCCACGAACTCGGCCAGCCCCTGGGCCGGTCCGTTGCGAAGCCTGGTCGAGACCTGGAAGATCGGTTCGGCGAACATGGCGTGCGCCAGCCAGACGCCGGCCACGCCGGCCACGACCTGGACGGCGACATAGACCAGCGCCAGGCGCCGGCCGATCTCGCGGCGCAGCGCGAAGGCCAGGGTCACCGCCGGATTGAAGTGCGCGCCCGAGATCGGGCCGAAGATGACGATGAGGACCACGAGGCCGGCGCCGGTGGCCAGGGTGTTGCCGAGGAGCGCGATCGCGTCGTTTCCGCCGGCGAGCCGCTGGCCCATGATGCCCGAACCGATGACGATGGCCAGCAACAGGCACGTGCCCAGCGCCTCGGCCGCCAGGCGGTGGGCCACGCCATAGGGCGCGAGCGGCGGCTCGAGGCTGGCGTCCGCCGGCCCGGCGAACTCGCTCATGCCTCCTGCGCCGCCTCGCGCCGACGGCCGATCTCTTCGAGGCGGCGCTGTAGCGACAGCCTGTCGAGGGACGCCAGCGGCAGGCTCATGAACAGGGTGATCCGGTTGTTTATCATCCGGTAGGTCTCGGCGAAGGCCAGCGCGACCTGCGCCGGCGAGCCGCTCGCGGCGGCGGGATCGGTCATGCCCCAGTGGGCCGTCATCGGCTGGCCCGGCCATATCGGACAGACCTCGGCCGCCGCGTCGTCGCAGACGGTGAACACGAAATCGAGCTTCGGCGCGCCGTCTCTCTCGAACTCGTCCCACGACTTCGACCGGAAGCCCTCGGTCCGGTAGTGGAGCGACTTCAACAGATCGATCGTGTGCGGATTGACTTCGCCCTTGGGATGGGACCCGGCCGAGAAGGCGCGGAAGCGGCCGCGCCCCTCGCGGTTCATGATCGCCTCGGCGATTATCGAGCGCGCCGAGTTGCCGGTGCACAGGAAGAGCACGTTCAGCGGCTCGGTTCTGGCGCCCATGACGGTCTCCTCAAGCGCAACAGGCGGCCCGCTCGGCGATGGCCGCCAGCGGGGCGCAGATCTCGGGGGCGCCGCCGCAGCAGTCCTCCATCAGAAAGGCCAGCAGCTCGCGCATCGTCTCGTAGCCGGCGGCGTAGATGATCGAGCGACCCTCGCGCCTGGAGCTGACCAGGCCGGCGCCGGCGAGCACGTTCAGATTGGCCGAGAGCGTGTTGGCCAGACTCCCCGTCGCCCGCGCGATGTCGCCGGCGGCCATGCCGTCCGGACCGATCTTGACCAACAGACGGAAGACCTCCAGGCGGCCCTCATGGGCCAGGGCCGAGAGCCCGCCGACGGCGTCCTGGGCGTTCATCGCTATTGACAGCAGGCCGCGCGGTTCTGCGCGGCGGCCATCGGGTCCTCGCCGTAGGTGACGGCCTCGCCGAAGGTGAAGAAAGTCTCCCAGCGAACGCCCGCCGGATCGCTCACCCAGGTCTTGTCCGACTTCGCGTAACAGCAGGTCGTGGCCGTCTCGTCGAACGTACTCCGGCCGGCGGCCTTCAATCGCGCGGAGAGATCGGCGAGTTCGCCGGCGCTCTCGACCTCGATGCCCACATGATCGACGCCGGCCGGTCCGCCCCTCTGGGAGATGGCGAAGTTCAAGCGCGGATCGTCCAGCATCCATTTCGCATAGTCCGCTTTGACCACCGACGGCCGGACGCCGAACAGGACGGCGTAGAAATCGATCGATCGTGCAAGGTCGGGCACGCTCACGTGCAGGTGCATCCGCTTCATGCTTCACTCCGGGTCGGAATCAAGATTCAATATTTCCAGAATTGTCGAATAGTCAAGCCCGCGTCTCGCGCCTCCGGCCTGGCGCCGTGGTGGGAAGGCCCCGAGCGGGCCTAGTCCGGGTACTCCAGCGAGGGGTAGAAGTCCGCGCCGCGACCCTCGGGCGTCATGTCGAGCACCGTCCACAAGGGCGCCGGGTCGGGCGCGCCGCGCGGGTCCTGGCCCGGGTCGCTGGCCATCATCTCCTGCGACCAGAAATGGCGGATCACGCCGTCTTCTCCGCGGGTGAAGACCGCCGGCCCGCCGGAATCCAGGCCGCCATCCGGGCTCGCGGCATAGTCCCGCGTGAAGTCGTCGGTGAGCGCGCTGGCCAGTCTGAGGTTCTTCCACCCCCGCTCGCGCTTGACCGCGGTGAGCCGTTCCAGCGGCGAGCGCGCGACCACCACGAGCGAGGCCCGCTGGGCGATATCGTCGGCGTTGCCGTCCCAGGCGTCCAAAAGATTGGTGCACATCGGGCACGGTCTCTTCCTCTCGGGTCCGAACATGTAGTTGTAGACCACCAGCGTCGATTTATCGCCGAACAGGCCGGCGAGGTCGCTGGCGCCGCCCTCGGTCTCGAAACGATAGTCGCCGGTGACGGGGCCGCCCGGCGGCAGCGACCGACGCATCGCGGCGACCCTCTCGATGTGCCGGCGCAGCTCGATCTCCTCGGCCAGCAGCGCCTGCCTGGCCGAGCGATATTGGGCGCTCTCCCCTGGCATGCGGATGGAATTGTCGCGCGCGAGCTGGTCGACGGGGATGAGGGTCTCGGTCTTGGCGTCCATTAAGGGTCTCCGGCGGGGGTCCGTGGAGCAAGCGCGCAGAGCGGCCCGGTGTCAAACCGGGCGCGCGCGCAACCAATCAGGGTAATTGCCGTCGCGAGGGGAGCGAACGCGCGCTCGCGCCGCTCATGGATGCCTCAGGAACCTGAAGTAGAACGCCGCGAACACCAGGATAATTCCCACGTTCACCATCAGCCGTGGCCACAACCGATCCCTGAAGAACAGTATATCCACGCCGACCACCACCGCCACCATCAAGATGACGTAGAGTACGGTGGCTAGGTTTCTTCCCATCATCTTCCTACCGAAGCGCGGGGCCGCGTCACACGCGGGCCGGAATGACCACTCGCATGCTCTCGTAGCCCTTCACGAATGTCGAGTAGGTGCGTTTTGGCTCCTCGAGCACCTCGATATGCGGGAACCGCTTCAGGATCTCCTCCCAGATCACCCGCAGCTGCAGCTCGGCCAGGCGATTGCCGACGCAGCGATGGATGCCGAAGCCGAACGACAGGTGCTGGCGGGGTCGCTCGCGATCGATGATGTAGTCGTTGGGCCGCGCGATCGCCTCCTCGTCGCGGTTGCCCGAGACGTACCACATGACCACGAGGTCGCCCTTGGCGATGTGCTTTCCGCAAAACTCGATGTCCTGCCTGGCCGTCCGTCGCATGTGCGCCAGCGGCGTCTGCCAGCGAATGGTCTCCGACACCATGGACGGGATCAACGATAGGTTGGCGCGCAGCTTGTCGTACTGGTCCCGGTATTTGTTCAGCGCGTAGACGCTCCCCGAGATGGTATTGCGCGTGGTGTCGTTCCCGCCGATCGTCAGCAGTATGACGTTCCCCAGATACTCGAACTGGTTCATGCCCCGCGTCTCGGAGCCGTGCGCGAGCATGGAGATCAGGTCGCCGGTGGGCTCGGCGTTCAGCCGCTGGTTCCACAGGCCGAGGAAGTAGTTTCCGTACTCGAACATCTCGGCGCGCTTCTGTTCCCAGGTGTCGACGATGCCGTGGCCGGGCCTGGCCATGACCACGTCCGACCAGCGGGTCAGCCGCCGACGATCCTCCTGCGGCATGCCGAAGAGGGTGGCCAGGGTCATCGCCGTCAGCTCCATCGACACCTTGTCGACCCAGTCGAACTCCTCGCCGATGGGCAGGGAATCGAGGATCGCGGCCGCCCGCTCCCGGATCAGCGGCTCCATGACGGCCAGGTTCGACGGCGAGACCGCCGGGCTCACGGTCTTGCGCTGCGCGTCGTGCTTGGGCGGGTCCATGGCGATGAACATGGCCGGTCCGCCGCCGCCCGGACCGCCGAACATCCCCCCACCGGCCCCCTGGCCGCCACCCTCGGCCAGCATCTTCTGGACCACCCGCTCGCTCGGCGGCAGGGTGATGCCCCCTTCCGAGGAGAACACCTCGTGATTGGTGTCGACGGCCAGGATGTCCTGGTACCTGGTGATCGCCCAATGGGGCTCGAAGTCGCCTTCCGGCGTGTAGTGGACCGGATCCTCGCGACGCAGCCGCTCGAAGTAGGGCCACATCGTATCGTTCTCGAACAGCTCCGAGCGCGCGGGATTGAGTTCGTCGAGCGGCGTGGCCGCGGCCTCCGCCGTGGCCCGGACTTCGTCGATCTTGACCGCGATGTTCATGGCCTCTCTTCCTTGCCGATGGCTCGCCCGCCGACCTTGGTCCAGGCGATTTCGCAAGTCAAAGACTGTTGACTTCACCTCCGCCGCGCGGCGCGCGCGGGCGTCGGCCCGGGGACGAGAGCGGACTGCGCGGCTTTTCGAAAAGCTTCCGGCGGCTTGCCTCCGCCTGCCTCAGCGCGGCGCGAAGGGCGCCGCCAGAACCGCGAGCACGCCAAAGGTGGCGACGTTCCAGAACAGCGAACGGACGAGCGGTACCCCAGAAATATAAAGCGCCGTGTAAGCGACGCGCCCGCCGAGGTAGGCGATCGATCCCCAATAGGTGAGCTCGTTGTGAACCCCTACCGCCCGCGCGGCGAGAACCGCGGCGGCGAAGAACGGAAACGTCTCCATGTAATTGCGGAAATTACGGTCGATGCGCCCAGCGATGGGCTTGAGCGGCGCCATCTCGACGTCGCGCGGGCTCGCGGCCCATTTGAGGCCGTACTGCGCGTTCGCGGCCTGCGCCGCGGCGACGAGCTGAACGAAGCCCCAAAGGCTTGCGGCCGCCAGCACAATTAGCTCGAAGCTCATGCCCATCACGCGCCCTCCTCGAAAAAGCTTCCGCCAAGTCGCATAGGTCGTCCCTCGGCTGATCGCTGTCCGTCAAGTCGCCACCATCGTGACAACCCCGCCGGCCGCCCCGAAACCGAGGCAGTCTCCGCACATCAAGCCCCGCGAAGGAACGATCCTAGCGGGATCAGGCGTTTAGCGGGGAGGGGACGTATCGAAAGCGAGGCCGCGCGTGACCGCAGCCACTGTCCCCCATGCCCACCATCGACCGCTGGTGACCCCGCCCAGGATTTGGGCCGCCCTGGCGCTGTTGCTCATCGCGGCCATCGCCGTCTTCATCACCCTTTTCCAGTGGAACTGGCTGCGCGGGCCGTTGGCGCGCTACCTCTCGGCCCGGCTCGACCGGCCGGTGACCATCTCCGGCAATCTGGTCGTCCATCCCTGGTCGTGGAACCCGAGCGCCAGCGTGAGCGGCGTGACCATCGGCAATCCGAAATGGGCCGGCGCCGGGCCGATGGCGCGGTTGCCGAGCTTCTCGGCTCAGATCGAGCTGAAGCCGCTGATCCTGCACGGCAAGGTCATCCTGCCCCTTGTGGAGGCGGACCGGCCGGCGGTGGCCCTCTACCGCGACGCGGCCGGGCGGGAGAACTGGCGCAATACCCAGAACGGCAAGCCGCGCCCGCTGAAGCTGCCGGCCATCGAGCACCTGGTGATGCGCGATGGGGTTGTCAGTTATGTCGACGTACACCGCCAGGTGCGCTTTCGCGGCGTGGCCAGCTCCAGCGAGGATATCGCCGGCTCGGGCCGGGGCGTCTTTCGCCTGGACGGCGCCGGCACGCTGAAGGGCGCGCGCTTCACGCTCGCCGCGCGCGGCGGGCCGCTGATCCACATCGACCCGAACAAACCCTATCGCTTCGTCGCCCGCATCGACTCAGGCGCGACCCGGATCGCGGCCGAGGGGGCTTTCGCCAGGCCGTTCGACTTCGGCCACATCAGCGGGCGGGTGCACGCCAGCGGACAGGATTTCGGCCAGCTCTATTCCCTGACCGGCGTCGCCTTGCCCGACACGCCGCCCTATGATTTGACCGCCGGCTTCGCCCGCGCCGGCGAATATTTCGCCTTCCGCCGCCTGAGCGGCCGGGTGGGCGACTCCGACCTCGCCGGCGCGATCAGCGTGAACGACACGACCCGGCGGCCGTTCGTCACCGCCGACCTCGTTTCGAACCGGCTGCACCTGACGGACCTCGAGGCGGTGATCGGCGGCGGCCCGCGCCACACGGCCGGGCACGTGGTCTCGCGGAACGAGAAAATCATGGCCGCCAAGCTGACGGCCGAGCACCGCCTGTTGCCGGACGCGCGGCTGGATGTGCGCCGCATCCGCGCCACCGACGCGCGCCTGACCTACAGCGCCCGTCGGGTGATCGCCGGCAAGCTGCCGACGAAAAACCTCTATATGAAGCTGGCCCTCGACCACGGCCTGCTGACCATCGACCCGTTCGCCGTGCGCCTGCCCGAAGGCGATCTGGCCGGACGCGTGCGCCTGAACGCCCGCGGGGCTACGCCCTTCACGGCCATCGACTTCAGCCTGGCCAACGCGCGGCTGGAAAACCTGATCGAGCGGGGCGGGACCACGCCGCCGGTGACCGGCGGCCTCTATGCCCGGGCGGCGCTGGCCGGCGCCGGGGATTCGGTGCGCGCGGCGGCTGCCCACGCCAACGGCCAGTTCACCGTGGTCATCCCCGGCGGGCAGATGCGCCAGGCCTTCGCCGAGCTGATGGGCATCGACGTGGCCCGCGGCCTGATCCTGATCTTGACCAAGAACCATGGTGCGACGCCGATCCGCTGCGCGGTGGCCGACTTCCGGGCGAGAGACGGCGTGCTCCAGGCGCAATCGATCGTGCTCGACACCGGGGTGGTGATCGCCACCGGCAGCGGCGATGTGAATCTGCGCGACGAGACAATGAACCTGGCCTTCGCCGGCAAGCCGAAGAAGTTTCGCCTGCTCCGCATCGGCGCGCCGATCACCCTCAAGGGTCCACTCGAGAAGCCGAAACTGGGCGTGGACGTGGCCAAGGCCGCGCCGCAGGCGGCGCTCTCCGTGGCCTTGGGCGCGCTCGCCTGGCCGCTGGCGGCAATCGTTCCGTTCATCGCTCCCGGGGCCAAGGGCGCCGATTGCGCCACCCTGACGGCCCAGGCCGAGGCGCGCGGCGCCCCTGTGGGACGGAGGTAAGGACTTGAGTGGACGGGGACAAAAATAAAGGCCCGGTTCGAACGTTTGCGCTCGAACCGGGCCCGGCTTCTCGCCTTCAGTCGGGGGGGCGAAACATTGAGCGAGAAGACGCGAGTGAAAACGCCGCTTGCTGGGGGCGGTTCCGGGCCCATGCGGAAAAAATTTCCGCAGTGCGATGAAGGACGCAAATCGTAAACTTCGCCCTTGACGTGGCACTCAAAATATGATGCAATATGCAATATGAGAATTAGTGTCAGGCATCGTTCGTTTGCGGAGCCGGCGAGGTTGCGGGCTAGGCCGGCGCCCTCTCCTTCGACGAGCTTTGCGGGAGGGGCGCGATGAGCCTCGATTCCACGTTGATTGCGGGCCTCATCGGCGCGGGCTTCCCCCTCATTCCTGGCGCGGTGGCCTTCTTCGTCGGCTGGGGCTCCATCCGGGCCACGATCGCCGCGCTCAAGGCGCGCGTCGGCGCGACCGAGGACAGGCTGGGCAAGATCGACCAGATCCAGGCCGACGTGTCCTACATCCGCGGCATCATGGATGGCGAAGCGCGGGCCGGGCGCGGAGTGAACCGCGGATAGGATTGGACGGTGACCTGACGACCTGATCGCCGCCGAGGTCAGTCATTGAGCGTGATGACTTCCTGATAGAAATACAGCATCGGCTCGCCCGGGGTCGTGTAGGCCGCCTCGACCTTGCGCGGATCGAGCTGTAGCCTGACCGGGCGGCCTGGGGTGGTTTCCAAAGAAGAGATCGCGAAGATGTCGTCACCCTCGAGGGACAGCACCCGCAGGATCAACCTGGCGCCCCGCGGAGGCTGCCGGATAGCCAGCACAACTTGATCGCCGTTTCTCAAGGTTTTGCCCCCACCGAGGTGAGACAGATACACCATCGCCTTTCGCACGCCCCCACTATCGTGGACTGACCGCCGGAGCGCCCGCGCGCGCCAGACGCGCCGCCGCCAGGAGCCCCAGAACCGACAAGGGAATGAAGGCGGCGAAGAGCCACGGCGCGGCCCGCGCGGCCGCGATCGCCGTGAAGGCGTGGGCCAGCCCCAGGAGGTTGGCGAAGGCCCCGGCCGCCGCCGCGCCGGCGGCCGAGCCGATCATCTGGGCGGTTGGCGAGGCCGCCGCGCCGATGGCCCGGTCCTCTTCCGGCAGGGCCGCCAGGATGCGGCGGGTGACCAGCGACCAGGCGAGGCCGAAACCGGCGCCGAGCACGAAGCCGGCCACGGCCACGGCCCATGGATCGCGCGAACCGATGGTCAGCGCGAGCAGGATCATGCCGAGGTTGATGGTCAGCGCGCCGGCGAGGATGAAGCCGCCGTGGCGCCGGTCCGGCTGGCCCGAGACGATGAGGGCGGTGAGCGTCCAGCCGACGGCGTCGCTGGCTACCACATAGCCGGCGGAGAGTGGGCTGAGGCCGGCGCGGACCTGGAGGATGGCCGCGCCATAGACGCCGAACACCACCGAGGCTGCGCTCATGACGAAGATCATGGCGTAGCCCGCCCCGGCGAGGGTGGCCGGGCGCATGGCCTCGGGCGGCAGGAGCCTTTCGCGTGGCCGGACATTGACCACGCCGGCGGCGACGAGAAGAGCGACGCCCGTGGCGAGGAGCGCGAGCGCCTTCGCCGCGCCCGGCGCGACGTCAGCCACCGCGATGGCCAGGATGGCCGCCGTGAGCACGGCCAGGGTGCGCCAGGCGAGCGGGCGGCGCGCGGATCCCTCCGCCTTCGGTTCACGGCCGAGCAAGGCCGGCGCGGCGGCGGCCAGGACGAGCCCCTGAGCCGCGAACATCCAGAAGGCCCCGCGCCAGAAGTGGGCCTCGGCAAAGGCCCCGCCGACCAGCGGCCCAAGGAAGCTGGCCACGCCCCACACCCCGGCGGCGGCGCCGAACATGCGCGCCCACAGGCGCTCGGCGAACATCTGGCTGATGGCGACATAGCAGAAGCCGACCACCCAGCCGCCGCCGAGACCCTGGGCCAGGCGGCCGGCCATGAACGGCGCGATGCCGGGAGCGGCGGCGCTGAGGCCGCAGCCGGCCGCGTAGACCAGGGCGGCCAGGACGATGGCGCGTTTGAGGCCTAGGCGCGCGGCGAGCTGGCCGGCGCTGGCGGCGGCCAGGATGGCGCCCAGCAGGTAGATGGCCACGGCCCAGCCGAACCAGGCGTAGCCACCCAGATCGCGGGCCACCGACGGCATGATGGTCGAGGTGACTAGGCCATCGGCGGCGTTGAGCCAGATGCCCAAGAGCACCAGGGCCGTGCGCGGCGCGAGGCGCGGTCCGACCAGCTCCGACCAACCAGCGGGCCCCTCGGACACGGCTAGAGTCGCAAGCCGCGGGCGACGAACCAGGCCACGCCGGCCGCGACGAGGCCCAGCGCCAGGG
>JBOHLC010000295.1:0-3738 GCA_050729395.1 Caulobacteraceae bacterium
CCCCCTCCACCGCTTCGCGGTCACCCTCCCCCGTAAACGGGGGAGGATATACAAATCGCAATTTTCTCGCTTGACATGCGCGCCAAGATGGTTTGCAATACGCAAATCAATTTCAGCCGAGCGGGACGGAAAAATGAAGACTTGCGGTATCGACGGTTGCCACCGGCCCGCTCGCGCCAGGGGCCTGTGCCAGATGCACTATGCGCGGTTGCGCACGCGATGGGGCATAGGTTCGCTTCCCAAGCTCCATTGCCGCACCGCGGCGGAGCGCCTGCGCAACTACATCGCGGTCGATCCCAGGACCGGCTGCCATATCTGGCAGAAGGGCCTCAGCCCGCAAGGCTACGGCCTGTGCTGCGTCGCCCCCGGGCGCAGGCAGATGGCCCACCGGATCAGCTGGGAGCTGGCTCATGGACCGATCCCTACCGGGCTTTGCGTTCTGCACCGCTGCGATAATCGCGCCTGCGTAAATCCGGAACATCTGTTCCTGGGCACGCGCGCGGAAAACGCCGCCGACATGGCCGCCAAGGGCCGCGCGCGCAACAAATGGAGCCCGCGGGAGACGCTGCTCCATCCTCCGATGGGCTGGGCGCACCGCCGGCGGACGTGGGCCGGCCCCTTCCACCGATCTCCCCCCATTCATGCGGGGAGCGCCGGCGAAGCCGGGAGGGCGGCCGCGCCCTCCACCCCTTCGGGGTCCCCCTCCCCCGCTTCGCAGGGGAGCAGGAGTACGCCCGAAGGGCGGGAGGGGTGTTGAGCCCCTACTCCGCGGCCTGCTTGGGCGTGTAGCCGAGCACGGCCTTGACCTCGAGGTACTCCTCGAAGCCGAAGTCGCCCCACTCGCGACCGTTGCCGCTCATCTTGTAGCCGCCGAACGGCGCGGTCATGTCTCCGCCGCCGCCGTTGATCGACACCTGACCGGCGCGCAGCCTGGAGGCAACCTTGCGCACCTTGGTCATGTCGGTCCCCGAGATATAGGCGGCCAGGCCGTATTCGGTGTCGTTGCCGACGTCCACCGCCTCGTCGACGCTGTCGTAGCCGAGGATCGAGACCACCGGTCCGAAGATCTCCTCCTTGGCGATGGCCATGCCGTTGTTGACGTTGGCGAACACCGTCGGCTTGACATAGAAGCCCTTGTCCAGGCCCTCCGGCCGGCCGGTGCCGCCAGTGACCAGGGTGGCGCCCTCGTCGATGCCGGCCTTGATCAGGCGCTGGATCTTTTCCCACTGGGTCCGGTTGACCACCGGGCCGATCTGGGCGTTGCCGTTGGGATCGCCGACGGTGGTCGATTCGGCCGCTTCCTTGGCGATGGTGATGGCCTCGCCCATCTTCTTGGCCGGCACCAGCATCCGCGTGGGCGCGTTGCACGACTGGCCCGAGTTCTGCATCACATGGCGCACGCCGCCGCCGACAGCGGTGGTGAAATCGGCGTCCTCCAGGATGATGTTCGGGCTCTTGCCGCCAAGCTCCTGGGCCACACGCTTGACCGTCGCGGCCGCCGCCTTGGCCACTTCCACGCCCGCGCGGGTCGAGCCGGTGAAGGAGACCATGTCGATGCCCGGATGGGCCGAGATGGCGGCGCCGACTTCGGCGCCCGTGCCGTTGATGAGGTTGAACACCCCAGCCGGCACGCCCGCCGCGTGCATGACCTCGGCCCAGATGATGGCCGAGAACGGCGCTTCCTCGGAAGGCTTGAGCACCATGGTGCAGCCGGTGGCCAGCGCCGGTATCACCTTGCAGGCGATCTGATTGATCGGCCAGTTCCACGGCGTGATCATGCCACACACGCCGATCGGCTCCTTGACGATCCGCGTGGCGCCGCGATCTTCCTCGAACTGGTAATTCTTGAGCACGGCGATACCGGTGGCGATGTGGGCGATGCCGATCGGCGCCTGGGCGCGCTGGGCCAGGCTCGCCGGCGCGCCCATCTCCTCGGTGATGGCGTGGGCGATGTCGCCAAAGCGCTTCTGGTATTCCGCCTGGATGCGCTCCAAGAGGTCGATGCGCTCTTCGCGCGTGGTCTGGGAGTAGGTCTCGAACGCCTTGCGCGCGGCCTTTACCGCCTTGTCGACGTCGGCGGCCGAGCCGGCGGAAATGCGCCCCGCCACGCCCTCGGTGGCCGGGTTGATGACATCGAGGCTCTTGGGCGTGACCGGATCGACCCACTGGCCGTCGATGTAGAATTTCATGTACTCGCGCATGCCGATCTCCCTTGAGCGTTCGTCCGGATTGGGGGCGCGCGGGCCGGCCACGCGTCTTCGGCCTTTATCTTAGTGATCGCGGTTCACCTCGGAAAGGGGCGGCAAGCCGAATGTCAGTTCCCTACGACCGGCGGCGCCCTTTCCCCTGGTCCCTCGACGCGCCTAGGGTGAGGGCGGCAACCGGGGGCCGCGCTCCAGAGACCGATCCATCATGACTGACGCCGTCAAGCGTCCGGACGAAGACTACGAATATCGCGGCATGGTCGCCGAGGCGTGGGATCTGCTGCGCGGCGACACTTCCGCGTGGCCCGACGCGGCGTTCTGGCGCTCGCTCATCGAAGAGCAGGCCGGACCGGCGCTCGATGTCGGCTGCGGCACCGGCCGGCTGCTCCTCCCTTTCCTGGCGGCCGGCCTGGACGTCGACGGCGTCGACAATTCGCCAGAGATGCTGGCTCTTTGCCGGTCCAAGGCGGCAACCAGCGGCATCGACATCCAGAACCGACTGTTCGAACAGGAGATGGAAAGACTGGAGCTGCCCCGGCGCTACGCGACGATCTTCGTTCCTTCCCTGTCGATCTTGTTGCTAACGGATTCGGACTCCGCCGCGCGAGCCATGGGCGCCTTCCGCGAGCATCTTTCGCCGGGCGGGATGCTCGCCTTGTCATTCAGCTCCAAGATGTGGCCGGGCCGGCGCACACCGCTCCAGATGGAATGGTCAGACTGGTACAACTTCGCGGAGGCGGCGCGCCCGCAAGATGGCGCGGTCGTTCGCCGCTGGATCCGGGCCCGCTACGACCACGAACAGCAACTCGAGCACGAGGAGAACCGCTATGAGTTGCTGCGCGACGGCAAGGTGGTGAAAAGCGAATTCCACGCCCGCTCGCCGGCGGTTCGCTGGTACTCGCAAGCCCAGGCGCTCGCCCTTTTCGAAGCGGCCGGTTTCACCGACCTGAGCGTCACCTCGGCGGATTCCTTCGCCCCCGCGGCGCCCGAGGATAGGTGGTTCAAGATTCGCGGCCGCCCGCGCTACTAAGCTTGCGTGATGGTCGGCGCCTTTCCCGCGCCGCGTTTTTGCGGCACGGGGCCCCATGGCCGAGGGTCCGAACAATTGGGACATCGCCACCCGCCTCATCCGGGGCGGGCTGGCGCGCTCGGCCCATGGCGAGATCGCCGAGGCGCTCTACCTCACCCAGAGTTTCGCCTACGAGAGCGCCGAGGCGGCCGACGCGCGCTTTTCCGGCGAGGATCCGGGCTTCATCTACGCCCGCTACGGCAACCCGACCGTGGCCATGTTCGAACAGCGCCTGGCCCTGCTGGAGGGCGCCGAGGCGTGCCGCGCGACCGCCTCGGGCATGGCCGCCGTCCACCTGGCGCTGATGGGATTGCTCGCCGCGGGCGACCATGTCGTCACCGGCAAGGCGCTGTTCGGCTCGTGCCGCTGGATCCTCAACACCTGGGCGCCGCGGTTCGGCGTCGAAACGACCCTCGTGGACGGGCCGGACCTGGCCGCTTGGCGAGCCGCGGTGCGGCCCAACAC
>JBOHLC010000296.1:0-2074 GCA_050729395.1 Caulobacteraceae bacterium
CACCAGCCCGCCATCCGAAAGCTTCATGTCCAAGAAACTGTCCGGCGGACGTTCGGCGGCCATGAGGGCGCGCATTTCCCTGACGTCGCGGGCGGTGGCCAAGGCGTCGCGCGGGCGGCGCAAGGCTGTCTCGATTGCCGCCGCCGCCGAGCGGGCGAAGTCGTCGGACGTCGACCAGACCAGCCGCGCGCGGGTGAGGGCAAGCAACTCCCAGGTCTCGGCCTCCCCGGCGTAATAGCCTTCGAATGCGGCGAGACTCACGGCCACGGGCCCCTTGGTGCCCGACGGGCGAAGCTGAAGGTCGACCTCGTAAAGGCCGCCCTCGGCGGTGTAGACCGAAAGCGCCGCCACCAGCCTCTGGGTGAAGCGGGCGAAGAAGGTGTCGGCCGACAGCCCGGCGCTGGCCGAGACCGCGTCGGGCGAGTCCGGCCGATAAAGGGTCATCAGGTCCAGATCGGACTGGGCGGTCATCTCGCGCGAGCCGCACTTGCCGAGCGCGATCACCGCGACCTCGCCATCCATGGTCCCGAACGCCCGTTCCACCTCGGCCAGCGCCGCCGTCGAGAGGCCGGCGATGAGGGCGTCGGCCAGATCGGTGAAGGCCGCGCCGGCCGCCTGCGCGCTCGCCGTGCCCTCCAGCACCTGGACCGCGATGCGAAAGGCGTGTTCGCGCCGCGCGCGCCGGGCGAGATCCATGGCTCCCTCGAAATCAGCCGCGCCGGCCAACCGCTCGGCCAGGCCGGCCGGCGCCTCGATTGGACCGAAGAAACCCGGATCGAGCAGGGCGTCGAGGGCGGCGGGATGGCGGGCCAGAGTGGCGGCGAAGCGCGGGGCGAAGGCCATGATCCGCACCACCAGGGCCAGCAGAGCCGGCTGGGCCAGGAACAGGGACTGCACCTGCACGCCGCTGGTCAGACGGGAGAAGAAGTCGGAAAAGCGGGTGAAGGCCGCCTCCGGCGCGCCGGTGGCCGCCGCCGCTTCCAGCAGTCGCGGCGCCAGTCGCGTCAGGAGTTCGCGGCCGCGCTCGGTGCGCGTCGGCCCGATTCGACCGTGATGCCAGGCGCGGATCGCGCCCGAGACCTGCGCCGGATGGGCGAAGCCCATGCGCGCCAGCGTCGCCAGGGTCTCCGGGTCGTCGTCGACCCCGGTGAAGATGAGGCTGCCGTGGCGGGAAGAGAGCGGTTCCTCGCCGGCGAAAAGCGCGCCGTAGTGCTTGTTGACCGCGCGCAGGGTCCGTTCGATGGCGGTGTCGAAGGCGCGCAGGGTATCGAAGCCGGCGAGCGCGGCTACGCGGCGGCGGTCCGGGTCGGACTCCGGAAGTCTGTGCGTCTGCTCGTCGCCAATCATCTGAACGCGGTGCTCCCAGGCGCGCAGGCGTTGGTATGCGGCGGCGAGGTCGCCGGCGGCCGCCGCGCTCACTTGGCGGGCGTCGGCCAGGGCGGCGAGGGCGTCCAGGGTACGGGGCGAGCGCAGGCCTGGATGCCGTCCACCCAGGATGAGCTGCTGAGTCTGGACGAAGAACTCGATCTCGCGGATGCCGCCGCGTCCGAGCTTCAAGTCCGCGCCGGCCGCGGTCAGGCGTTCGTCGACCTTGTAGGCATGGATCTGGCGCTTGATCGAATGGATGTCGGCGATGGCCGCGAAGTCGAGGTTGCGGCGCCAGATGAACGGCGCGAGATCGGCCAGGAACGCCTCGCCGCGTGGGATGTCGCCGGCCACGGCGCGGGCCTTGATCAGCGCGGCTCGCTCCCAGTTCTGGCCGACGCTCTCATAGTAGCCGAAGGCCCACGGCACGGGGACGGCCAGCGGCGTCGACGACGGATCGGGCCTGAGACGGAGGTCGACGCGGAAGACATAGCCCTCGGTGGTCCGCGCCTGCAGCAGCCCGGCGAGGCGCTCCGTCAGGCGGATGGCGATGGAGCCAGGTTCGGCGTCCGCGGCCACCGGAAGCGCCGCGGGCTCGTGAAAGACCATCAGGTCGATGTCGCTGGAATAGTTGAGCTCGAAAGCGCCATGCTTGCCCATGGCGATGATGAAGAACCCGGGGACGGGGCCTTCCTCCCCTTCGCCGAGG
>JBOHLC010000297.1:0-3855 GCA_050729395.1 Caulobacteraceae bacterium
GCGGAACACCTCCCAGTTCAGGTCCTCGGCGACGCCGCCCACCTTCTCCAGCGCCTGGTAGATCGGCACGGTGCCGAGCGGGGTCGGGCAGTTCCTGATGATCCAGTCGCGGATGTTGTGGATGTTGCGGCCGGTGGAGAGGTCCATGATGGTGTCGGCGCCCCAGCGGATCGCCCAGACCATCTTGTCGACCTCCTCGGTGACGGTGGAGAGCACCGCCGAATTGCCGATGTTGGCGTTGATCTTGACCAAGAAATTGCGGCCGATGGCCATGGGCTCGAGTTCGCCATGGTTGATGTTGGCCGGGATGATGGCGCGGCCGCGGGCCACCTCCTCGCGGACGAACTCGGGGGTGACGAAATCGGGGATCGCCGCGCCGAAATCCTCGCCGTCGCGGATGAAGGGGTCCTGCGGGCGGCGGCGCAGGTTCTCGCGGATGGCGACGAACTCCATCTCCGGGGTGACGACGCCGGCGCGGGCGTATTCGAGCTGGGTGACGGCGGCGCCGGACCGGCCGCGGAGGACCTGGCGATCGGAGCGGAAGACGGGCGCGAGGTGGCGGCCGCGCGCGTGGCCGTTGTCCTCGGGCCGGACGTCGCGGGCGGGGATCTCCTCGACGTCGCCGCGGGCGCGCACCCAGGCCTCGCGCGGGCGCTCGAGACCCTTCTTGATGTCAATGGTCGCGGCCGGATCGGTGTAAGGGCCTGACGGGTCGTAGAGGGTGAGCGGCGGCTCGCCGGCGGAGGGATGGACGGCGATCTCCCGGAACGGCACGCGCAGGCAAGGATGCAGATCGCCCGCCTGGTAGACCTTGCGCGAACCTGGACGCTCGCCGGTGGGGATCTGGGCGGTGATCGGGGTTTCAATGTTCATGGCCTTCATCCTTGCGCGCGAGGGACACGGGCGGCGAAGGGTGAGAGGCTTGCGAAAGCCACACGCGCTCCCTCCCTTCGCCGGCATGACCCGGATCAGGTTCGGCGGGTCGCCGCGCGAAGCGGCCTCTCAGCCCCTGTGACGGGACTCCCCGGAGAACAGCCGTGAACCTACGCCTGTGGGGCAGCCGGTCAAGCGGGGGCCGCTTGGCCGGGGAGATCGGGTGACCGGTCAGGCCTGCTCCAACGCCAGCGCGGGCGTCGCGCCAAGGGCCTTCAAGGCGGCGGTGACGTTCTCCATGGTTACGACGCCGGCACCGCCGACGATGCGGCGCACGACCTTTTCATCGCGTCGCATTCTGGCGGCCAGAGCCACCTTGCTGACGTGCTGCGCCGCCATCAGATTGGCCACGGCGGCCCTGCCGGCGGTGAGCGGGTCGAGAATTACGGTCTCTTCGCCTCCGGCCGCCTTGCGTGGGGCGGGCACGGGCCGCCCGTCGGCCAGATAAGCGAGCACCGCTTCCTCAAGCACGTCCGCCGCAAGGGCGCGCGCCTCGTCCATGGTGTTCGCGCCGGTCAGGGCTTCGGGGATATCGGGGAAGCGAACGATGATTTCGTCGCCCAGCTGCTCGAAGACGGCGGGATAGCTCCACGTGGTTTGCATCCTTGCGGTCCGTCCGTGGCGACTCCTCGGCTTGCTCGAATAGGCGGTTGGCATCGGCTCAAAATTCTCCCTTTGGAATGCCGAGGTCGCTCAGCATGGCGGCCAGCAGTCCGGTTCCAATCTCCCCCGTCTTGACCGTGGTCCACCGGCCGCCGAGGCGGACAATCTGGTGACCACCCTTGCCGCGACTCTTTTCCACGCTCAGCGCGTGCTGGTTGGCATTGGCCCACTTGCGCGCCCGACGGATGAACTGCCTGCCGTTCATGGGTGAATGTCGGACATTGCTGTCCGATTTTCAAGTCGGCCTTTCGCCGCGAAGGAAACGATGGGCGCAAGGGGGCGGCACCCTGCAGCCGCGCTCGACATCTCCCTACGGCAGAGGTGTTCAGCCCGGGGTGGCGACGCGGGTGACGTGGAAACGGAGGAGTTCGTGCTGGGGCAACTGCCAGTCGGGCTTCAGTTCGAGCGCCTTTTCATAGTCGAAATAGGCGGCCTTCTCGTTGTCGAGGCCCTCATAGGCCAGGGCGCGATCGAAATAGGCCTTTTCCGGCTCCTTGACGCCGAGCTGGATGGACCGGGTCAGATCGTCGAGCGCCGCCTGGTACTGGCCCTCGCCGTCCCACATCGCGCCGCGGTTGACCCACGCCTCCGCCATGTTCGGCGCGAGGGCCAGGGCGGCATTGAAGTCGGCGTGAGAGGCCTCGAATTCCTTGCGCCGCAACTTCATCACGCCGCGATTGACGAAGGTGCCGGCGCGATCCTCGGTGTCCAGGGTGTCCTCCTGCAGGGCGCGGGTGCAGTATTGCTCCGAGGCCAGGTCGGACTTGCCGGCGATCGCCGCCTGAGAGCATTGGGTGGCCGAGTCGCTGCCGAAGACGGTGACGGCGGCGTTCGTGGCCCCGGCCGAGAATGCGGCCAAGGAGACGGCCAAAATAAGCGCACGCATCGCCAGACTCCCTGCCGTGGCGGAACTTCGGCCAAGAGTCGCGCCGCGCCGGGGGCTTTGTCAATTTTCCGCTTTGACGCAGGCGGTGGGGTGAGCAGGAAGAGAAGACTTTTATCCACAGATGACGCAGATGGACACAGATAAGAAAGTCTAGCCCATTCGGGGCGTTCGCCGGCATCGACGGCGACGCTCAAGCCGCCGCGAAGCGGCCATTCTTCTCTTCATCTGCGTAAATCTGCGTCATCTGTGGATCTCTTTCCTGGCTTCGCCGACGCGCCAAGCCAATACGATTATCCACGCAAGTCCTTCGGATCGATCTCGTTCAGCAGTGGCCGGCCGGCGAGGTAGCGGGCGAGGTTGTCGAGGAAGAGAGCGCGATTGCGCTCGTCCTGAATCCCCGTGATCCCGGATGAGTGCGCCGTGAGGCTGACGCGCGGGTGTCGCCAGAACGGACTGTCGGCCGGCAGGGGCTCGGTCTCGAACACGTCGAGCACGGCGTGGGCCGGGACACCCAGATCGAGCGCCGCCAGCAGGGCCGGCTCGTCGACCAGGCCGCCCCGGCCGACATTGACCAGCACCGAACCCGGCTTCATGGCGGCGAAGAAGACGCCATTAGCGATGTGGCGAGTATTATCGTTGAGCGGCGCGCACAGCACGACGACGTCGGCGGCGGGGAGATGATCCGGCAGGGACTGGAGCCGGTCGATGACATCGGCCGCGGGATCGCCCGCCTGGTCGCGGCGCAGGCCGATGACACGCGCGCCAAAGGCCCTGGCCCGCGCGGCGACGCCCGCGCCGATGGCCCCGAAGCCGACCATGAGCCACGTCGTGCCGAGGACCTCGCGGAACGGGAAGGATTTCCACTCACCGGCCGCCTGGGCCGCGCGCCGCTCCGGCCCGCGCTGGAAGTGATCGAGCACGCCGGCGAGCACATAGTCGGCCATGCCGACCGCCTGGCCGTGGCTGGTGGTGAAGCGCGCGCCCTTGGCCGCGATGCGGGCGAAGACCGGATGGTCGAAGCCGGCGGCGGCGGTCTGGAACCACTTGAGGTCGGGCGAGGCGAGGACGGCGCCGACGAAGGCGCCGGCGGCCGGCTGCTGGTAGAGATCGCCGCTGAACCAGGCGATCTCCGGCGCCGCGTCCTCACGTGCGACGGTGGCGCCAGCGAGCGTGATCGCGCTGTCGCGGCCAAGGACCAGCGGCTCGACCGGCATCCCGGCGAGCGCGCTCTCGATCTTGTGGAACGAAGGCTCGAATACGAGCAGGCGGGTCACGCCCCCTCCACCCCTTCGGGGTCTCCCTCCCCCGTAAACGGGGGAGGATCAATTGATCTCCCCCTGCGAAGCGGGGGGAGTACGCCCGAAGGGCGGGAG
>JBOHLC010000298.1:0-28795 GCA_050729395.1 Caulobacteraceae bacterium
GCTTTCGGACGACCTATTCGTCGTCGTCCATGGGCCCGCCGACCAGCAGCTCCTCGACGATGACGCCGGCGTTGCCGCGCACCGCCTTTTCGATCTCCGCCGCCATGTCCGGATTGGCTTTCAGGAACTCGCGGGCGTTATCGCGGCCCTGGCCGATGCGCTGGCTGTTGTAGGAGAACCAGGAGCCGGACTTCTCGACCACGCCCGCCTTGACCCCGAGGTCGATGATCTCGCCCAGCTTGGAGATTCCCTGGCCATACATGATGTCGAATTCGACCTCGCGGAACGGCGGGGCGACCTTGTTCTTCACTACCTTGACCCGGGTGTTGTTGCCGACGACCTCGTCGCGCAGCTTGACCGAGCCGGTGCGGCGGATGTCGAGCCGCACCGAGGCGTAGAACTTCAGCGCGTTGCCGCCCGTGGTCGTCTCCGGGCTGCCGTACATGACCCCGATCTTCATGCGGATCTGGTTGATGAAGATGACCAGGGTCTGGGTCTTGGAAATGGACGCGGTGAGCTTGCGCAGGGCCTGGCTCATCAGGCGCGCCTGCAGGCCCGGCAGGCTGTCGCCCATCTCGCCCTCGATCTCCGCCCGCGGCGTCAAGGCGGCCACCGAATCGATGACCACGATGTCGACCGCGCCCGAGCGCACCAGGGTGTCGGTGATCTCCAGCGCCTGCTCGCCTGTGTCCGGCTGGGCGACCAGGAGGTCGTCGAGATTGACACCCAGCTTGTGGGCGTAGGACGGATCGAGCGCGTGCTCGGCGTCGACGAAGGCGGCCGCGCCGCCAGCCTTCTGCACCTCGGCCACTACATGCAGGGCCAGGGTCGTCTTGCCCGAGCTTTCGGGGCCGAAGATCTCCACCACCCGGCCCTTGGGCAGGCCGCCGATGCCCAGCGCAAGGTCGAGGCCAAGCGAACCGGTGGGGATCGACTCGATCTCCACCACCTTGCCTTTTTCGCCCAGCTTCATCACCGCGCCCTTGCCGAAGGCCCGGTCGATCTGCGCCAGCGCCGCCTCGAGGGCCCGCTGCTTGTCGCCGTCGTCTTTTCCCACCAGTCTCAGCGCCGTGTTGTTCATCTCGCCCGCCATCTATCCCATGATTCCGCTCGCCGTCCGGTTTGGAGACGATTTTTCGGCTGGACGTGAGCCCAGGGGATAATGCGTACCTGATTTGTTCTAGGTTCGCAATATGTTCCGATGAAGCAGACGAGCGCTCTTTCGCCGTCGCCGGCTGCTCGTCCGCGCCGCCTCAGTGGGCGGCCAGACTGGCCTTGTAGAAGTCGATCAGCGACTCGAGGCGCTCGGCCTCGGCGCGGACGGTCTCGCCTTCGGGCGCGCTGGCGCCCATTTCCGCCACCCGCCGCCGCTTGTCGCCAGCGAGGTTGGCCCAGGACTCGACCTTGATGCGATCTGAGTTGGTCATGTGGATAACCTACCCGAGTAGAGACCGGCGGTGGGCAGTCATATTGTCGCACGGGATTTGTCCGACGACGGAGCGCCGCGGCCGGCGTTTTCCGCTCACGGATAGGCGACGATGGCGTAGCCGTTGGCGAGCGCGTGGCGGGTCGCCTGGCCCGGCACGCCGGCGATCGTCGCCGGGTCCGGGGCCATCGGCGCGACGTCAATCATCTTGGGCCGCGTCCAGCCGGCCAGCGCCAGCGGCGTGAGGGCCGTCTCGGCGGCGGCGGAGCGCGAGGCCGCCTTGCACATCACGAGCAGGCGCATCTCGCGGCCCATCTCATACTTGCAGCCCTCGCCGGCGACGGCGTCGACCTTGAGTAGATAGAGGTCGGTCTCGGTCAAGGCCTGCTCCGGCCCAGCGCTTGGAATCGCCCAAGGAGCATAGCGCGGAACGGCCGGTGAATCTAACCGGGCATGGGCCGCGCGCCTGGCGGCCGGTTAGTGAAAGAGATCGCGGATCCGGCGGTCTTCCATGGCCAGGTAGATCGCGGCGGCCGCCTCCTCCAAAGACTCCGCGCCAGCCGAGCTTTCGAGCGCCGAGGCGCCGGCCGCGCGCATGGAAGAAGTGATGCGTTTTTTCTTGGGTCGAGGCGCCAGGTCCGAGGCCTCGCGCCGGTTCTGACCACGTTCAGCCGCGGCCGGCGGCGCCTCGGCGGGGGCCGGCTCGACGGGCGGGCGGCGTTGGCGCATGGCCGGTTGGCCCGGGCCTACTTGCCGAGCGGGCGCCCGCCTCGCGGATCTCACGGCCATCAGGGCCAGTGGGAAGGCGACGGCGATGGCCGTGAAGACGCCAACCAGGTACGAGCCGATATAAGCTTCGCCCGAGCCGACCGGGTCGACCGAAGCCGCCGTGAGGAAGCCGCCCGGGCCGGGCCGCGAACGCCCCCTCGCGTCCCTCCTTTCGGGATCGAAGGCGCCTTTTGCCGGCCGACCGGCGCTCCAGCGCGGCCGTGTCGGCGGGTGACTGTCCGCGGGACCGGCCTGACTCGTTTGACTTATCGTCGGAGGCGCGACATAGCCGGACGTCGGAGGCAGCACGACGGGTGAGGCGGACCGCTCGGCCACGGTCTGGACCGGTGGTTGGCTGCCCGCCGTGGGAGACGACCCCGCGAACACCGTCGCGCTGGCCGCCGACGCCATCGCGCCGGTCGGGACTTCGGCCCGCGCGCCGCCTATCCCGCCGGCCGCGGCAACGAGCCAGATCAGCGCGACGCCGAGGCCGCGCGCATCCTTCAACATTGCGATTCATCTCATGGCGCTCCACGGCCGGCGGCCGCGAAGCTGCCCGCTCGAAGAGTCGGTGGCGTACGGATGAACGTTGGCGGCGACGGCGCAAACTGTCAAGCCGGACTCAGCCGATGCGCCGATCTGTCACAGCGCATCGCACACGAGCCGACATTCAATTCGAAAAGTTTGTGCCGCGCGCCGGCGCGGCCGGCCTAGCTCTTGGTGCAGTAGGTCGCGCCCGAGACCGTGATGCATTCCTTTTGCATATGGCGGGGCGGCGGCGGAGGCACGGCCGCCAGGCTGGTCGCCGCCGGAGCGGTCGGAGCGGTGTCGGGTGGGCCTTTGGCGAACACCAGGATCAGCAGAACCGCCGCAGCCAGCGAACCACCCAGGACATAGATCACACGGCGCACGCGGCGGGCGTTGCCCCACGTGTCGAACCGGTCGTGGGCCGAGAAAATCAGCTGGGCGTCCATGAACGCGGACGAAGCCGCGGCCGCGGCCTGTTCGCCCTCGCCCCAGCCCACATGTTCGGGCGCATGGACGTCGGCGAAGGCGCCCCCGATGGCGTGGATGGCGCCCACCGGGCTCTCGTTCGGGAAGCGAATCGCCTCTCCCGTGGCCGCCGCCGGCGCGGCCGGGGCGGTGAGATCGTTGGCCGCTTCCATCGGCTCCGGCTCGGCCGGCGGGTAGCGGCGGTTGTATTGCGAGGTGAGTTCGTCGAGGAAAGCGCCCTGGGCCGCTTCCGGCCCCTGGGTGAGCGTGGCCATGGCGAAGTCAGGATCGATCTGGGCGCTGATCGCCTCCAGGGCCGCGCCGGCGTGCAGCATGGTGATTGCGCGCAGGGCCGCGTCAACCTGGCGCGCGCTCACCTGGGCCATGGGAATGGCGGCGTGGATCTCGTTGATCAGGCTGGCGAGGGCGGCCGGGTCGAGCGCGCGGTGCGCGGCGGCGAGCGGACGCAGGAAGGCGGCGGACTTCAGGCGGGCGCAGGCGTCGGCGGCCACGTTGGCCTTCGACAGGGGCGGCTGATTGGCCAGCGCTTCGAGCAGGGCGGCCTGGTTGCCGCCGGCCATGGCGCCCAGAAGATTGACGGCGTCCCGGGGGCCCACGTCGACCAGCCAGGCGACCTCGGCAGCCAAGCGGCTGTCGGGTTCGAGTAACAAGCGGCGGGCGCGCGCCAAGGCGACCTCGTCCTGCGGCTTGGCCGCGAGACGGCGCTGGAACGCCTCTTCCACTTCGCGGGAGCTGGCCCGCAACGAAACCGGAAGGATGACGAACGGATTGTACGCGAACGAAAACGCCGCCATCAAATACTTCCCCCCTGGGGGTGTGGGCTCAGGTCGTGCCCGGATTGCCAGCGCCATGGGTACACCGTGAGTTAAACCGAAATCTAAACAACGGACGACAAGCGGAACTTAGCCCTAGTTACAACGACGAAAAAGGCGCGTAGCCGCGACGCATGATCGCACCCCCCCAACCACGGCGGGCGGGGCGTTCCACGCGATTTAATATGCTCGTGAGAGTTAATAGATTGTATTTACGTAATTATGCTCTCTGCTTGCGCAGGATTTCGCCAAGTCGCCGCGCGAGATCGGCCGGCCAGACCGGTTCGCTTGTCGCGGCCAGATCCTCGAGCGCCCACCAGCGGATATCGTCGACGAACTCGCGCTCCAGCGCTTGCCAGCCATCCCGGCACGCCTCTCCGCCAGCGCAGCGGGCGAGGATGAAGGTGTCCTGAAACAGCACCGGCCTCTGTTTGCGGTCGAGCAGCGGCACTTCGCCGCACCAGGCGATTTCGCCCAGGACAACGTCGGAGAAACCGGTTTCCTCCGCCGCTTCGCGCGCCGCCGCCTGATAGAGGCTCTCGCCGGGTTCGATCCCACCGCCTATCGTGAACCAAGCCCCCGGTGCATCGGGACTGCTCGGCAGGCGCCCTTTCATCAGCAAAATGCGGTCCGCCGCGTCGAGCAGCAGAACCCGCGCGGTCGGCCGCACGCGCGCCGGCCTAGCTTGCTGGCTCAAGCCGCGCGTTCCGGCGGACGCAGCTCGGCCTTGACCCGCTCGGCCAAGGTCTTGATGTCGAGCGGCTTGGGCAGGAAGGAGACGCCCGCCTCCCCCTCCAGCAGATCTGAAAACTCCGCCTCGGCGTAGCCTGAGATGAACATCACCGGCGCCTCGCCGATGAACGGGCGAGCAGCCTTCATCAGCGCCGGCCCGTCCATGCCCGGCATGATCACATCTGAGATCATCAAGTCGATGCCGCCGGCATGGGCTTGTGCGAGCGCCAGCGCCTCCTCGCCGTCGGCCGCCTCGATCACCTCATAGCCGCGCGCGCGCAGCAGGCGGGCGGCTATGCCGCGCACCGAGGGCTCGTCCTCGACGAACAGGATCCGTCCGGCCCCGGAAAGATCGCGCGCCATCTTGCGCGTGCTGGCGACGTGGCCGGCCGGCTCGAAGGCAAGTGGCGCGGTATACACCGGCAGGAAGATGCGAAACGTGGCGCCCGCGCCCAGGACCGAGGAGGCGCCGATCCAGCCATCGGCCTGCTTGACGACGCCATAGACTGTGGCGAGGCCGAGGCCCGTCCCCTCGCCGAGCGGTTTGGTGGTGAAGAAAGGCTCGAAGATCTTGGCCAGGGCGTCCGGCGCGATTCCCGGCCCGTCGTCGGCCACTTCCAGCACGGCCAGCTCGGGCAGGTCGATGCCCCGGTAGCCCAGCGCCCTGGCCGCCGGCAGAGCCAATCTGGCGGTGGCGATGCGCACCGTGCCGCCGCCTTTGGCCCTCAGCGCGTCGCGGGCGTTGACCACCAGATTGATGATCGCCGTCTCCAGTTGCGAGCGGTCGATCCGCACGAGGGGGAGGTTTGGACCATAGTCGATGGCCAGTTTGACATCTTCGCGTACCAGGCGGCGCAAGAGGACGGCGGTGTCGGTAAGGGCTTCGCCGAGATCGAGCGCTTCACGCTGAAGCGTCGCCTTGCGCGAGAAGGTCAGCAGTTGCCGGACCACGGCGGCGGCCCGGCCCACCGTTTCGCGAATTTCCGCCAGACTGTCATGGGACGGATCGCCGAGGGCGTGGCGGAGCAGGAGCTCGTCCGTCCTGAGACGAATAGCGGAGAGCAGGTTGTTGAAGTCGTGGGCCACGCCACCGGCCAGCTGACCGACCGATTCCATGCGGTTGCGCTGGGCCAGGCGCGATTGCATCTGCTTCTGTTCGGTCACATCCTGAAGATAGACCAGCGCTCCCCCTGCCGTCGGCGCGAAATAGAGATGTATCGCGCGGTCGGGCTCGGCCGCCGGCGACGCCTCGAATGGCCCCGCCCGGCCGGTCTTGTACTGCGCGGCGACCTCCTCCGCCCAAGTCTCCCCGATGAGGTCGGCAAGGCGCGCCCCGGCTCGGGCCGCCGGTCCGGCCATGGCGGCGAAGGCCGCGTTGAGTTCGAGGATCTCACCGCGAAACGGGTCGGCGCCGGCGACGAGGGCGACCCCGAACGGCGAAACATCGGCGAAGGCCTCGAGGCCGACCACGCCCGCTTGAGGCGAAGCCGGGGCCGTCTCAAAGCACCGCAAGAGAAATACGCGCTCGCCGGCCGTCGTCACCGCCATCGCGCGGCCAGCCTCGCGCGCCACGCCGCGCCCTTGCGCTCGGGCGTCCTTGAAGGCGGCGTGCAGACCGCCCGGCGCCCGCCGGGAGGGGCCGAACGCCCGACTCCAAGCCGCGTTCTCGGCCACGATGCGCCCGTCGAGCGCGGCCACGCACGCCGGCTCGTCCAGCGCCGCCAACAGCGCGGCGGCGTCCATTCGGCTCGCGCCCCCTGGCCAGCGCGGAAACATGGGCCAGCGCGGAATCATGCGCCGATGCTAACGCGCGCCGCCCCTTTGTGTCTCGATCTTCGCCGCCAGGCGGGCGGCCGCTTCCGTGGGGGTCAATTTGTCCCGGTCGCGGTCGACGCTGTAGTTGGCCGCGCGCATGGTCGCCACATCGATCGAACCGACGAGGGGCCGAAGCGCCGCCAGCAGCCGCGAGTCATGCGCCCGCCTGGGCGAGATCAGAATCACAGCGTCATAGGGCGGCAGGGCGTGGCGCGGATCGGCCAGGGTCACAAGGTGGTCGGCCTCGATGCGGCCGTCGCTGGAGAAGGCGGAGATCACATCGACCTCGCCGTCCATCAGGGCGGCGTACATGAAGGTCGGCTGGTAGGAGACGAGCTTGCGGAAGTGGAGATCGTAGGCTCTCCGCACCGCCGTCCACTCCGGCCGAGAGAGGAACTCCAGGTCGGAGCCTAGCGTCAGGTCGGGCGCCTGGCGGGCGAGATCGTCAAGCGTGGCGATCGACAGCGCCTTGGCCCGGTCGGCGCGCATGGCCAGGGCGTAGGCGTTCTCGAAGCCCAAAGGACCCAGCAGCAGCACGCCGTCACGGCGGGCAAGGTCGTGCTTCAACTGGTCGAGGACGGCGACGCGGCCGGGATTGACGGTGCGGCCGAGAACATTGGCCCACAGGGTGCCCGAATAGTCGACGTAGGCGTCAATCTCTCCGGCGACGAGCGCGCGGTAGACGGTGGCCGAGCCCAGATCGTCGCGGATGGAGACGCGCGCGCCGCTCGCCTCCAGGCGCCGCGCCATGAGCTGGGCGAGGATGTATTGTTCGGAGAAGTTCTTGGCCCCGATCCGGTAGCTCGGCCCCGCGCCCGCGGCCCACAAGGGCGACAGGGCCACCGCGGCGCCGAGGACCAGGAGCACGGCGCCGGTCCAGACGCGCCAGGGCCTGCGCGCGGCGAGGCCGGATTCGATGAGGCCCAGCAGCTGATCGACCGCCAGCGCCAACACGGCGGCGGCGATGCAGCCGAAAAGGACCGCGACCCAGTTCTCCGTTTGCAGGCCCGAGAATATGTAGTTGCCGAGCGAGGTCTGGCCGACCGGCGTGGCCAGGGTCGCCGCGCCGATCGTCCACACGGCCGAAGTGCGAATGCCGGCCATGATCACCGGAGCGGCCAGGGGCAGCTCGACGCGGAACAGGCGCTGGGCCCCGGTCATGCCCATGCCGTCGGCCGCCTCGACCACCGCCGGATCGACACCGGTGATGCCCGCGACGCCGTTCCTCAGGATCGGCAGCATCGAATAGAGCGTCAGGGCCATGAGCGAGGGTGCGAAGCCGAGGGCCGGAAAGCCGCGCCCGAACCAGCTGACGCTCAGCGCCGAGACGGCCAGCAGCAGAGGATAGAACAGGGCGAGCAGGGCGAGACTCGGAATGGTCTGGATCAGGCTGGCGATGAACAGCGAGGGCCAGCGCACGGCCTGGTTGCGGCTGGCGGCGACGGCCAGCGGCAGGCTGATGGCGAGACCGAGCAGCAAGGCGCAAAGGCTGAGCAGCACGTGCTGCGAGAGATAGTCCGGCAGCAGGCGCCAGGCGGCGGCGACACGGTCACCCACGGCCCGCGCCTCCATCCGTGTGCGCGGCTCCGGTAGCCAGCGCCTCTACCCGTCGAGCCTGGCTGCGCGGCGTTTCCATGAGGGCCCGGACGGTGGGTTCGGCGTGATCGGTCAGCAGCGCCCCGGGCGTGTCGTCGGCCAGGATGCGCCCGGCCTCCATGACGAGGATGCGGTCGGCGAGCAGCAGGGCCTCGGTGACATCGTGGGTCACCATCACGGTGGTCAGGCCGAGCTTGTCGTGCAGCGCGCGGTAATCGACGCCAAGACCTTCGCGCACGATCGGATCGAGCGCGCCGAAGGGTTCGTCCATCAGCATGATCGCCGGCTCGGCCGCCAAGGCGCGAGCGACGCCAACTCTCTGCCGCTGGCCGCCAGAGAGGGCCACCGGGAGGCGCGGACCGATGTCGGCTGGCAGGGCCACCAGATCGAGGAGCGCGGCCAGACGCGCGGCCGTGCGCGGCTTGTCCCACCCGGCCAGACGAGGGCCAACAGCGATATTCTCGGCCACGCTCAAATGCGGGAAAAGCCCGATCTCCTGGAACACATAGCCGATGCGGCGGCGCAGCTTGAATCCTGGCTCGGCGACGGCGGCGCGGCCCTCGATACGCACCTCGCCGGCGTCGGAGGGCGCCAGACGGTTGATCATCTTCAGGGTCGTGGTCTTGCCGCAGCCCGAGCCGCCCAGGATGGCGACGAACTGTCCGGCGGGGATGCCAAACGACAGCGGCCCGATGGCCGGCCCGTCGGGCCAAGCCTTCACGACTCCGTCCAGTTCGATCATCACCCCCATGCGCTCACCGACATTCTCCTCCTCCGCTGTTGGAGGGGGCCGAAGCATGTCGGCCGGAGAGCTTGAACCCCCCACCCGGACTTCGGCCGCACTCTCCTCTTAGGGGGAGAAAAGTCGAATGCTCCCTACGCCCGACGGCCCTTGGCGGCTCGCTCGACTCCGAGCGTGGCGACCGTGGCGCGGACGATGCCTTCGGCATCCAGACCCGCGGCCACGTACATGGCTTCCGGCTTGTCTTGATCCTGGAACACATCGGGCAAGGTTAGAGTGCGGACCTTCAATCCTTGGTCGAGCACGCCATTGGCCGCGAGGGCGTGCAGAACGAAGGCGCCGAAGCCGCCGGCCGCTCCCTCCTCCACCGTAATCAGCACCTCATGCTCGCGGGCCAAGCGCAGGATCAGGTCGACATCGAGCGGCTTGGCGAAGCGCGCATCGGCGACGGTGGTCGAAATGCCGCGCGCGGCCAGGATTTCCGCCGCCTTCAAGCTTTCGCCCAGACGCGCGCCATATGACAGGATGGCCGCCGTCGTCCCTTCGCGGACAATGCGGCCGCGGCCGATTTCGAGCGGCTCGGCGAAGTCGGGGATGACGACCCCGACGCCCTCGCCGCGCGGGTAGCGGAACGCGCTTGGCCGGTCGTCGACGGCCACGGCGGTGGCGACCATGTGCGCCAGTTCGGCTTCGTCGGCGGCGGCCATCAGCACGAAGCCGGGCAGTTGACCGAGATAGCCAATGTCGAAACTGCCGGCGTGCGTCGGCCCGTCCGCGCCCACCAGGCCTGCCCGGTCCATGGCGAAGCGGACCGGCAGGCGTTGGATGGCGACATCGTGCACCACCTGGTCGTAGCCGCGCTGGAGGACGGTCGAGTAGATGGCGGCGAAGGGCTTCATGCCATCGGCGGCGAGTCCTGCCGCGAAGGTCACGGCATGCTGCTCGGCAATGCCGACGTCGAACATACGCTCGGGAAAGGCCTTGCCGAACATGTCGAGGCTGGTGCCGGACGGCATGGCCGCGGTGATGGCGACGATCTTCGGATCGCGTTCGGCATGCTTGATGAGTTCAGCGGCGAACACCTTCTGGTACTGCGGCGCGTTCGCCTGGCTCTTGACCTGAGCGCCGGTGATGACGTCGAACTTCTGCACGCCATGGTATTTGTCAGCCGCGGTCTCGGCCGGCTTGTAGCCGTGACCCTTCTGGGTAACGACGTGGACCAGGACCGGCTTGTCCTTGATGCCGCGCACGTTCCTGAGCACCGGCACCAGGTGTTCCAGATTGTGGCCGTCGATCGGGCCGACATAGTAGAAGCCAAGCTCCTCGAAGAAAGTGCCGCCGGTGGCCATGCCGCGGGCATATTCCTCGGCCTTGCGGGCCATGTCCTTGAGCGGTCTCGGCAGGTGGCTGGCGACGCCTTTGCCGAACCGGCGCACGCTCTGATAGGCGCCACCGGAGACGAGGCCGGCGAGGTAGGCGCTCATCCCGCCCACGGGCGGGGCGATGGACATGTCGTTGTCGTTGAGGATGACCACCAGGCGCTTGGTCGCCTCGGCGGCGTTGTTCATCGCCTCATAGGCCATGCCCGCGCTCATCGAGCCGTCGCCGATCACCGCGATCACCGCGCGATCCTCGCCGCGCATGTCCCTGGCCACGGCGAAGCCGAGGGCGGCAGAGACCGAAGTGGCGGCGTGCGCCGCGCCGAACGGGTCGTAGACGCTCTCGGCGCGCTTGGTGAAGCCTGAGAGGCCCCCGCCCTGGCGCAGGGTGCGGATGCGGTAACGCCTCCCGGTGAGGATCTTGTGCGGATAGGCCTGGTGGCCGACGTCCCAGATGAGAACATCACGCGGGGTTTCGAATACGTGATGCAGGGCGACGGTCAGCTCCACCACGCCAAGGCCGGCGCCCAGATGGCCTCCGGTCTTCGACACCGCTTCGATCGTCTCGCAGCGCAGTTCGTCGGCGAGCTGCTTCAGTTCCTGCAGGCTGAGGGCGCGCGTGGCGGCCGGATCGTTGATGGTGTCGAGGAGCGGGGTGGGAGGGGCCATGGGCGAATGCGATCCATTTCTTGCCCCCCGTCCCTGGGAGACTTCACCGATTCCGGTCTAGCATGAAACGTAGCCAGGCCGCCAACCGCCGCAACCCCCTCAGGCGCGCCGGTCGAGGACGAAATCGACCGCCGCCGCCAGGATACGCCCGCGATGCCCGAAGGGGTCGAGATGGGCCTTGGTCTGAACGGTAAGCAGGGCCACGCGTTCCCGCGCCGCCTCCACTCCAAGAAGGGTCACATAGTTGGTTTTTCCCTGAGCCGCGTCCTTGCCGCCGGCCGCCTTGCCCATGGCGACGCTGTCGCCCTCGGCGTCCAGGACGTCATCGACAATCTGGTAGGCGAGGCCGATATCGCGGCCGAATCCCGCGAGCGCCGAGCGTTCCGCCGCGCTCGCCTTGGTCATGGCCAGGGGCAGCTCGAAAGCGCACGCGATGAGCGCGCCAGTCTTCATCCGTTGCATTCTGGCCACAGCGCCCAGGTCGTCGCGCACGCCGAGAAGGTCGATCATCTGGCCGCCCGCCATCCCCTTTGCGCCCGAGGCCAGCGCCAGGCGGCGAACGAGTTCGGCGCGCACTCCCCCGTCAGGATGAGTTTCGGGATCGGCCAGGATTTCGAAGGCCGCCGTCTGCAGAGCGTCGCCGGCCAGGACCGCCGTCGCCTCGTCATAGGCCTTGTGCACGGCCGGCTGGCCGTGCCGCAGGTCATCGTCGTCCATGCACGGAAGATCGTCGTGGACCAGGCTGTAGGCGTGGATCAGTTCGATCGCGCACGCCGCGCGCAACAGGGATTTATCCGGCAGATCGAAGAGCCGGCCGGTCTCCATGACGAAGAACGGTCTTAGCCGCTTGCCGCCGCCCAGCGCCGCGTAGCGCATGGCCTCGGTCAGGCGCGCCTCGGGCCCATCGGCCCTCGGCAGCAGCTCGTCGAGCGCCACGGTAACCAGATCGGCCGCCTCGGAGACCCGGCGGTTCAAGGCGGCCGCGCTCACGAGAAGCTCGCCGGTTCGACACCTTCCGGCCCCCGCGGTCCGACGATGATCTTCTCCACGCGAAGCTGCGCCTCCTTCAGCTTGGCTTCGCAGTGGGCCTTGAGCAGGGCGCCGCGCTCATAAACCTGGATCGAGCGCTCGAGCTCCGCCTGACCCGACTCCAGCTCGGCGACGATCCGCTCGAGTTCGGCCAGCGCCGCCTCGAACGAGAGCTTGGAGATGTCTTGCTGCTCGGTCATCTAGAACTCACGCGCGGGAAGCCAAACCATGGCCACTACCCCAGCCGAACGAGCCGGGCAACGCGCAAGCGCGGGCAAGGAAAACGCCGCCGGCTCGTCGCCGGCGGCGCAGGTTGTCAGGCGGCTGCACTCAAAACTTGTTTGACCCTCTGGTCTCTGCGGGGGAGGGCCGGACACGAACTCGAGCCGGACTGACACGCCTCTGGGTTGCGCGCATCGCGGCGCCGGCGCCGGCGATGCCGAGAATCATCAATGCCCATGACGCGGACTCGGGGACCGAGGTGGAAAGCGAGAACGCGCGGGCGACGTTCCCGGCCTTGTAGAGGGAGACCCCTTCGCCGACCGTCCCTAAGCCCATTTGCCAAGTGCCGTAAGGATCGGAGACGTCGCTAGCGCTCCAGGAGAAGAACGGGTTGAAGGTCGCCTGGACCGAGGTGGGCGAGAACCAGTAGGTCGTCCCGCCGCTCGCATCGAAGGCTGACGAAAGCACCGCGCTAAACTGGTAGAAGCTCACCGATGCATCGAAAGCTGGGACATCCCCCAAGAATGTCGCGGTGACATCGGCTGTCGGCAGTGTCGTCGAATACAGGGCAGTGCCCGGCTCGCCCGAGCTATTGGCATAGAAGGCGATCTGCCAGCTCGTCGTTGGCGGGGCGACCGGATTGCTTAAGAAGGTGTCGTCTATGTAGAACCCCGTCCAGGTCACGGTCCTGATGGCGCTGCTGGCGCCCAGCGTGAAGTCGTCATACGCCTGATAGCCGCCGGTGCCATCGGTCCCATTCGTGGATGTCCAGCAACTCGAGCAAGCAAACCCATCGGACGGATTGCTGTAGACCGTGCCGGCGACGGCGGGCGCGGCGGCCAAAACGGTCATGGCGGACATAACGGCTATCAGCTTGCGTGACATGGCTCCCCCTCGGTCCGCTTGGGCCTTTCCGGCCCTGGCGAAGTGGGGCCTATTTGTGTCGCCGCGCGCCGCAAGCTAAGCTGGCGTCATCGGGCGCGAGCGGGCATAAACGGGCGCCGAGCGAGAAAAGCAGCGAAATGGCCGCCTCCGATCGCGCAGTTTCCCGATTGGAGTCGTGGAAGGCGGTCGCCGCTTACTTCGGCCGAGACGAGCGAACCGTGCGCCGCTGGGAGGCGGAGCGCGGCCTTCCCATTCGCCGGCTGCCCGGCGGAGTTCGTAGCCGCGTCTACGCCGAAGTCGAGGAGCTGGAGGCCTGGCGGCGAAGTGGCGCGGCGGAGGCGGGCGATGCGCCGGCGGGCACGCCGCCACGGCCGCTTTTCCGACGCTGGGCCGCTCTCACCGCCGGCGCGACCGTCATGCTCGTCGCGCTCGTGGCGCTCGGCATGTCCTGGCGGGGCCAGAGCGCCGCGCCGGCCGGGCTACCCCCTCCGCCGCTGGCGGCGCAAAAGCTCTACCTGGAGGGTACCGAGGCGTGGGGCGAGCGAACCCCGGCCAGCCTCGACAAGGCGCTCGACGATTTCAACGCCGCCATCGCGCTCGATCCAAAATACGCCGAGGCCTACGTCGGTCTGGCCCAGACCTTCGATCTGCTGCGCGAATACACGCTGATGCCGGACGCCCAGGCCTATCCCCTGGCGCGCGATGCGGCGCGGCGCGCGCTGTCGCTGAACCCCAATCTCTCCGATGCACACGCGGCTCTGGCCTTTGCCGATTACTGGGGCTTTTGGGATGAAACCGCCGCGCGGGCGGAGTTCGAGCGCGCCATCGCGCTCGATCCGCGATCGGTCATCGCCCATCACTGGTATGCGACCTTCCTGGGCGCGGTCGGCGACTTCGACGGTTCCCTGCGCGAAATCGGCGTCGCCCGATCGCTCGACCCGACCTCGAGGTCCATTCGCGCCGACGGCGCCGAACTGCTCGGCCACGTCGGTCACACAGCTGAGGCGATCACCGCGCTGGAAGCCGCGGAGAGGGCGGACCCCACCTTCAGCTCACCGCACGTCTATCTCGCGAATCTCTACCTGGACCTTGGCCAAGACCAGGCGTTCCTGCGCGAGAGCGCGGCGCTCGCGGCGCTCACTGGCGATCCAGCGCGCCGAGCCGAACTTGCCGCGGCCCGGCGCGGATACCAGGATGGCGGTCGCATCGGCATGCTCCGGGCCTTGTTGGCGGCTCGGGCGGAGCGGGCGCGCGCCGGCGACGCCTCGAGCTATTCGGTCGCCACACTATACGCCCTCCTTGGTGACAGCGCCCGGGCCATTGCCTGGCTGCGTCATTCCTTGGACCGGCGCGAGACAGTCCTGGCGGCGCTCAGAGGAGACCTCGCCTTCCGCGCCATGCGCGGCGATCCGCGGTTCGAAGCCGTTGTGGCGCAAGTGAAGCCGGCCTGATTGACCTAGACTCGCCTCTCGAAGCGTCGGGCGGCCCAATAGCCATAGCCGCCGTTCACCGTGCAGCGCCAGCCGCGTCGGCGAAGAGCGCGGGCAATCATGGCGTTGAAGAACCCATGCGCCAACACGAGCACGTCCTGGCCGGTCGCGGCCATCTCGATCAGCTGGTCGGCGGCGCCGGCCGCCCGCGCCTCGGCTTGGCGGCGCGATTCCTCGCCCAGATGCAGGTCCAGAAACCACCACGTAACGCGGGAGAGGAAGCCCCAGACCATCGGCGGAAGCTTGATCCAGCCCGGCAGGCGGGGCGGCGGGAGCGGCGCCTCGACAAAGATCGCGTCCGAGATGAATTCGCGTTCGCCGGCCACGGCCCTGGCGGTCTCCAGAGATCTGGGCCGCGTCGAAGCGACGACCGCGCCGGCGTCGAGGGCCATCGCCTGAAGGGGCGGCGGCACGATCTGGTCGGGCCGGAGGCCCCCAGACTCATAGGTTTCCCACCATGCCTTGTAGTCGCTCGAGGAAAGGAGCGCGCGCCGCGACAGGGCGGGCCGGCCGTGGCGGGCCAGTATAACGGCGCCGAATCTTTTCGCCTCCCCCGCGTCCATCGCCGCCTCAGGGCGCCGCGAGGGCGAGGGCGTGCGCCGCGGCCGAGCGGCCAAGAGCCTCGAGGTCGTAGCCGCCCTCGAGGGTGGAGACCACGCGCCCGCCGCAGTGGCGGTTTGCGACCTCGATCAGCGCTCGCGTCGCCCAGGCGAAATCCTCCGCCTCGAGCGATTGCTCGGCCAGAGGATCGCGCGCGTGGGCGTCGAAGCCGGCGGAGACGAGGATGAGTTCGGGCGCGAAGGCGTCGACCCGCTCGGCCAGGCCCGCGAACGCCATTCGCCAGGCCTCGCGCGACGCGCCCGGCGCCACGGTGGCGTTGGCGATGTTACCCACGCCGATTTCGTCAGGACGGCCGGTCCCAGGATAGCACGGGCTCTGGTGGACCGAGGCGAAGAACACCGAGGAATCCTCCTCGAATACAGCCTGCGTGCCATTGCCGTGATGGACGTCGAAGTCGGCGATGGCCACGCGCTGAACACCCTCCCGCTGAGCGGCGCGGGCCGCGATGGCGATGTTGGAGAAAAGGCAAAAGCCCATGGCCGTGGTCGGGCCGGCGTGATGACCCGGCGGCCGCACGGCGCAGAACGCGCGCTCGATCTCGCCCCTGGCCGCGGCCCTGGCCGCCGCGATGACGCCGCCCGCCGCCCTTAGCGCGGCCGTGAGCGAGCCGGGCGCGACCTGGGTGTCGGGATCGGCATGGGCGATCCCGTCGGCCGGAATGAGATGCTCCACGGCGCGGACGAAAGCCAAATCGTGGACCAGGGCCAGCTCGGCCGCGCTTGCCACCGGCGCGTCACGGCGGTCGAGGGCGAGATCGGCGGTGTCCAGCGCGCCCAGCACCGCGGCCAGACGCTCCGGCCGTTCGGGATGGGATGGCCGAGGACGGTGCAAGGCCATGTCGGGGTGGCTATAGAGCACGAGGTCCATGCACTGTCCTTAACCTTCGGCGCGCCTCTCCACCATGACGAAGACCACGATTCGCCGCGCCACCGTCGCTGACGCGCCGGTCCTGGCCGAACTGGGCGCGCGCACCTTCGCCGAGACGTTCGGCCATCTCTATCCGGCGGAGGACCTGTCCGCCTTCGTGCGCGAGACGCACTCGTTGGAGAAAGTGGCCGCCGAACTGGCCGATCCCGCGATTGCCGCCTGGCTGGCTGAGCGCGAAGGCGCCGCGGTCGGCTACGCGGTCGCCGGGCCATGCAAACTGCCGCATCGTGACGTTACGCCCGCTTGCGGCGAGCTGAAGCGCATTTACGTCGAGGCCGGCCTGCAAGGCGACGGTGTCGGCGGGAGGCTTCTTGCGGCGGCTCTGGCCTGGCTCGAGCGCGATGGACCCCGGCGGCTGTGGATCGGTGTGTGGTCGGAGAACCTGGGCGCCCAGCGGCTCTATGAACGGCATGGCTTCGCCAAGGTCGGTGAATACGGCTTCCGCGTTGGCGGGATCGTCGATCACGAGTTCATCCTGCGTCGGGGCTAGAGCGCAGAGCCGATTCTACGCCTCAGGCCGCGCCACCCTCAGGCGATCTGGCTCTGGACACGGACGCTCTCTGCCCCCATCCTTCGCTCAAACAATTGTTCGAGCCCATCCGGAACCCGCCCATGTTCCTCAACTTCTTCTCTGAGCTGCGCGCCGCCAAGGTGCCGGTGACGCTGAAGGAGTACCTGATGCTCATGGAGGGCATGGACAGGTCGGTGATCGACCGCCGCGTGGAGGACTTCTATTACCTCTCGCGCACTGTGCTGGTGAAAGACGAGAAGCACCTGGATCGATTCGACGTCGTCTTCGGCCACGTGTTCAAGGGCCTGGAGCTCATCTCGGCCGAGAAAGCCCAGGACATCCCCACCGAGTGGTTGAAGCGCCTGACTGAAAGCTTCCTCACCGAGGAAGAAAAGAAGCAGATCGAGGCCATGGGCGGCTTCGACAAGTTCATGGAGATGCTCCAGGAACGCATGCGCCAGGGCCAGGGGGACGGCGAGGAGGAGGGCGACGAGAATTCACGCGGCAACGGCCGCAACTTCCCCATCGGCGCGGGCGGCTATCATCCCGAGGGCATCCGCATCGGCCAGGACAAGGGCCGCCATGGCCGGGCAATCAAGGTGTGGGACAAGCGCGAGTACAAGAATCTCGACGATCAGGTCGAGCTTGGCACCCGTAACATCAAGATCGCGTTGCGACGCCTGCGCAAGTTCGACCGCCAGGGCTCGCCCGACGAACTGGACATGAAGGGCACGATCAAGGAGACGGCCAACAAGGGCTATCTCGACCTGATCATGCAGCCGGAGCGGCGAAACACGATCAAGGTGCTCCTTTTCTTCGACATCGGCGGCTCGATGGATAGCCATATCCGCGTGTGCGAGGAGCTGTTTTCCGCCGCGCGCAGCGAATTCAAGACCATGGAGTTCTTCTACTTCCACAACTGCCTCTACGAGTGCGTATGGAAGGATAACCGGCGCCGGCACACCGAGAAGCTCGACACCCTGGACCTGCTCAACAAATACGGCCGCGACTACAAGGTGGTGTTCGTCGGCGACGCCACCATGAGCCCATACGAGATCACCTATCCAGGGGGCTCGGTGGAGCACTGGAACGAGGAGCCAGGCGCGGTGTGGATCGATCGCGCGGCGCGGACGTGGGACAGCGTTGTGTGGATCAATCCGACGCCGGCGAGGCACTGGGACCACACGCCCTCCATTGGCGTCATGCGCGAGCTGCTGCACGACCGCATGTTCCCGCTCACCATCGAAGGCCTCGACCGGGCCATGCGCGAGCTGGTGAGGTAGACCGGCGCTTGCGTTGATCCGCGCTCGGCTTATCACAGGCGGTTAAACGAGGGTTTCAAACGCCCCATGACCGAGCCTTCCGTCCAGGCCGACGACCTGCCGCTCGATCCCGAGCGCGAGGCCGCCACCAAGGCCGCCGTCTTAACCGCCGCCGAACGTCTCTTTGCCCTCCACGGCTTCCAGAACGTCTCGGTGCGCGACATCACCGCCGAGGCTGCCGTCAATCTCGCCAGCGTCAACTATCACTTCGGCTCCAAGGACGCCCTTCTGTTCGAAATCTTCCGCCGGCGAACGGCGGAGCTGAACCGCGACCGCGCGCGCATGCTGCATCAGGCCGCTGACCGCCATGGCGGCAAGCCGCCGGTGCGCGAGATCCTGGCGGCGCTGTTCGAGCCACCGCTGCGCTGGTCCAATCCAGCACACGAGCGGCGCATTTCGGTCCAGTTCATCATCCGCGCGCGTAGCGAGGGCACCGAGGCGATGAAGGAGGTGCTGCGAACGGATGTTTCGCATCTGCGCCGTTTCGCCGATGCGCTCATCGCCGCCCTGCCAGCGCTGTCGACCGAGGAGATCTACTGGCGACTGCATTTCGCGCTGGGCATGATCCACAACAATCGCTTCGCCGAGTTCGACCGCCTGCACGTGCTCTCCGACGGGATCACGCGCGAGAGTGACGTGGACGCGCTGCTCAAACGGATGGTCGATTTCGCCGAGGCGGGGTTCCTGGCCTAGCAGCGCCGCGCCGCGGAGATGCGGGCCTCGGCGATGTCGACTGCCACCTCGTGCGGCGTGCGTCGTTCGCTCCGCGCCCGATCGAGCACTTCCTCGAGCGTCTCCATCAGCCGATCGAGCTTGCCGCTCACCCAGTCCGGATCGAAGCTCTCGCCCCGCTGGAGGGCGCGGATCTCGCCGGCGACGTTGATGATGCCGCCGCCATTGATGACGAAATCCGGCGCATAGAGCATGCCCCGCTCCTCGAGCAGCCGCCCGGCGTCGGTATCGCCCAGCTGGTTGTTGGCCCCGCCGGCGACGATCCTGGCTTTGAGCCGGCCGATGGTCTGGCGCGTGATCGCTCCGCCCATGGCGCAGGGCGCGAAGACTTCCGCCTCCGCGTCGAAGATGGCGTCCGGCGGGACAATCGTCGCCCCGGTACGCGCGGCCACGGCTGCGAGCGCTGCCTCATCGACGTCCGCGATAACCAGATGCGCGCCGGCGGCCGAAAGCTTGTCGGCGAGATAGGCGCCCACATGGCCGACGCCATGGATGGCCACAGTGGTCCCAACCAGGTCGCGGCCGAGGGCGCGCTTCACGCAAAGCTCTATGCCCCGCTTGACGCCCTCGGCGGTGACCGGCGATGGATCGCCCGAAGCCGTGGCGTGTCCCTCGAGCCCCGCGACAAAGCGGGTCTGCCTGCGGGCGAAAGCCAAATCCTTTGGCGAGACTCCCACGTCCTCGGCCGACCAGTAGCGGCCGCCAAGCTGCTCCACGGCGCGGCCGAAGGCCTCGAACAACGGTCCGGTCTTGGCCGTGTGCGGGTCGCCGATGACCACCGCCTTGCCGCCGCCGAGGTCGAGATCGGCGACGGCGTTCTTATGCGACATGGCGCGCGATAGGCGCAGCGCATCGTCAAGCGCCGCCTGGTCATTGGCGTAGGGGAACATGCGGCAGCCGCCGGCCGCCGGACCCCGGGCGGTCGAATGCACAGCGATGATCGTGCGAAGCCCGCTGGCGCTGTCGGCGAAGGCGTGCACGGCCTCGTGGTTCTCGAAGGCCGGAGATTCGAACAGGCTCATGGGGGCTCTTGCTGCGTCGGCGAAGCTTGGCGCCGCTCCGGCGCGCGCGCCCCTCTACGCTCCGGGCGCCGGGGCCACAACCCCGGGCCGCCCGGTCGCCGGGGCCGCTTCCTTGGGTAGTGGAATGGGCGGCGAATCTGACGGAAGCGGCGCGTTGGGCTTGCGGATAAACGCGGCGACGTCGCGCCAGACGTTGACGGCCTGCTTATCGCGCAGCAGCAGATGCCAGCCCTTGGCATAATAAGCGGTCCGGTCGCCGGCCGGCAGACGGGCCGCCGCGGGAAAGGCGGCGTGCTTGGGGATGATCTCGTCGTGCGCGCCATAGAGATAGAAGGTCGGCGCGCGCAAACGGCCGATCTCGTCAGACGCGTTCTGCATGGCGTCCATCAGGCCGTAGAGGGCGTCGGCCCGTGCGCCCCAGATCATCAGCGGATCGCGGCCCATGGCCTCCAACTCGGCGATGTTGTCGCTGGCCCAGATCTTGTTGGTGACGATGGCCGGCGGCTTGACCACCCAGCCCGGCGCCAGATGATCGGCGAGCCACAGGGCAGCTTGATAGGTCGGCGGCTGGGTCGACCAGCCCCACACCGCCGGCGACAGCAGGATCAGGCGATCGGCCGTCGGCGGGCGCGACGAGGCGAAGGCCTCGATGGCCACCGCTCCGCCCATGCTCGCGCCGGCCACCGCGACAATCGCCCCGGGATACTTCGCCCGCGCCAGGTCGACGATAGTGCGCAGATCCTCGATCGACAGCGACTCCGGGGCCCAGATGCCGCGCTCCGGCGAGCGGCCGAAGCCCCGCTGATCGTAGGCGATCGTGGTGATGCCGCGCGCGGCCCAGTAAGGCCCGGCCAGATGGAAGGCGTTGGCGTAATCGTCCATGCCGTGCAGGCCGATGATCACCGCCCAGGGATGGCCGTCGGTGGCGTCCCACTCACTGAGACCGAGTCTCGCGCCATCGAAGCTGACGAAGGCGTGCGGCTCCAGCCTGGGGCCGGCGAAACCCACCGCTGGCCGCTCGGGCTGTTGGAGAGTCGGGGCGCAGGCGCCAAGCGCTAGGGCAAGAGCCGCCGCGGCGACTGTGGAGCCGCATCTCATGCGGCGAGCAGGGCGCCGACGCGTTCGCGCAGCCACGAGGCGACCTCGGCCTCGAACCAGGGATTGCGCGCGAGCCAAGCGGCATTGCGCCACGACGGGTGGGGCATGACCAGGATGGTGGGCAGAAACTCACGCCAGGAACGCACCGCCTCGCCCATCGATCCGCCGGCGCGCGGGCCTAGCGCCCACGTCTGCGCCGGCCGGCCCAGGAGCAGCGTCAGCTCGACCCTCGGCAGGGCCGCGATCAGACGGCGTCGCCAGAGGCTGGCGCAGCGCGTCGGCGGTGGTAGGTCACCACCTCCCGCCGCCGTCCCCGGATAGCAGAAGGCCATGGCGGCCACGCCAATGGCCGGGTGGTCGTAGAATTTCGCCCGATCGATCCCCATCCAACGCCGGAGCCGGTCGCCAGAGGGGTCATCGAACGGCAGGCCGCTCTCGTGCACGCGCCGGCCGGGCGCCTGGCCGCAAATGAGAATCCGCGTCGCCGGGCCAACCCGCACCACGGGACGCGGTTCGTGCGGAAGCTCACCCGCGCAGGCGCGGCAGGCGCCGATCTCCTTGAGCAGGACCCCCAGAGGCTCGGACATCATCTGGCGAAGAACTGCTTCTCCTGGGCGACGATGGGCGCGAAAGACGGACGCGCCAGGATCGCGTCCACATAGGCCGCCGTCTTCGGATGCCTGATTTTGTCGACGGCGATGCCGCAGTGGGCGAAGTTCACGAACGGGCTGGCAACCGCCAGGTCCGCCACGGTCAGGCGGTCCTCCACCAGGTATCCAGACGGCGGAATCACGCGCTCAAGATACTCCACGAGCGGTGGAAACTCATCCTTCTCCGCCGTCTCGGCCAAGCCCATATCGCCGGGCTTGCCCAGGAACATCGGCGAGACAACCCTATTGAAGAACACCTTGCCCATGGTGGCGATGAGGATGGTGTCGGCGAACTCCTCGTACCAGACGGTCCGGGCGCGGGCCTTGGGCTCGAGCGGGATCAGCGGCGGCTCGGGGTGCTTGGCCTCCAGATAGGTGATGATCGCGGTCGAGTCGGAAATGGCGAAATCGCCGTCGCGGAAGCCCGGCATCTTACCGAAGGGACTGGCCTCGCGGAACGCGGGGTCCTGGTCCTGCAGACCGATTGGCTTCAGCTCGGCGGAGAGGCCCTTCTCCGAAAGATAGGCCAGGGTCTTGCGCACGAAAGGCGAGAGCGATGAGCCATAGACGATCATGCGATGGGATCCTTTGCCGAGATGTTTCGCGTGAAGCTCTAGCCCAAATCCAGGCTCAGGGCGACGCGCCCAGATTGGCCAAACTGACCACCAGCCAGATGATGGCGCATCCGGCCAGTGTGGCGATCGTCGTCCACGCGCGCGGATGACGCTCATGGCTCGCGGGAACGAGCTCGCTGGCACCAATACACAGGAAAAATCCGGCGAAGGCGGCGAGAAGGAGCGAGAGATCGGCGCGCGGCACGCTGATCAGCCGGCTCACGCCGACGCCGACAAGCGGCGCCGCCGCGTCGGCGAGGAGCCAGCGCCTCGCCCATACCCGGCTGGCGCCTCCGGCCAGGGTGACATTGACCGTGTTGACGCCATCCGAAAGATCATGCGCCAGGACGGCGACGGTCACGACCGCGGCGGTCGCGGCCGACACCTGGAACGAAAGGCCGATGGCCAGGCCATCCATGACGCTGTGCAGGGTGAGGCTTCCGGCGCCCAGGTGGCCGCGGCGTCCGCCCGGGCCGGCGGCGGCGAGGGCGCGATCGGCCGTGAGGTAGGCCATGAAGGCCGCCGCCGTCAGTGCGGTCACAAGCGCGGGCCGGCCAGGACCGAGTTCCAGCGCCTCGGGCAGCAGGTCGAGCAGCGCCACGCCGACGACCGCCCCGGCGCTGAAACCGAGGATCAGATACATCCGCCGTCCCAGGCGAAGCGCCAAAATGCCGCCGACAAGAGTCGCGGTCGCCGCGGCCAGACCGAGCAACGGTAGGATCAGATCGAGTCGGTCGAAGCCCATCGCCCTCGTCTAGCGTGACTGGAGGCGATCAGAAATCCTTGGTTACGCCGGCGAAGAAGCCGCGGCGGGGTCCGTACTGCGGCGCGAACACGCCGACCCCCGTGCCGTCGCGTATCTCGATGATCTTGTCGAAGGCGTTGATGACGTCGAAACGGACCGTCAAGGCGCCGCCCGGAACGTTGTCGAACCTGTGCGACAGCGACAGATTGACCTGGACGTAGCTCGGCAGCTCCAGACCGTTGGGGATGACCGCGCCATCGGGCAGCGCGAGGTCGGCCCGCAGACCACTGCCATAGAGCAGGTCGCCGCCGACGCGTGTCCCGCGCCATAGATACGAGACGCCGCCCGAGGCCGTGTAGCTCGCGCTGTTGTCCAGATTGATGAAATGGTCGGCGATGTAGGCGAGATCGTCGGCGGCGAAATTGAACTGGCTCGAAATGATGTCCTTGCCCTTGGCGCTCTGGGCCGCGAAGTTCGCATAGGCGGTGAACGGACCGTGAGCGTAGCTGCCGGTCAGTTCCACGCCATATTGCCGCCCGACCGCGTAGTTGAACGGCGTGAGGATGATCGGGGCGCCGAACTGGCCCTCGTCGATGAGATCCTTATCCTGCTTGTAATAGGTGTCGATTCCAAGCGTCAGCGCGTGGTCGAGCAACGACTGACTGACGCCGACATCGTAGTAGTTCGCCCGCTCGGCATAGGGCGTGGTGTCGGTGGTGACCTCCGAAGCGGCGGTGGTGTTGTTGAACTTGTTCACCGTCTCCTGACCGATCAGCTCGAACGGCGGCGGCGAGAAGTAGCGCGCATAGCCCGCATGGAATGTCGTGTCCTCGAACGGCTTCCACACCAGATTGACCCTGGGGCTGAGCTGGTTTTGGTCGCGGTAGCCGTCGAACTGATCGAACCTCAGGCCGTAGTTGAGCGTCAGGTTGCTGAGGATCTTCCATTCGTCCTGGATGTAGGCGCTCAGCGTCACCGCCGTCTTGGCCGTGTCGTCGATGATCGTCTCCGGAACGCCGAAGCTGGAAACCTGGCTGTTGGTGTTGGGGTCGAGCGCGATCACCTGCGAGGTGGTGTCGCTGACGGCGCGGTCCACCTCGGCGATCAGCCCGGCGCGCACCGTATGCGCCTCGCCGAAATGATATTCCCCCTCCGCCTGCACGCCGCCCGCCGTGTCGCTCTTCTGCGCCGCCTGGGCGACGCCGTTGAACAGCAGGTCGCCCAAGTCGTCGGGCACGAAGGTCAAGGTGGAATATCGGGCGAACAGTGAGATCTGGCCAGTGAAGGCCCCTGCTGTATGCAGATAGCTCAGCACGGCAAAGTAGGTCTTCTCTTTCTGGCTCTCGTTGAGGTCCGCGCTCGGATAGGTGGTCTGGCCGTCCACCTTCAGCGGCTGATCGCCGTCCGGGCCGAAGAACAGGGAGGGCGTCTGGCCGACCTGGTTGGGAATCTGGAATCGCTGATTCGAGGCGCCGAGGATCGCCGAGATCCGGCTGTTGGGATCGAGAATGTCCTCGAGGTAGGCGAACCCCTGGTATTGATCGGTGTTGTCGTGCAGCGGCACCGCGCTGGTGTCGGGCGACTCGATGCCAAGGGCGTCGTGCAGATAGCTGAGCGAGGCGAAGTAACTGAAGGTGCCCGAGGTCCCGCCGTACTCGATGCTGGGCTGAATGTGGTCCTGGCTGCCGCCGTAGATCGACATGTCGCCGCCGTTGGCCAGCCCGCTTTTGGTGGTTATGTCGATGATGCCCGCCGTCCGGAGGCCATACTCCGCCGGCAGGGCGCCGGTGATCAGCTGCACCTGATCGGCCAACCTCGGATTGAGCGCCTGGCTGAACACCGAAAGACCCTCGGGCAGGATCACGCCGTTCAAGCGGTATTGCAGCCCGTTGTGCTCGCCGCGCACATGGATCTGGCTATAGGAATCCTCCGCCACGCCAGGCGCCTGCAGGAGGACCTGGTTCATGGAGGTGTTCTGCCCTTGCGGCATGACCGCGATCGCATTGGAATTGATGGTGTAGACGGAGGCGCCAATCCTTGGCTGGATCGAAGCGCGCGCCTCGTTCAGACGACGGGCGGTGACGACGATCTCCGAAACGGTCTTTGAGGCGACGTTCGCCTTGACCGGAGGTTTGGGCGCGCCGGTCTCCTGCGCCAAAACCGCGACCGGGAATCCGAGCGCGACGGCCAACACCGCCCAAGAAACCTGCCTCATGAATCCCCACGGAGTGATTCGGCCACCCAAGACGGGCGTACGCGCGACGTGGCTTAAGGGGGCGCGCAAGCGAGTCCCAGGGCGCCCGTTCCCGTTCTCGACGGGAAATCTTCCCGATCGCACCCGGCTGGTGGGCGCTGAGGCGACGCCGCGCTAAGAAGGTCCCGCCATGTCGCTCCGCCTCAGGGTCGTCGTCGCCGTCGCGCTGTTGTTCCTCACCGGTTCGGCCGTGGGCATCACCCTGGCCGGCTGGCAGGCCAACAAGGTGCTGCGCGTGGAATTGGAGCAGGCGCTGATTGGCGGTCGGCTCACCGTAGCCGGGACATTTGGCTCGCTCGCCCGATCCGACGATCCGGCGAGAGATCTGAGAGGCCTGACCGCTTCCTTCGATGGCTCGCGGCATGTGCGCGCCTTTCTGGTTGACGCCGCGGGCCGCGTGGAAGTCGTCTCGCGGCCGTTGCCCGTGCGTCCCGCGCCGCACTGGTTCGCCGACATGTTCCATCCAGGCGTCGCCGCCATGCGCCTCCTCGCGCCGGCGCCGGGCCAGGGCGCGGTCATCCTGGCGCCGGTCGCGGCCGACGACATCGCGGCGGTGTGGGCGGAGTTCCTCGACCTGGTCGCCGTACTGGCCGCGGCATTCGTCATTGGGGCAATTCTCGTGTGGCTGACCGTCGGGCGCGCGCTTCGGCCCTTGTCGGATTTCTCCGCCGCGTTCGAGCGGATCGGCGCTGGCGACTACGCCGCCAGGGTGCGCGCGGCCGGCCCCTCGGAACTGGCCAGAGTCGGCCTGGGCGTGAACGAGATGGCCGAGCGCCTGACCGCCTTGCACGACCGAACCCATCGCCTCGAGCAGCAGATCGCCACGCTGCAGGACGAGGAACGCGCGGACCTTGCGCGGGACCTGCATGACGAGATCGGTCCGCACCTGTTCGCGGTGAATGTCGACGCCGCCATGGCGAGGCGCCTGATCGGCGAGGGCAGGAAGGACGACGCCGCCCGCCAGGTCGACGCGATCCAGCAATCGGTCGCTCACATGCAGCGACTGGTGCGCGACATCCTGGGCCGCCTTCGGCCCACCGAACCCATCGACCTGGGTTTGGCCGCGGCCATTGGCGAGTTGGTCGATTTCTGGCGCGCCCGCCATCCGGGCATTGTTTTCGAGTTGAAGGTGGCTGAAGACGAGGCCCTGGCGCTCACGAAGAGCGCGCGCGAGGCGCTCTACCGCGTGGTGCAGGAGAGCCTCGCCAACGCAGTACGCCACGGGCGACCGAGCTGGATCGCGATCGATGTGGGCCGGACCTCGGACGTCGAGGTGTTCGCGTCCATCGCCGACAACGGCGCGCCGAACCACAAGGCGGATGCCGCGGGCTTTGGTCTCATCGGCATGCGCGAGCGCGTGGCCGGCGTCGGCGGGACCCTCTCCATTTCGCGGACAAACGGCTGGACCGTGACCGCGCGCCTGCCGGTCCCCGCGCGGGTCGAGGAGTTCGAGGAGGCGCCATGACCATCCTCCTCGTCGATGATCATGCCCTGGTGCGCGCTGGCCTGAAGCGGCTGCTGGCCACCCTGCCGCACGAGACGATCGTTGAGGCCGCGAACGGCCGCGACGCGCTGACGCTGATCCGCCAGCGACGGCCGGACCTGGTGATCCTCGACCTCAACCTACCGGGACTCGGCGGCCTCGAGCTCTTGAGGCGCATGGTCCGCGCGGGCGCCGGGCCTATCCTGGTGCTGTCGATGCACGGGGAGCCGCTCTACGCCAGACGCGCGCTGGAGGCCGGCGCGGCCGGCTATATGACTAAGAACGCCTCGCCGGATGAGCTGCTCGCCGCCGTGCGCCGGGTGACGGCCGGCGGTCGCTATGTCGAGGCGGAACTCGCCCAGGCGCTGGCGGCCCCGCCCGCCGGCGCGCCGATCGACCAGTTGACCACGCGCGAGCTGGAGATCATGCGGCTACTTGCCGGAGGCGCCAGCCTGGCCGAAATCGCCGAGGCTGTCGGCGTCGGCTACAAAACCGTGGCCAACAACTGCGTGCAGATCAAATCCAAGCTCGGCGTCACGCGAACCGCGGACCTTGTCCGCATGGCGATCGAGACAGGCGTCACCTAGCGCGGCGTTCCGCCGGAATGCGACTCGCCAAATGTCGCCTGGCCCCCCACATCTGGGCGCCAGGCCACAGGAGCTCACCTATGACCGACACCGCCGAGTACACGCCCCCGCAAGTTTGGGCGTGGAACAAGGAAAACGGCGGCAGGTTCGCCAACATCAACCGACCGATCGCCGGGCCGACCCACGAGAAGGAGCTGCCGGTCGGTCGCCATCCGCTGCAGCTCTACTCGCTCGCCACGCCCAACGGGGTGAAGGTCACGGTGATGTTGGAGGAGCTGCTTGCCAGGGGCCACGTCGGCGCGGAATATGACGCCTGGCTGATACGGATCAACGAGGGCGATCAGTTCGGCAGCGGCTTCGTCAAGGCCAATCCGAACTCCAAGATTCCTGCCCTGGTCGACCGCGGTGGCAAGACGCCGATCCGAGTGTTCGAATCCGGGGCCATCCTGCTGTACCTGGCCGAAAAATTCTCAGACTTCCTGCCGACTGCCGCCGGCGCGCGCGCCGAATGCCTCTCCTGGCTTTTCTGGCAGATGGGCGCCACGCCTTATCTGGGCGGCGGCCTTGGGCACTTCTACGCCTATGCGCCCACCAAGATCGAGTACGCCATCGACCGCTACGCCATGGAGGTGAAGCGCCAGCTTGACGTGCTGGACCGGCGCCTGGCGGAGACAAGCTATCTGGCGGGCGATGACTACACGATCGCCGACATGGCGGTGTGGCCCTGGTATGGAGGCCTGGTCAAAGGCGCGCTCTATGGGGTCGGTGAGTTCCTGCAGGTGAGCGAATACGCCAATCTGCGGCGCTGGACCGACATTATCGCCGAGCGGCCGGCCGTGAAGCGTGGGCGTATGGTCAACTGCGCGTGGGGCGATCCCGCGAGGCAGCTTCACGAGCGTCATGACGCCGCCGATTTCGACACCCGCACACAGGACAAGCTTGCCCTGGCGGAGCCGGGCTAGCCGCCCCGCTTCATCGTCTCGCGCGCGATGACGATCTGTTGGATCTGGCTGGTGCCTTCGTAAATGCGGAAGATGCGCACGTCACGATAGAGGCGCTCGATGCCGTGGTCGGCCACATAGCCCGCGCCGCCGAAGATCTGCACCGCCCGGTCGGCAACGCGCCCGACCATCTCGGAGGCGAAGTACTTGGCCGCCGCCACCTCCAGCGTGACACTGGCGCCCCCGTCGCGCCTGCGGGCCGTTTCCAGGGTCAGGGCGCGCGCAGCCAAGGCCTCGGTCTTGGAATCGGCGATCATCCCCTGGATGAGCTGGAAGTTGGCGATCGCCGATCCGAACTGCTTTCGCTCGGCCGCATAGGCGACAGCGTCGGCGATAAGCCGCTCGGCCACGCCCACGCAAACGGCAGAAATGTGCAGGCGGCCGCGATCGAGAACCTGCATGGCCACCTTGAAGCCCTCGCCCTCCGCGCCCAGGCGGTTGGCCGCCGGCACGCGCACGCCGTCGAAATTGACGTCACAGATGTGCGCGCCCTGCTGGCCCATCTTCTTTTCCGGCTTGCCAACCGAGAGTCCGGGAAGATCGCGCGGCACGAGGAAGGCCGAGACGCCAGCGCCCCCCTTCAGGCTGGGATCGGTGCGCGCCATTACCGTGAAGAGGTGCGCGCGGTTGGCGTTGGTGATGTAGCGCT
>JBOHLC010000299.1:0-6959 GCA_050729395.1 Caulobacteraceae bacterium
GACACTATAGGTGGTCATGGGCGGCTCCGAGAATTATGTCCATATCTATGGTCATTTTCCGTCGGCGGCAACTCTCTTCCCCACACATCGCCCGGCGCCCCCGCATCTGCGCTCCACTTCGTTCTGCTGCGTGCGGGATGACGCGGCGGGTTGGAGGCGACCGCCGCGAAGCGGTCCCCCTTACTTATCTGTGCCCATCTGCGTCATCTGTGGATCCCTTCCCTTCATCTTATCAGTGGCCATCCGCGTCATCTGTGGATCTCTTCTCTTGTCTTCCCTTCTCTTCCCCCCGCCGCCACGCGAAATACCCGTCGAGCACCTTCGGCCGCGCCACATTCGCCACCGGCCCCGGCGCGCTCTTCACGTCGAGCCGCATCTCCACCGGCGCCGCATCGGTGAACGCCGGCCAGCGCGGCAGGCCCGGCCCGTTCGGGTTCCCCGTCTTGGCGAAGTTCACCCAATAATCCGACATCGTCGCCGACAGCGCCCGATCCTCCGCCCGCCACTGAATGAACGAGCCGGCGCCGAGCGTGCCGAACACATAGCCGATCTCCGAGCCGTGCACCGCCCCCCAGCCGCTGAACAAAGGCAGCGCCGGCCACGGCGGCGCGTGCTCGAACCGGTAGAGATACACCGGCGCGCGGCCGTCCTTCGCCGCCAGCCGCGCCCACGCCCACGTCGGCCAGGCGAACACTGCGTCGCGGAAAAGATCGCGCGCCGAGCGCAGGGCGACCGCCGCATCCGGCGCCGGATAGGCGGCCAGTATCTTGTCCGCCCACGGCCCATAGGCCGCCCGCACCTTCGCCTCGTACTCCGCCGGCTTGGCCGAGGGGATGAACAGCGCCCCCTCGTCGGCGTTGGTCCCGATCAGGATCGGCGTGGCGTTATAGCGCCCCCGCTCATAGAGCGCCCACGGATCGCCGACGACTGCCCGCCCGTCGGCCACGGGTCCGAAATCGCCCTTCACCTTCAGCACCGCCGCCACCGGCGCCGCCCGCGCCTCCGCCAGCGTGCTCGCCCCCAGCGCTTTCATGAACGCCGCGCCGCGCGCCTCGCCCACGCCCTGCGTCGGGGTCATCGCCCCGCCCGCGTGCTCGCCCCGGTCCAGCGGCGCCATCTCCGCCCCGCTCTCGGCGATCGCCCGCGCGAAAAGGCCCCGCGCCATGGGCGAGGCGGTCAGCAGGCTGACGCTCATCGCCCCGGCCGATTCGCCGAACACCGTCACCCGCGCCGGATCGCCGCCGAAGCGCCCGATGTTGCGCTTCACCCACTTCAGGGCCGCGATCTGGTCTTCCAGCCCATAGTCGCCCGAGCCGTGGCCGCCGTTCTCGGCCGTCAGCTCGCGGGTGGTGAGGAACCCCAGCGCCCCCAGCCGGTAGGCGACGCTCACCACCACCACGCCCTTGCGCGCCAGGGCCGCGCCGTCATAGGCCGGGATGGCCGTGCCGCCGCTGGTGAAGCTGCCGCCGTGGATCCACACCATCACCGCCGCCCCTCGCGCCCCCACCGGCGCTCCCGCCGGCGCCCACACGTTGAGATAAAGACAGTCCTCGCTCTGCGGCCAGTAGGGCAGGCCCAGCATGGCGTTGGACCCCGCCGGCTGCGGACACAGCGGCGCGAATTTCGTCTCCGCCCGCACGCCCTTCCACCCCACCGGCGGCGCCGGCGCGCGCCAGCGCAACGCCCCCACCGGCGGGGCCGCGAACGGAATGGCCTTGAAGACCGTGACCCCATCGGCCGTGACGCCCCGGACGACGCCGGCCTGGGTGCGCACGGTCTGCGCCTCGGCTGGGGCGGCGAGCAGCGCGAGGGCGGCGAGAAGGTGTCTGAGTTTCATCGATGCTCCCCAAAACAATTTCACCCGCATCTACCCCACATCTCTTCCCCCCGCACCGGGGGGAAGTACCCGCCTAGCGGGGGTAGGGGGGCTTACGGCGCCGCAAGCCGAGGCGCCGTCCAGTCCGTCAGTTGAGATGCCGTGGAAGGTCCATCCGCCTGTGCAGGACGCGGATGACCGCGATATCCGCGCCGCTAACGTTGTAGAACAGCATGTGCGATTCCACCGAGAGCTTGAGATAGCCCTCGCGAATCTCATCGCACCGTCGGCCGAGCGCGGGGTTCTCCGCGATCCTGAACACCGCGTCGCGGATGAGGCCGACGTATCGCTCCGCCTGGTCCACGCCCCACCGCTCGCACGTGTAGTTCCAGATCTCCTCGATATCCGACTGCGCGCGCGGGGTGAGACGATAGCCCACTAACGCCCGGCCGCGTCTCGTTTGCGCGCCATGAAAGAGTCGAAGTCGAACGGGGCGGCCGGGCCGCTGCGCTCACCTTCGACCAGAGCCGATCGCAGCGCTTCCAGTTGGACGTCCCGCTCCTCGAGCAGCCGCAGGCTCGCCCGCACGACCTCGCTTGCCGATCCGAAGCGGCCTGTTTCCACCTGCCGCTCAATGAAGTCGCTGAAATGGTCCCCCAGGCTGAAGGATGTATTTTTCGCCATAATCGACTCCCGATGCGCGATACCAATTTATGGTATCCGATTGCACGATGTCAAATGACGATAGGGGTTGGGGATGGGCGCGGAACGGAGCGCGGCCCCCCAAATTCCGTCATCCAAAAATTTCGTCATCCCGGCCGAGGGAGCGCGGAGCGCTCCGGAGCCCCGGATTAAATCCGGGGCGGGACCCAGAGCCTCAAGCAATCGCTTGCCAGCTTCGCGATGGGCGGACCGCAACCCCTGGGTCCCGCATCTCCGCTCCACTTCGTTGCGCCGCGTGCGGGATGACGTGGGAGCGGCCCCCTTCCTTATCTGTGGCCATCTGCGTCATCTGTGGATTTCTTTTCTTCGCTAATCCCCTCTGAAATGCGCCCAGCTCGACACCACTAGGTCCCCGCTTTCGCGGGGAAGAGCGGAGGGGTGGGAGCGGCCCCCTTCCTCATCTGTGGCCATCTGCGTCATCTGTGGATCTCTTTTCTTCGCCGCTTCGGGATCAGAGGCCGTAGGCCGCGGCCAGGCGGGCCAGCGCGTCAGCGGGAGACAGCATGACTTCGAAGTCTTCGGGCTTGAAGGTCCCGTCCGCGGCCACCGACCCATGAAATGCGCGCATGTCGGACAAAATGCCCTCTGGCAGCGCGTGGACGATGTCCGCGGGGAGGAGCTGCAGGATGCGGAACACGTCGTTGCGGTGCTTCCTGATGTCTTTGCTGTCCACCGGCTCGCCCGCCTCCCGGCGCGCGGACAGATCCAGAAAGGCCTTGGCCTTGAACGGGACCAGGCCGGCTTCGCCTAGCAGAGGCAAACCGTCGACTTCGCGCGTATTGGCCCGGAGGAAGGCGTAGTAGGCCTCGTCGAGAAGGATCGCCGATAGGCTGTCCGCCTCCTCGGCGATTGGCAGCGGGGTGAGCGCGCTCCCGGGCGCAAGCTCGAAGCCGTTCGGCGCGCGCGAGAACAGTTCGATTATCCGCGGAACGTCGTTCGCCGTTGGCCTCTCGAACCGATATAGCTTACCGCCGTCGGCCTTCGCTCGCCGCTCGTAGCCTCCTACCTCTACAAAGGTCCAGAACGCCTCGGCGAATCTCGCGTCCAGCACCTCGACGAACAACACGACGTCGAAGTCCTTGGTGGCGCGAAATGGCAAGCCGGCTTCGTCCATCAATCGATCGCACGCCACTCCGCCTACGAGAACATAGCGATCGCTGTAGGCCGCGAAATGCTCACGCCAACGAGCGAGCCCTACGACCATTGCACGCCTGCCAGCAGTTCATCGGCCGCCATCGCCACGCGCTCGTCAGGGTGGTGGCGGACGCTCAGGTATAGGGACAGCGGGTCGACGACCTCGTCACGCCCCAATGGCGCGGGGTCATAAGCCCAGGTCTCGATCTCCACGCGCTCGGGATCTCCGGCATCGGTCTCCCGAATGCCGTTCTCGCGCGCCAGCACCTTCCAATCGGCGGCGGGAACCGCGAGACGTCGCACGCGGGGGCTCGCAAGGTCCGTATAGAAACTGAGGGCGCTTTCGCCGGCGAGCCGCCCCGGGACTTGGTCCCCGAACCGCGCGATGACTGTCCGGACCTTTCGAACGGGCGACCGAAGTCGCGGCTCCGCATCGTTCCACAGTTCCCTGCCGGTCGCGGCGAAACGCAGCGATCGCTCCACACCCTGGCGGGCGGTATTGGCGAGTCCGGCCGCCTCCAGCTCATCGAATGCGCGGGTCACGCTCATGGTCGCCACGCCGTATCGACGGGCAAGCCGCGTGGCGCTTGCATTCGCCGCCTCGTGCTCCAGCAGAGCCCCCAATACGACCAGCTGCGCCGTGGGCGACAAGCGCGGCGAGTCTTTGGGGAAGGGGCGTGAAGGCCGTTCGCGCAACTCGAGAAAGGCTTCGGGAACGAAGAGTTGCGACTTTGGGACCATGAAGGCGAGGCGCCGCGCAAGGAAGGCAAGGCGGCGCGATGATGGGAGGGTCTCGACGAGCAGGATCACGAGCCGCGTCTCCGTTCGCGTGCGCGCCAGCTCCATGTGACGGGCGATTTCGTCGACCCCGGGCGCGGTCGGGGGCCGGGGGGCGAGAAAGAGGCAGGGGCGGCCGAACAGGTCCGCTTGCCAGATCGCGTAGCGGTCGCCAATGAAGTAGGGCAGACCTTCGGGCTGGTAAGGCTCGAGGCGCGTGGTGAGGCCGAACCCTTCATGAAGATAGGCTTCGGCTTTTCGCGCGAGAGCGTCTTCCCGGATTTTCAAATTCGCATGTAACATTAGCGGCTAATTTAACACCGCTAGTGTTAATTACAACATCACTGTGAAAATCGGTCGCTATCCAACCCGGTCCCGCCGAAGCCGGGACCTGCGCCGGACTACCGGGCGAGGGCGCCGCCGATGGCAATGGACGGATCGGACGCATCGTCAACGTCCTCCATCTGACCAGGGTCGGCTTGCTCGACATTCCCGTTCTCTACCTCAGCCGATACATCACCGTGAACAAGTCGGAGTATTACCGTCTGCTTCAATCGGTGCGCGACGATGGCGCCTGGGAGCCTTGGGTGCTCTTCATGCTTCGAGCCGTCTCGGCGACCGCGCTCCAGACGCTCGAACTCGTCGACGGGATGCGGGAACTCATGGCCGACTACAAGCGCCGGCTGCGCGAGCACCCGTCGGTGCGCTATTCGCAGGATCTTCTGGGCGACCTGTTCCGCCATCCCTACACCCGGATCGAGTTCGTGCAGGCTGATCTTGGCGTCACGCGCCAGACGGCCGCGCGCTACCTCGAGACGTTGTCGGCGGCGGGGTTCGTGGAAAAACACCGGCGGGGCCGAAGCAATTACTACATCAATGCCCCGCTGCTCGCGCTCTTGATGCGCGTCTCCGAGAGCCCATAGGCGCCCGAGCTGCCGCTCCCGGCGGTCATTTCGCGGCTGGCCAGGAAACTGTCACCCATGTGGCCGGTCTACCCTGTCGCCTATGTGCCCGGTTCGGACCAGACGATGATCCTCCCCTGCGCGGCGGGGGAGGGGAACTTGATCCTCCCCCGTTTACGGGGGAGGGGGACCGCGAAGCGGTGGAGGGGGCGGCCGGGAGCGCCGGCGCTCGGCTATGCGCGGAACACGCTCCCATTGTGCCATTCAAGAGCCGCCCGGTCAGGGCGCTTGGTCAGATCGTCGGGTAGCGCGATGGCCCGGCCGTGGAGGCCATAATAGTCGCGCCCGTTCTCGAACTCCTCGCGGATGCGTTTGCTGACCTCGAAGCGCAGCTCCGGATTGACCGTCACATAGCCGGCGTCGAACACGCTGTGGATGTCGCGTCGTAGAAGGGTAACGCTTGACGGCCTGCAATCGCGGTGCCTACCATCAACAAATGCGCGCGGTGCGCTAGCCAACGCCGGGAACGTTACTTTGAAGACGGGCTGCGGAGCTCGTTCGCCACTCGCAAACGACCCCCTGACTCTCCGGCGTTGGTGCGCACCTCTAAGGACCCCTCCTGCGCGAACTGATCGAAAGAGCGATAGTTCGCAAAGCTCGCGGCGTCCTCCGCAAACAACGGCTTATGGCAGAACACCAGCGCCACTTTGCTGAGCGCTACCAAGTGCGAACCGGGCTCGTCCCCGGCGCCGTCACGCTAACCGATCCGGCTTTTTGGGACTTCCATGACCAGTTTGATCCAAAATACTGCATCTCACACGCGAAATGGTTGAGCCGCAGCATTTGGCAAAAACTTCAGGCCAAGGAATACACTCCTGTTCCCGCCGTTGCGTTTGATATACCCAAACCTGACGGTTCCAGCCGCCAAGTGATGTCCTTCACCATACCGGATTCGGCCCTATCGAACGTGATACATCGAGCCCTCACTCGACGGAATATAAATATATTTTCCAGTTATAGCTTTGCCTATCGCCCAGATCGCGGCGTCTTCGACGCGATGCTTCACTTGCGAAGGTCAATATCAACGCACAAGTCTTATGTAATTCAATATGACTTTTCGAGCTATTTCGATTCTATTGATCACGACTTTCTGCTCAAACTGCTATTTAATCGTCGATTATTCTTCGTATCCGACGCGGAAAGAGTAGCAATTGAGGCGTTTCTTAAGCACAGATTCGCGCGTTTTCCAGACTATCCCTCCGGCCTTTTCAAAACAAAAACAAAAGGCGTGCCACAGGGAACATCAATATCATTGTTTCTTGCGAACGCCGCTGCCCACGATTTGGACCTGACTCTCGAAGGACAAAACGGAACATTCACGAGATTTGCCGACGATGTGGTAGCCATAACTCGGTCATACGGGGATGCGTTGGCGGTGGCTGCCATATTTCGCGAGCACTGTAAAGATGCCGGTCTCGCGATCAATTACATCAAATCTCCAGGAATACAGCTATTTGTTGGAGGACCTGACAGAGAGAAGCGTGAGTTTGTAATTGATACGGATGATGGATCGCGAATCGAAAATATTATGCACATAAATTATGTTG
>JBOHLC010000300.1:0-9586 GCA_050729395.1 Caulobacteraceae bacterium
GCCGAGCGCGCAGGCGCGCTCACCGAAGCCCAGGTCCAGGCGCGCGTCGATGGCGGGAAACTCACCGGCGTCAAGATTCCGGTGACCGACGGCGACATCGCCGACGTCGCCGTGGTCCTGGCCAAGGAAGGCGGCCGCACGGGCCTGTTCCTGGTCGAACTGGCCGGCCCCGGCGTCACGCGCGAGACCCTGCAGACCCTCGATCCCACGCGCGGCGCGGCCAAGCTCAGCTTCGCCGGGGCCCCCGCCGAGCGCCTGGGCGAGGCCGGCGAGGGCATGAGCCTGACCGAACAGGTGCTCAACCGCGCCGCCGTGCTGCTGGCCTTCGAACAGGTCGGCGGGGCCGATCGCGCCCTGGAGATGGCCAAGGGCTACGCCCTCGAGCGCTACGCTTTCGGCCGGCCGATCGGCAGCTATCAGGCGATCAAGCACAAGCTGGCCGACATCTACATCAAGAACGAGCTGGCCAGGTCCAACGCCTACTACGGCGCCTGGGCCCTGCAGTCCGGCGCGGCCGAACTGCCCGTGGCGGCGGCCGCCTCGCGCGTCGCCGCCTGCGAGGCTTTCTGGTTCGCGGCCAAGGAGAACCTGCAGACCCACGGCGGCATGGGCTACACCTGGGAGGTGGACTGCCACCTCTTCTACCGTCGCGCCCAGCAGCTGGGCCTGGTGGCCGGCGGGGCCAAGGCATGGAAAGAGCGTCTGGTCAGCGAACTCGAACGGCGCAACGTGGCTTGACGGAGGAGAAAATCATGGATTTCAACGACACCCCCGAGGAAGCCGGCTATCGCGCCGAGGCGCGCGCGTGGCTACAGGCCAACGCCCCGCGCCGCGCCGGCGCGGCGAACAGCTTGCTCGATGACCCGGCCAGCATGGACGAGGCCAAGGCCTGGCAACGCAAGAAGGCCGAGGCCGGCTATGCCTGCATCACCTGGCCCAAGGCGCTGGGCGGCGGCGGCGGCAAGGCTTGGCAATCGGTGATCTTCGGTCAGGAGGAAGCCAAGGTCGACACCCCCGGCAATCCCTTCGCCATCGGCCTTGGCATGTGCGTGCCCACGGTGATGACGGCGGGAAACGAGGCCGACAAGGAGCGCTTCGTGCGTCCGGCGGTGCTCGGCGATGAGGTCTGGTGCCAGCTGTTCAGCGAACCGGTCGGCGGCTCGGACGTGGCCGCGGCCCGCACCCGCGCCGTGCGCGAAGGCGCTGAGTGGGTGATCAACGGCCAGAAGGTGTGGACCAGCGGCGCGCACTACTCCGACTACGGACTATTGCTGACGCGCACCGATCCCGACGTGCCCAAGCACAAGGGCATGACCATGTTCTGGATCGACATGCATGCGCCCGGCGTGGAGGTGCGGCCGATCCACCAGATGTCCGGCGCGTCCAACTTCAACGAGGTCTATTTCACCGACCTGCGCGTGAAGGACTCCCAGCGTGTCGGCGCGGTCGGCGAGGGCTGGAAGACCAGCCTCGTCACCTTGATGAACGAGCGCCTTTCGGTCGGCGGCGGCGGCGGCGGCTCCGGCCACCGGCGGGTGTTCAAGCTGGCCAGCGACATCGCCACCCTGGCTGGGCCAGCGGCGAAGGACGCCGCCCTGCGTGAGAAGATCGCCGACTGGTTCGTCCAGGCCGAGGGCCTGAAATACACCACCTACCGGACCATGACCGCGCTCTCGCGCGGCCAGACTCCGGGGCCGGAAAGCTCGATCGCCAAGATCGTCAGCGCCAGCGTGATGCAGGACATGGCCAACGCGGCCCTGGAGCTGGAGGACCAGTACGGGATCATCACCGATCCGGCGCTGGCCCCGCTCGCCGGCGCCTTCCAGACCACCCTGATGGCCGCGCCCGGCCTGCGCATCGCCGGTGGCACGGACGAGATCCTGCGCAACATCATCGCCGAGCGGGTGCTTGGCCTGCCGCAGGACATCCGCCTCGACAAGGACGTTCCGTTCAAGGACATCCCGACGGGGCGGTAGCGGACGGCTTCGCACGAGGTCTATCGGAGCCTAGGGGCATCAACCGATGAAACGCGGCGGCCCGTTCCTTGCTCTGGCGGCTCTTGCGGCACTATCCACCTGGCCAGTCGTCGCGCAGACCACGCAGATCTCCCCGCACTGGGGGTCGGATCGTATTCGATCCGCCCGACCGGTCGTGCCCGAATCGGTCATCGAGTTCGATCTGAAAACCGAGACACTTGCCGAAAAGCAAGCGACTACGGTCACTACCTCCGTCGTTATCCTCGCCCCGACCTACGACTATGTGACCCAGGGACCTCAGCGCGTTCTGGACGATTATTCGCTTTGCCGCACACTCGTCTGGTCCGACGCAAAGCCTATCCTCGACAACTCGAGTTGCTTCGTGCAGCCCGCTTTTTTTGGCCTAGAAATTAGAAACCGTCAGTACCTCGCCGGCCTAATGTCCAACCTGACCGGCGGGTCAAAGGGCGCGGTCGTCCCACCCAATCCATATTGGGCCGAAGCCGAGCTCCGGGTTCAAGTCGAGCCGAAAGCGATTCTAGCCGTGCGCAGAGCCGGTGACGCGACCGAATATCGTTTAGGCGATCAAGTCGTCGCGCGTGTGATTGGATCCGCGACCAAGCTGAGCGACGAAGAGCGCCATGAGGTCGCGCGCTACTTCGCTCGGTTTCAACCGCTACATCCGCAGATCAGGGACGATCTTGGAGACAGTCTGCCCTCGCGCCTCGAAATTCAGACCATGGAGGCGTTCAAAAAGGAGTGGCAGATTCTGATCATTTCGAACGTTCGCCGCACGACCCTCGCCTATCCGCTGCCCATCGGCCTGACGTCGAGTTTGATGAGCCCCATGGCGCCACCTGACGCCTTGCATGCCCGCGGCGTCCAAGCCAGCATTCTCGCGATCGATGGTCATTCGGCGACGACGAAGCCGTCGTTGAAATCGATTGTCGATGGAATGCGCGACGCGTCGGCGAAGGGTAGACAGGTCGAGGTAGTGTTGCGGTTACTAGAGCTTACGCAGCTCTATGCGTCTAGCCTCCAATCGGCTGGCGCGGGGTCCATCGTGAACGAGGTGCGCCCACTGTTTCAAAGCGCGCTTCGCGATCCGTACGGGGCCAAGCTCTGGGCCATAAACGCCATGGCCGGCGACTCGAAAGCTCCTGGCGACCGGGAAGCAGCCGCACGCGATCTCACGGACGCTAAGGTGTTCGATTCCATGCCCTTCGGCACATTCCACTATGTGATATTCGCCAACCTGGTGAGGGAATCCGACACAGCAAAATGGGATCCGTCAATCTTCAAGCGCATGCCATCTCCGCTCGTCGACAACTATTGGGCGCACATCGTCGCCTTCCCGTGGGCGAGTAACGCATACAAGGACGCCGGCGACACCTACCTGGCCGATTACGATACGGAGAATGCCTGGGTCGCCTACGATCTTGGTCGCGCTGTCGATCGTGACTGGCGTTCGGGCGTCATGGCGAACGTGGCTCAATTCGAAGACGAACTTCGAAAGGGCGAACCGGATTTCTTCTAAGGTTTAACGTCAGTCATGAGCGTGTTTTGCCCTCGCCGTCGGTACGTTCCCTCCTCATACTTCGCCAGAAACAGGCCGAGGAGTTGGAAACGATCCGCCTCGTGAGTTCCCAGCCCTGGCTCGTTATCAAAGTAACCTTCGTATTCCACCATCGCGGCCTCATAGTCGGTCTCGATGCGAAGTAATTGGATCTCCATGACGCTCTCCATCAGAAGGTCGCCAAGGCGAAGCCAGCGGCGCGATAGCGCGCGCGGCCCAGCGCCGCTAGGGTGCCCTAGCAGAAGGATCGGCCCATGCCCCTCAATGTCCTGATCACCGGCGCCAACAGCGGCTTCGGCCTGCTCACCGCCGCCGCCTTCGCCCGCGCGGGACACACCGTCCACGCCGGCCTGCGCAATCCGGCCAAGGGCGGCGAACTCAAGGCCCTGGCCGACGAGGGTCTTCCGGTCACGCCCGTCCCCCTCGACGTCACCGACAGCGCCAGCATCGCCGCCGCCGTCCGGGAGGCGAGCGCCGCCGCGCCCATCGACGTCCTGGTCAACAACGCCGGCTTCGAGGTTTCCGGCCCGGTGGAGCACCTCTCCGACGAGAGCCTGAAACTGCAGTTCGACACCAATGTCCTGGGCGTCGTGCGCATGGTGCGCGCCGTGGCCCCAGCGATGCGCCAGCGTGACGAAGGCCTGATCGTCAATCTGTCGTCCGTCGCCGGCCACATCGCCGCGCCCTTCACCGGCGCCTATTCAGCCAGCAAGCACGCGGTCGAAGCCCTTTCGGAGGCCCTGTGGTTCGAGCTGCGCCCGTTCGGCGTGCGCGTGGCGCTTGTCGAACCTGGCGGCTTCGAAACCAACTTCGGGGCCAACGTCATCGTCGAGCCGGCTTACGGCGCGGACTCGCCCTACCGGCCGCTCGCCGCCCGCTTCAACGAGGCCATGGCCGGGTTCCGCACGGGGCCGCCGCAGAATCCGCAAGAGATCGCCGACCTCATCCTCGCCCTCGCCGCCGATCCGGACCCCAAGCTCCGCTGGCTGGCGGGCGATGACGCGCGCATGCTCGTCCCGCTCTATCGGTCGATGGAGTTCGAGGGTTTCGCCGGCGTCATGCTCCAGCGCCTCGGCCTCACCGATGTGGTCAAGCCGCCGGCGCCCTGAGCTCGGCCGTGGCCCTCGGGGCTAATTCGGCGCCCGCGGCGATCGCGACTTTTTGAGCGTCGGTCAGGCGGACGCGGGCCCTTCAGCGGCCAGGAGCCGCCGCACGGTGTCGATGAGGGCGGTCGTGAGGAGTGGTTTTCCGACAACCGGAACGCCGGCCGCCTTGGCGCTCGCCAGCACGCCTGGCGTTGGCGTGGTGATAAGCACTGCGGGCAGGGTCACGCCGCGCCTACGAAGACGGTCGATGATCTGAAGTCCATTCAGGCGCGGGAGCTTATAATCCACAACAAGGCAAGCCATATCAGGAAACGTCTCTTCCTTTAGCAGACTTTCTCCGTCAGAATAGGGTTGGACGCTATAGCCATCTACTTCAAAGGCGAATTTCAGCGCTTCGAGAACAGCTTGGTCGTCATCCACTACTATGAGTATAGCTGGAGATTGCTCACGCGTCGCGCCCATAGGTATCTCACTGCTGATTGTTTCAGCGATGAATTATACACGTTAATGCGCGAACGTCCTTGATCGAACGCAATCTCCTTACAAGAAGTCGGCCTAGAGCATGATGCGTTTGCACGGAACGGATGGAAACTTTCAATCATGCTCTAAGTGTTTGATCCTAGGGCAAATGATCTTCGTTCAGATGCTTCCATCCGAACGGAGTTTGCTCTAGCCGGCTCTCCCGGCGACGATCGTCATGCGCACCAGTTCGGATAGACTGGCCGCCTGCACCTTGGCCATGACGTTCGCGCGGTAAACCTCCACGGTCCTCGGACTTATGCCGAGGTCCCGCGCCATGACCTTGTTGGCCTTGCCCCCCACTAGGCCATCGAGAACCTGCCGCTCGCGCGCGGAGAGAGAGTCGATCCGCCGCCGGATCTCGAGCTTGGCCGCGCCGTCGCCATCGGAGTGGGCGTCCGCGAGCGCCGCCTCGATGGCGTTCAATATGACGCTATCGTCGAACGGCTTTTCGATGAAATCCCGCACGCCGGCCTTCATCGCTTCGACCGCGAGCGGCACGTCCGCGTGACCGGTGATGACGATCACCGGCATCAAGCAGCCGCGCTCCGTCAGTCTTACCGCCAGTTCGAGACCCGTAAGGCCCGGCATGCGCACATCGGTGATGATGCATCCGGTCTCCTCACCGGTCAGTCCATCCAGGAATTGCGTGCCCGAGTCGTAGGATCTTGCCTGCAACCCCGCCGTTTCCAGGAGAAAGCACAGGGAGTCCCTGACCGCCTCATCGTCATCGATCACATGAACCAGAAGCGGGCTCGCCATCAGGCGACCTCCTTGTGCTCGGCTCGGGGCACGGTGAAGCAAAAGATCGAGCCTCCGCCAGGATTGGGTTCGGCCCAGATACGCCCTCCATGGGCTTCGATGATCGTGCGGCAGATCGAAAGACCCACACCCATGCCCTGGCCGCCCTTGGTGCTGACGAAAGGTTGGAAAAGCTGATCGGCGATGTCGGGACTCACTCCCGATCCGGTGTCAGTGACCGACACCATGGCCATGTCGCTTTCCGCCGCGGACACCTTGACGAGGAGTTCGCGTTTCGGCGCGTCGGACATGGCCTCCATGGCGTTGCGCACCAGGTTGAGCGCCACCTGCTGAACCTGCACCTTGTCGACAAAAACGCCGTCCACGGATGGATCGAGCTCCATGCGCGCGCTCACGCCGCGTTCGCGCGCGCCGGTTAATCCAAGACCGACGACTTCCTCGAGCAGTTTCCTCACGCTCTGCGCGCTTCGCTCGCTCTCGCCGCGGGCGACAAAGTTGCGCAGACGGCGGATGATCTCCCCGGCGCGAAGCGACTGTTCGGCCGCCTTGTCCATCGCCGGGATGGCGCGGCTGCGCGGATTCTCGGTCTCCAGCAGGCGCCGTCCGCCCTTCAGATAGTTGGAGATCGCCGAGAGAGGCTGGTTCAGCTCGTGGGCCAGGGCGGCAGCCATTTCGCCCATGTCGGACAGGCGAGAGATGTGCATGAGCTCGGATTGCAGCCTCTGCAGGTGCGTTTCCGCCGCGCGTCGCTCGGTCAGGTCCTGCAGAAAGCCGGTATAGAAGGTGTGACCGTCCAACCCGGTCTCGCCGACGAAAAGCTCGGCCGGGAAGGCGGACCCGTCCTTGCGCTGGGCCAGAATGATGCGTGGAGTGCCGATGATACGGCGCTCACCGGTGCGGCCATAGCGCTCGAGATAGGAATCGTGCGCCTCGCGGTCGGGTGACGGCATCAGCATGTTGACGTTGCGGCCAATGACTTCCGCCTTCGTCCAACCGAACAGGCGCTCCGCGGCCGGGCTGAACGAGTGCACGAGACCGTTTACATCGATCACGATCATGGCGTCCGGAACGGTGTCCAGGATCGATTGAATGTGAGCCTGGCGCTCGAGCACGTGGCGAGCCATGTCGGAGGCCCGGGTCTGCGCTCGGCGAAGTCGATCGCCGCCAACGGCGATCAGCACTCCGAGCCCCGTGAAAAAGGCCGCGTCGATCTCGTTGCCAAGGATGATTCCATAGCGAGCGAGCAACAGGCCGCCGGCAAGCGTGGAAAGAGCGGTCGCCGTGAGAGCGGCCACCAGGCCGCCGGTCGCGGCGGCGGCCAGGACAGCCGGAACAAAGAATAGGAACACCACGCGGTCGCCAAGAAAGGGGTCGAGCGATAATCGCGCGGCGACGCCCAAGACGACCATGCACAGGGCCAGGGCGTACGGCGTCAGGCGGGAGCGACCGGTCGGCAGAGGCGCCGGCCCCTCGTCCATCGCCTGCCAAAGGCGTTCCATGTCGCCGGTTGGTAAGAGCACTCCAGCTCGACCGCAAGGCTCGGCAATACGTAATTCCCCCTAGGGAGTTAGCCCGAATTTCTCCACCACTGCGTTCGCGCTATCCCATGCCTCATCAAATCGTGGGCTTGGAAATACGGCTCCGCCCCAGGGGAAAATGGACGATGACCAGAGCAATCGCCTTCCGCTATGACCCGTGGGCGGACCAGGAAATGGGCCTGCGGACCCTGCGCGCCGAGATCGAAGCCAAGCTCTGGTTTGGGCTCCCGCGCGACGATCCGCCGCAGGCAAAGCGGGACCCCGCCGAGGTCCGCGTGGCGGTGGAGGCCGAGCTGGACTCCGAACCCGGCCTCGATTCCGGCGGGATCCAGGTTTCGGTGCAACAGGGCGCGGTCATGGTGCCCGGCCGTGTCGTCACCCTGACCGGCGAAGTCGAATGGCAGTATCAGAAGACTGTCGCCGAACAGGCCGTGCGCCGGCTTTCCCGCGTTCTCGACATCGTCAACAACATCGAGGTCCGCTCGCGCCGCGTCGCGAACGACACCCGCATTCGCCTGCAGGTCGTGCCGTCGGGGAACGACGAGACCAGCCAGTGATGTTCATCGGAGACATACTTGTCGCTCTGGATCTGGTGACGCGGGAAGACGTCGCCGACGGTCTCGCGGTTCAGCGCTACAAGGGCGGCAGGCTCGGCGACAGCCTGGTCGAGCTCGGCAGAATTTCGCCCGAGGCTTTGGCGGCGGCGATCGAAGCGATTCCCGCCTCGCCGCGCACGGTGGCCGACACGGGGCTGTCGCTGGCGCTCCTGCTCAATCTGCTGATGAAGGCCATGCACGTGGTCGGGGTGGATACGCCCTCGGCGATCTGCGAGCTGCTCAAGCTGCCGCCGCGCGCCGTGCTGGACCTGCTCGACGAGGCGGGACAGCGTCAGCTGATAAATGTCCTGGGCTCGGTCGGGGCGGGCCTGGTCTCTGAGCGGCGCTACTCCCTGAGCCTGGGCGGCGTCGAATGGGCTCAGGCGGCCATGCGCGAGTGCAAATACATTGGCCCGGCGCCGGTGACTCTGGCGGCGTTTCGCGATCAGATCCGCCGTCAGGGCATCTCGAAGGTCAAGATAAATCACGAGGCCATCGACCGCGCGTTCGGCGACATGGTCATCTCCGAGGAGCTGGTGTGCAAGATCGGCCCGGCGATCAACTCGGCCCGTTCGATCCTGCTCTACGGACCGCCAGGCAACGGCAAGAGCTCCATCGCCACGCGGGTCGGCTCCCTGTTCAAGGACGTGATCTACATCCCCTATTGCTTCGAGGTTGATGGCCAGATCGTCACGGTGTTCGACCCGACGGTCCACAAGCCCTTGCAGACGAACTCGGACGGGGAGGTCGACGATGACCCCGTCCTTCACCGCGAGGACTTCGATCCGCGCTGGGAGCCCTGCACGCGCCCCGTGATCATGGTCGGCGGCGAACTCACGCTCGAAATGCTCGATCTCGGCTACAAGTCCGAGTCCAATTTCTGCGAGGCGCCGTTGCACATCAAGGCGCTGGGCGGGGTGTTCGTGATCGACGACTTCGGCCGGCAACTGGTCAAGCCCGAGGCCCTGCTCAACCGTTGGATCGTGCCGCTCGAGAGCCGCATCGACTACCTCAAGCTCAACACCGGCAAGAGCTTCCAGCTGCCGTTCGACGAGCTGGTCATCTTTTCCACCAACCTGTCGCCTAGCGATCTGATGGACCCGGCCTTCCTGCGCCGCATCCCCTACAAGATCGGCATCAATGCTCCGTCGGCCGACGAATACCGCGACATCTTCAAGATGACCGCCGAGCGAGCCGGCGTCGAGGCGACCGACTCCATGGTCGACCACATCATCTGCGAACTGAACGAGCGCAATGGCATCCCGCTGGCCGGCTACCAGCCCCGCTTCATCGTCGATCAGGTTCTCGCCACCTGCCAGTTCATGGACACCCAGCCGCAGATCCAGCCGCGGTTCATCGCCATGGCCCTGAACAATCTCTACACCGAGGAAGACCGCAAGTTCGGCGATGTCACCCGCCTGCCAAGGCCGCAAGCCGTCCGCGGCCGCGCCAGGGCCGACGCCGGCGAGCCGCGCGCCCTGGCCGCCGCCTGATCCCCACTTCACCTTGGTGA
>JBOHLC010000301.1:0-10569 GCA_050729395.1 Caulobacteraceae bacterium
GGTGAAGGATGGCGCGCCCGTGGGGCCTCTGGGCGGCGTTCCGTTCCTGCTCAAGGATTTGAGCGCGCAGCTCGCCGGGACGCCGACCACAGCCGGCTCGCGCATCATGGGCAAGGAGCCGGCGAGCGCCGACAGCTCGCTCGTGGCCAAGTTCAAAGAGGCAGGCCTCGTCGTCGCCGGCAAGACCAATACGCCGGAGTTCGGCCTCGAGCCGGTGACTGAGCCCGAGCGCTTCGGTCCGACGCGCAATCCGTGGAACCTGGAGCGGACGCCGGGCGGCTCCTCCGGCGGCGCGGCGGCGGCCGTCGCGGCCGGCATCGTGCCTGCGGCCCATGCGAGCGACGGCGGCGGATCGATCCGCATTCCCGCCTCCGCCTCCGGCCTCTTCGGTCTCAAACCGTCCCGCGGGCGGGTGTCGTTCGCCCCCGCGGACGAAGGTTGGGGCGGGTTTTCCATCCACCACGCGGTAAGCTGGAGCGTGCGCGATAGCGCGGCCCTCCTCGACGCCATCTGCCAGCCGGAACCGGGCGATCCCTATTGGCTGGCGCCGCCAGCCGGCGCGTTCGCGGAGGAGGTGGGGCGCGATCCTGGGCAGTTGCGCATTGCCTTCAGCACCGGCGCGCTGGCCGCCCCGGCCATCGATCCGGAATGCGCCGGGGCCGTACGAGCGGCGGCGAAGCTGTGCGAATCGCTCGGCCATGATGTCGAGGAAGCGTCCATTCCAGGCGATTACGCCGGCGTGGGCCAAGCCGCCGGAACCGTGGTCGCGGCCAGCGTCGCGGCGATGCTGGAAGCGGAGGGCGCGCGACGCGGCCGGCCGATCGGCGAGGACGAAATCGAACCGGTCACCTGGGCGACCTGGCAGCGGGGGAGGGGCGTTTCCGGCTCGGCCTATGTGCAGGCGCTGCAAGCCGCGCACGCCTTCGGCAGGAGCGTGGCCGCCTTCTTCGAGCAATATGACGTGGTCCTGATGTCCACGCTGGGATCGCCCGCCATTGCAATCGGCGCCTTGCGTTGCGATCCCAAGGATTACGCGGCGCGCCTGTTCGCCTTCATGCCCAACACCCAGGCGTTCAACGTCACCGGCCAGCCGGCCATGAGCGTGCCCCTGGCGATGAGTTCGGACGGCCTGCCCATCGGTCTGCAGTTCGTCGCGCGCACTGGCGAGGAGGGCTTGCTCTTCCGCCTGGCCGGCCAGCTTGAACAGGCCAGTCCTTGGGCCAGCCGCCGCCCGCCGATCTGAGCGCGGTCGACGTTTCGAGCGGAATCCTTTAGAGAGCCGCCGCGCGGGGGCGCTCGGCGCGCCGATGCGCTCATCTTCGAAAGCCTGGTCTTGACCGCCATCCAGACGCTTCCCGACCTCGCCCAGAGCGTAAGCGCCAGCCTCATTGCCGCGATCCGCGCCGCGCGGCGCGATGAGACGCCCTATCGACACTGGACGGTGAGCAACGTCTTTCCTGGCGACCTCAGCAAGGTCCTGCGGACGCTGCCCTATGCCGCGCCTGACCTGCATGGCGTCTCCGGTAAGCGCGAACTCCACAACGATCAGCGCCACTATTTCGACGCCGCGACCAATGCCCGCTTCCCCGCCTGCCAGGCGGTTGCCGACGCCTTCCAGTCACGCGTGGTCGTCGATGCGATCGAACGGTCGTCGGGCGCCGATCTCGCTGGCAGCTACGTGCGCCTGGAATACGCTCAGGATACGGACGGATTCTGGCTTCAACCGCATACCGATCTCGGCGTGAAGCGCTTCACCATGCTGATCTATCTGGCGGAGGGCGACAGCCAGGCCGACCTCGGCACCGACATCTATGCCGACGGCAAGACCTGGGCCAAGCGCTCGGCTTTCGTAGATAACAGCGCCCTGGTGTTCGTACCCGGCGACAACACCTGGCATGGCCTGGCGCCGCGACCCATCGAGGGCGTGCGCAAATCGGTGATCATGAACTATGTCACCGATCAATGGCGCGAGCGCGGCCAACTCGCCTATCCGGAAACACCCGTCCGCGCCTGAATGAGCGCCTTCACCGCTTGCGCCGCTTCGAGCGTCGCATTGACCGGACCCATCGTCGCGGGCGTCGAGGCGTCGCCTTCGAAGCGGCGGATCAAGCCGCGATCCACCAGATCCTGCACGAAACCGACGTGACGGGCGAAGCCGAGGTCCAGCACCTCAACCGGATGGGGCGCGGCCAGGGCCTCGGAAACCATCGAGACGCTGTCGCTGGTCACCACCAGACGATCAGACGAGGCGAGGATCGCGCGGTAAGGATTGTCCCCTTTCAGGTCCCAGAGGAAGACCCGAGGGTCACCGGCGAAGGCGCGGTGGAACAGTTCGATCACAGCGACAGGCGTGCGCCGCGAAGGGGTGATGGCGAGGGCGCCGGCGGTCTCGGCCTTGATTCGCTGCAAGCCGGCCAGCAACCGCGTCCCGTCGGCCAGGGTGAACGCCCGGCCGCGCAGATCGCCGCCGACGGCCACGCCAATCAGCGGCCGGCCGAGCGGCGCCAGCCGGTCATTCCACGCCAGGGCCGCCGCCTCGAGCCTTGCGGGCGTCAGATCGTGCAGGGCGGTGGCCACCTTGATGACGTTGCCGCCAGGGCGGATGTCATCGTGTTCCATGGCCACGATCAGGTCGAAGGCGGCGGCGTCACGGCGGGGATCCTGCACATGGACGGCGAGAATCCGGCCGCCGCTCGCCTTGCGGGCGGCAAGCGCCCAGCGCGCCGAGCGCCGGCCACAACTCACAATGATATCGGGCCACGGTGGGCCGGGCCGCGCGCGCGCCGGCAGCCATGACCGGCCCACGGTCAGCTCCCGCACCTCGCCGGCCACCGCCTCGGCCACGCCCCGCGCCTGGGTGCGCATGCCCATTTCGCCGGTGGTGACGGCCCAGGCCGTAAGGGTCATTCGGGGTCCGTCCTGAACGGCGGCGCCGGCTGCAGGATTCGAACCCGCGACCTTCGCTTTACAAAAGCGCTGCTCTACCAGCTGAGCTAAGCCGGCCGTCCGCGTTGCGCTTATGCCGCACGCCTGGCCGCGCTGGCAACGTTGGTCGCTCCGGTCCTTGGGAAAAGGGTTTCCTTACCCCTATATGCCGCCGCCATGGCGCGCATCCTCATCACCTCGGCCCTGCCAGGCGTCAACGGCGTCAAGCACCTCGGCAATCTCGTCGGCTCGATGCTGCCGGCGGATGTCTACGCGAGGTTCCAGCGCGCGCGTGGAAATGAGGTCCTGGCCATCTGCGGCACCGATGACCATGGCACGCCGGCCGAACTCGCCGCCGCTGAACTTGACCAGAACGTCGCCGAATATTGCCGCGAGCAGCACGCGATACAGGAAGCTCTGGGGCGCGGCTTCGGTCTTTCATGGGATCTCTTCGGTCGGAGCTCCTCGGCAAGATGCGCGGAACTCACCCATCATTTCGCCGCCGCGCTCGAGGCCAATGGACTGATCGAGGAGCGGCTCGACAAGATGATCTATTCGCCGGCCGATCGGCGCTTCCTGCCCGACCGCTACGTCGAGGGAACCTGTCCGATCTGCGGCTTTCGCCCCGCGCGCGGCGATCAGTGCGATAACTGCGGTTCCCTGCTCGACCCGGTCGATCTTATCGAGCCCTATTCGGTGATCTCGGGCGCGCGCGATCTGGAGATGCGCGAAACGCGCCATCTCTATCTGCTGCAGACCAGGCTGGAGTCGCGGATTCGCGCCTGGGTCGAGGCCCGGAAGGACTGGCCACCGCTTACCCGTTCGATCGCCTTCAAGCATCTCAACGAAGGACTGATCGATCGGGGCATCACCCGCGACCTGGCGTGGGGTTTCCCGGTGCTGAAGGACGGCAAGCCGCGACCGGGCTTTGAGTCGAAGGTTTATTACGTCTGGTTCGACGCCCCCATCGGCTATATCGGCATCACCCGCGATTGGGCGGATGCGAATGGCGAGGGCTGGGAACGGTGGTGGCGCACCGACAAGGGCGCGGCCGACGTCCGCTATGTCGAATTCATGGGCAAGGACAACGTCGCGTTCCACGCGGTGAACTTTCCCGCCACGATCCTTGGCTCCGGCGAGCCATGGAAGCTGGTGGACGTGCTGAAGTCGTTCAATTGGCTCAACTGGTATGGCGAGAAGTTTTCCACCTCCCAGAATCGTGGCGTGTTCATGGACCAGGCGCTGGACATCCTGCCGGCCGACTGCTGGCGCTGGTATCTGACCGCCAATAGCCCTGAGGGCTCCGACACCACCTTCACCTGGGACCAACTGGTCGCCGCCGTGAATCGCGATCTCGCGGACGTGCTCGGCAACTTCGTCAACCGTATTGTGCGATTTTGCCAATCTCGCTTCGAAGGGGAGGTCCCCGCCGGCGGCGAGCTTGGCCCATTGGAAGAGGCGCTGTTCGCGGACGTCGCCGCGCGGCTGGCCGATCTGACCGAACAGTTCGAGGCCATCGAGCTGCGCAAGTTGGCACAGGCGCTGCGCGCCCTGTGGGTGGTGGGCAACGAATATCTGCAACTGGCCGCGCCGTGGACGGCGATCAAGACCGACCCCGAGCGGGCGGCGGTGATCGTACGCACCGCGCTCAACCTAGCCTGGCTCTACGCGCGGGTGAGCGCGCCGGTGATCCCGTTCGCGGCCGAAACAATTGCCACGGCGCTTGGCGAGGCCGGTCCGCTCACCTGGCCGTCCAGCGATGCGCGGGCCGAGTTATCGGCACTGCCGGCGGGCAGGAAAGTCTCCGCCCCTGAGGTGCTCTTTCGAAAGATCGAGGATGCCGATGTCGCCCTCTGGGCGGAGCGCTTCGGCGGAGCTGGCTGAGCGGGCTTCAGATCCTTCCGCCGACCTGGATCGAGCCTTCCCAGATCATCTGGCCGGCGACGAACACCACGATCGCCAGGCCGATGTAGCCGATCCACGGCGCGCGACCGATCAGCCGAGCGATGGCCGCGGCGGCGAAGCCGGTGAGCACGATAGAAAGCAGAAGACCAAAGAAGAGCACGGCGGCTGGTTGATGGCGCGCGGCGCCGGTGATGGCCAGGACATTGTCCAACGACATCGAAAGGTCGGTCGCCAGGATCTGAAAAAGCGACTGGGCCAGCGTCTTGGCGCGGGGCGCCGCCCCCCCCGCATCGCGCGGCCTTCGCGCCCGCAGATCGCGCCACATGCGCCAGCACACCCAAAGCAGAAGCAGGCCGCCCGCGAGCCGCAGTCCGAGGACGTCCAACAAGGCCTTGGCCACCAGGGCGAAAGCGGCCAGCATGATCGCCGAGCAGCCGAGGCCCAATACCATTGCGAGATGGCGGCGCTCGGGTGGCAACCCGGCGGCGGCCAGGCCCACCGCGACGGCGTTGTCGCCCGCCAGCGTGAGGTCGATCATCACGATCTGGGCGAGCGCGCCGGCCAGCCCGGCCCAGGAAAGGCCGACCGGAATGACGTGCATCAGCGGCGGGCGAGCGCGCGGCTCGCCTCATAGAGGGCCACGGCCGCCGCGGCCGCGACATTGAGGCTGTCGAAACCGCCGGCCATGGGAATGGCCGCCATGGCGTCGCAATGTTCGCGCACCAGCCGGCGCAGGCCTTCGCCTTCCGAGCCAATCACCAGCACGGTCGCGCGCGCATCCAGCACATCGGCCAAGTGGTCTGGCGCGGTTCCATCGAGGCCGACCGCCCGCCAGCCAAGTTCGTCGAGCCGCTCCAGGGCGCGCGACAGATTGATTTCGCGGGCATGGGGGATCTTGTCGATCGCGCCGGCGGCGGCCTTGGCTAGGGTCCCGGCTAGGAGCGGGGCGTGCCGCTCCTGCAACACGACGCCGCGCGCGCCGAAGGCGGCGGCGCTGCGGAAGATGGCGCCGACGTTCTGCGGGTCGGTGACCTGGTCGAGCATCAGGATCACACCCGTCGGCGGCGTCGCCAGCTCGGCGAGCGGTGTCGGCGCCAGCGGCGCGACATCGAGGGCCACGCCCTGGTGCGCCGCGCCGGCGGGGAGGCGTGCCGAGATCGCCGCGTTTTCAATGATCTCCATCTGAATCCCGGACGCGATGGGGCCGTCGAGCGCGCGAACCCGCTCGGCCGTGACGAGGATCCTGCGTGGCGCCTCGCGCGCCGGATTGGACAGCGCCGCCGTCACCGCGTGCCAGCCCCATAGCCAATGGCCAGTCGCCGCTCCCGGGGCTTGACGGGAATGCCGATGCGCGCCCCGCGCGGGGGCGGAGCGGTCGTTGCGTCGGCGAGAGGTCACAACTATAAGACGCGCTCCGATTTTTGGGGGTCTTCGAGCCGGGACCCTTGTGCGACGCCGAACGTTCCGGCGTCATCCGAGGAATCGGAGACCGGAGGGTCTTTTAGAGCCGCCTCCAGCACAGAGGAACACGCGTTTGGGGGAATGTCCCGAGCGGCAAAGGGGGCGGACTGTAAATCCGCTGGCGTACGCCTTCGTAGGTTCGAGTCCTACTTCCCCCACCACGCGTTGTCCTGCCCCGGCGCGGGTATAGCACAATGGTAGTGCAGCAGCCTTCCAAGCTGAGGATGCGGGTTCGATTCCCGCTACCCGCTCCAGCGCGGCGCCGATTTGCCGGGCAGTCCAGCGCGAGCAAAATCTAGGGCGTCGCCCCGTGGCTCATCGCGTTGCAGTAGAGCGAGGGCGTACGGTCGCCGCGCGGATCGAAATAGAAGGTGATCACGCCGCACCCGCCGTTGCTCACCGCGGGAATGTCGTCTTCGGCAACCGCGTGGATATGCCTTGATCCGACGTCTGGCGCCTTTGGCCCGAGCAGCTTTATGTAGATGTACTCGGCGTAGATATACTTCTTGCCGTTGTCAATCGTCCAAGCATAGTAGCGCTCGTAACTGGAAAGTGGTCCAGGCGCGTCACTCGGTAGATTGACCTTACGCTCGATGAAATCGATGTCGTCGAGGGACGGAACGGCTGCTCCAGGGTGCCTGCCGCCAAGGAGTGACACGCCCAGGGCAATGACGAGCGGAACCGGAAACATCAAGCGACTCTGAACAGCGTTACTGCGCTCAAGCTAACAGTTTTCCGGCAACGAGTGGTTAATTCTCGCGTGCTGAAGCCAAACCTGACCGCGAATTAAGCTGCCCTCGGCCGAATGCCGCGCTAGCCTTGCCGACGCCATCACGCGGGAGATTTGAGATGAAGCTGGCGCTGACGGGTTGCCTCGCGGCTCTGATCGCGGCCCTTGCGGGAGCGGCGTGCGCCGCCCGGATCGACATCCAACACGCGGCGGCGCGGGTTACGGTGATTCCCGAGGCGCGAAACGACATCGCGGTCTCCGTCGTCCGGCAAAATCCGCGCATGCGGATCACCATGACCCGAATGGGCGATACCGTCATCGTCGATGGCGGCCTGGGTTTCAGAGGCCCGAGCTGTACAAACTTCTTCGGGCGGCGCGGCGTGCACGTGTGGGGGATGGGATTCATCCCCTATGACCAGTTGCCGCAAATTGTGGTGCGTACGCCCCTCGACGCCAATGTTTCGGCCAGCGGCGCCGTCTACGGGGTGGTCGATCGATCCCAGAGCCTCGCACTGGCCAACTCCGGCTGCGGCGATTGGCTCGTGGCCAATGTGGCCGGGCCGATGCGCGTGCATCTGGCGGGCTCGGGCGATGTCCGCGCCGGTAGCGCCGGCTCGGCCGAGGTCCATATCAGCGGCTCCTCCGATGTCTTCCTGCGCGAAGTCAGGGCTGGCCTCGACACCGCGACCTCGGGTTCGGGCGACGTACGCGCCGCCTCGATCGATGGCCCCCTTCATGTCCGGCTGGCGGGCTCGGGCGACCTGGTCGCGCCGGCGGGGCAGGTAAGCGACATGGTCGTCGGCATCGCCGGTTCGGGCGATGTCCATTTCGGCGGGGTGGCCCGGAGCCTGGAGGCCAACGTCGTCGGCTCCGGCGACGTCACGGTCGGCCGCGTCACCGGACCGGTGGTCAAACATGTCGCCGGGTCGGGCGACGTGAATGTCGGGAGCTGATCCGGCGTCGCTCTCGAAAGTAGCTGCGCGCAAGGCTCCGCTCGTCTAGATTCCGTGTCGCGTTCTCCTTGCGATGGGGCGGAGTGGGATATGCGCGCATGGCTGACCGGTGGCCTGGCCGCCGCGATGATAGCCCCCACCGTGGCCTTCGGCGCGCCGCGGCTCGAGATCAAGGCAGCCGCGGCGCGGGTGACGATCATTCCCGAGGCGCGCGCCGACATCCACGTCGACATCATTCAATCGAGGCGCGCCCTGCCGCTCCGGCTTGTCCGCTCGGGCGGCGTGACCGTGGTCGACGGTGGCCTGGCCAGGCGCGTGCGCGGCTGTCCGCGCCTCGCCGACGGGACGCTCGGAGTGCGGGTGCGCGGCCTTGGCAACCTGTCGCCGGCTGAGCTGCCGCGCCTAGTCGTGCGAACGCCGCTCGATGCGCGCGTCACCGTCGGCGACGGCGTCAGCGGAGACGTCGATCGCGCCGCCAGCCTGGAATTCGAGAATCGCGGCTGCGGCGACTGGACGATCGCAAACGTACGCGGCCGCCTTCGGTTGGACCAGCTCGGCTCGGGGACGGCGAAAACGGGCAGGGCTGGCCAGGCCGTGCTCAATGTCGCGGGCGGCGGCGAAATCGAAATGGGGCCGGTCGGCGGACCAGTCACCGCAATATCGACCGGCGAAGGGACGATCGTCGTCGCCTCGGTGGACGGCCCCGTGATCGCGCGGGTGGCAGGTTCTGGTGGGATCGAGATCGCCGGCGGTCGTGCATCGGAGCTCAATGCCCAGGTCGCGGGTTCCGGCTCGATCCTGTTCGACGGCGAGGCCGGAGCGGTCGCCGCCAACGTCATGGGACCGGGTGTGGTCAGGGTCGCGCGCGCCCTTGGTCCGGTCAGCCGACGGGTCTTCGGCGCGGGGCGCGTGCAAATCGGTCCGTAAGGGTCCCCGCGCTTGGTCGTTGACGGGGAGCGCCTTGACGGCTATCACCCGCGCTCTTTTCGCGGCCGCCTGTTTGCGACCACGACCCGATAGCCGGATGCCTTGCCGCGAGGCGAGATGAGGCGCCGAAAACGCCAGCCGCGTTTCGGCGCTGTTTCGCGTTTATCGGGCCCGGTTTGAGCGATCGGACGCGAAGCCAAACTGCCTGGGGAGGCCCAGGCGCCTTGTAGACGAAAGAGCGAATGCCGACAGTCAACCAGCTGATCCGCAAGCCCCGCGCCAACAAGCCGGTGCGCAACAAGGTCCCAGCCCTCAAGGGCTCTCCGCAGCGCCGCGGCGTGTGCACGCGCGTCTACACGGTGACGCCGAAGAAGCCGAACTCGGCCCTGCGCAAGGTGGCCAAGGTGCGCCTGACGTCGGGCATCGAGGCGGTGTGCTACATCCCGGGCGAAGGTCACAACCTCCAGGAGCACTCCGTGGTCCTGATCCGCGGTGGCCGGGTGAAAGACCTTCCTGGCGTGCGCTACCATATCCTGCGCGGCGTCCTCGACACTCAGGGGGTCAAGGACCGCAGGCAACGCCGCTCGCTCTACGGCGCCAAGCGACCGAAGTAAGGAATTCCATATGTCACGCCGCCGCCGCGCCGAGAAACGCGATGTCCTGCCAGACCCGAAGTTCGGGGACGTGGTGCTCACCAAGTTCATGAATTACGTGATGTACGAGGGCAAGAAGGCCGTCGCCGAGAACATCATCTATGGCGCCTTCGATCTGATCGAGACGCGTCGCCGCGACATCGGCCCGCTGGAAACCTTTCACGCCGCGCTCGAGAACGTCTCGCCTTCGGTCGAGGTGCGTTCGCGCCGGGTGGGCGGCGCCACCTATCAGGTGCCGACGGAAGTGCGTATTGAACGTCGCCAGGCCCTGGCGATCCGCTGGCTGGTGAGCGCCGCGCGCAAGCGTGGGGAAAACACCATGACCGAGAAGCTGGCCGGCGAGTTGCTGGATGCGTCCAACAATCGCGGCTCGGCGGTCAAGAAACGCGAAGACACGCACAAGATGGCCGAGGCCAACCGCGCCTTCTCGCATTACCGCTGGTAACGCCTACATAGAGAGTTCCCGGCGCGGGCGGTTTGAGCTAAATCGCCCGCGCCGTCGTTTTTCCCATTCGTCCGCCTGAACAGCGACGGTTACGCCCGAGCAATTCCATGCCCCGCACGCATAAGATCGAGGACTACCGCAACTTCGGCATCATGGCCCACAGCGACGCCGGCAAGACCACGACCACGGAGCGGATCCTCTACTACACGGGCAAGAGCCATAAGATGGGCGAAGTCCATGACGGCGCGGCCACCATGGACTGGATGGCGCAGGAACAGGAGCGGGGGATCACCATCACCTCCGCCGCCACCACCGCCATCTGGAACGGCAAGCGGCTGAACCTCCTCGACACCCCCGGGCACGTCGACTTCCCCATCGAGGTGGAGCGCTCCCTGCGGGTGCTCGACGGCGCCGTGGCGGTGCTCGACGGCAACCAGGGCGTCGAGCCTCAGACCGAGACGGTCTGGCGTCAGGCCGATCGCTACGACGTGCCGCGCATCGTGTTCGTCAACACGATGGACACGATCGGCGCCGACTTCGACGCCTGCGTCCAAACCAGCAAGGACCGCC
>JBOHLC010000302.1:0-8036 GCA_050729395.1 Caulobacteraceae bacterium
TAGAGCCTGATTCAACGCTCGCATCTGTTCCGTGCAAACGCATCAGGCTCTTGCTCACCAAAACGGGGCGAAGCCATAGGCCGGATGGCCGATTGATTTCAACCGCGGCGCATGGATCAACTGGCCCATGGTCCAAACGTCGATCGCTCCGGTCTCGTTTCGCGCGAACGCCGGCGACCCGGCTGCTTTCGCCGCCGCGCTCGGCGCCGGCTTCGAGCGTCATGGCTTCGCGGTCGTTTCCGATCATGGCGTCGATCCGGCCTTGTCCTCGGGCATGCTGGCCGACGCCATGGCCTTCTTCGCCTTGCCGGAATCAGCCAAGCTCGCCTATCGCATCCCCGGCGCGGCGGGCCAGCGGGGCTACACCCCGTTCAGGATCGAGACGGCCAAGGACGCCGATCACCCCGATCTCAAGGAGTTCTGGCATGTCGGCCGCCAGACGTCGCGAACCCTCGGACCGGCGCTCGACAATGTCTGGCCGGCCGAGGTCCCGGCCTTCCGCGAACACGCCCTGGCGCTCTTCTCGGCCTTCGAAGCCCTCGGCGGGGCCATTCTCGGCGCCATCGGCGCCCATCTGCGCCTGCCGCCCGGCCTGCTCGAGGACGCCGTTCGCGGCGGGAACAGCGTGCTGCGCCTGCTGCGCTATCCGCCAATGAACGTTGCTGGCGACTTCGCGGGTCCCTCCGTGCGCGCCGCCCCGCACGAGGACATCAACGCCATCACCCTGCTCCTGGGGGCCGAGGAAGCCGGGCTCGAGCTCCTGGACCGGAACGGCGACTGGCTGCCGATCGTCCCGCCGTCCGGCGCGATGGTCATCAACATCGGCGACATGCTCGCGCGCCTGACCAACGATGTCCTGCCCTCGACCACCCACCGGGTGGTCAATCCGGCGCCCGAACGGCGCGGCGTGGCGCGCTATTCCATGCCCTTCTTCCTGCATTTCCGCGGCGATTTCCTGATCCGCACCCTGCCCGGCTGCGTCACCCCCGATCGCCCCGACCGCTATCCCTCGCCGATCACCGCCGGGGAGTTCCTCGACGAGCGCCTGAGGGAGATCCGCCTAGCGTAGCACGCAGTCGGCGAGGCCATCCTCGGCCACAACGCCGGAGCGGGCGTCGATCTTGCCCGTGCGGCGGCGCACGTACGGGCCAGGCGCCCTGGCGCTCCACTTCAACGGATCGGGCAGCACGGCCACCAGGCGCGAGGCCTGGGCCGGGCTGAGGTCGGCGGCGTCGGTATGGAAATAGCGGCGCGCGGCCGCCTCCACGCCATAGACTCCGGGGCCCATCTCCACCGTGTTGAGATAGACCTCCATGATCCGCCGCTTGCCCCACACCGCCTCGATGAGCACGGTGAACCAGGCCTCGATCCCCTTGCGCACCCACGAGCGTTCCGGCCACAGGAAGACGTTCTTGGCGGTCTGCTGGCTGATGGTCGAGCCGCCGCGCAGGACGCCGTGGCCGCGCTCATCGTGCCGCAGGGCCTTGTCGATGGCGGTGAAGTCGAAGCCGTGATGGCGGCAGAAGCGCGCGTCCTCCGAGGCAATGGCCGCGCGGATAACGGTCGGCGAGATCTTGGAGATCGGCCGCCAGCGGCGGTCGAGTCCTTTCCCCTGGAAAGCGCGCTCGATCATCAGGATGGTGATCGGCGGGGGAACGAAACGATAGATCACAACCCACACCGGCGGGGCCACCACGGCGACGACCAGGAGCGCGACCAGCACGCCGCGCAGCAGGCGCCAAATACCGCCTGGTCGCCTCCTCCTCGCGGCTCCTCGCCTGGCCATCGCCTCCCGCCGGAAATTGCGTCTAAGGGTTGGGTGAGCGGAGCGGGATTCGCGGGGCCGCGCCAGATCAGAGGAAACGCAGCGAAATGGACGTGAGCGAGGCGGTCAAACGGCGAATGTCGGTGCGCGCCTTCCGCGCCGAGGCGCCGCCGCCCGAGCTGGTGCGCGAGATCCTCGAGCTGGCCCACGGCGCGCCGTCGGGCGGCAATCTCCAGCCCTGGCGCGTCTATGCGCTCGCCGGCGAGCCGCTCGCGCGGATCAAGGCGTTGGTCGCCGCCACGCCGATGGAGGCGCCGGAATACGACGTCTATCCGGCCAATCTCTGGGAGCCGTTTCGCACGCGGCGTTTCCAGTGCGGCGAGGACCTCTACGCCTCGATCGGCATCCCGCGCGAGGACCGGCCGGCGCGGCTGCGCCAGCTCGCCCGCAACCTCGATTTCTTCGGCGCTCCGGTGGGCCTGTTCTTCTGTCTCGATCGCGGGCTCGGGCCGCCGCAGTGGTCCGACGTCGGCATGTTCATGCAGAGCCTGATGCTGCTCGCGGTCGAGCGCGGCCTGGACACCTGCGCCCAGGAGTTCTGGGCCCGCTATCCCAAGACGGTGGCGGCGTTCCTGTCGCTGCCGGACGACCACATGGTGTTCTCCGGCATGGCCCTTGGCTATCGCGACGAGAGCGCGCCGATCAACAACTGGCGCACCCGCCGCGACCCCTTCGAAGCCTGGTGCGAGCTGCGCGGGTTCGAGTAGAGCGTCCGACGGTTGAGTTGGCCCCCACTGTCCTCCTCCCCCTGGCCGTCATGGCCGACCGTCAGTGTCGGCCACCCATGCACACGGTCTTTGGGGTGGCCGCGCGCGAGCGCGGCCAACGCGCCTGCCGAGCGTCCAAGCGAAGTCGATGGTTCGATCTTGCTGCAGCCGACCTCGACGCGGCGAAGCCGCAATTTTTAACCACGAAGCTCACAAAGGACACGAAAGGATGTCCCGCAGTTCATCGAGCGCCTTGGGCGTGTAACGGACCCTCAAAGTCCATGCTTCGCCCAGACCGAGCGCACCTCATCCTCGGTGGCGCGCTCGCCACGCGACGACTCCGCCAGAGAGTCCCTGAACGACGCGGCCTCGGATGGCGTCAGGGGAACCGACGGCTGGTTCTCGCCCGCGATCCGCAACAGCAGACGCGCAAGATCATCCTGCGTCTCCGCAGGCAGGGCGCGGATCGTATCGACAGCTCGATCGAGCAACTTGGTCATGACCGGAACATAGTCCAGTTCGACCGAGGCGGTCAGCGCAAATTCATCGAGGCCATGATGCCGGCGCTAACCCGCGATTTCCGCCACGCCCGCCTCGCCCGTCTCGTCGCCCCAGGCGATGCGGTCGCCGGACACGGCCAGGGCGGTGACCGGCGCGCCCTTGTCGGACTTCAGCATCCGCAGCGCCTGGGTCTGAAGATCGCAAACCCAGACGCGGCCGTCATCGAGCCCAGCGGCGAGAAGCCGGCCCTCGCCGGCGACGCGGGCGACGAGCGCGGCGTCGTCGAAGCCGATTTCCTGAGCCTGCTTGCCCATCGGCCCGTCGGCGCCGGTGAACGGCCACAGCACCACGCCGTTGGCCCCGGCCGTGGCCAGCCACGCCCCGTCATCGACGAAGGCCACGCTCTTCACCTTGGCCGGATAGCCGCCCATGCGCAGGTCGCGCGCGTCGGAAAGGCGCCAGCCGTGCAGGGCGTTCTCCTGCATCGAGGAGACGAGGAAGCGGCCGTCCGGGCTGAAGGCGGCGGCGATGTGCGAACCCGCCCAGCGCATCATGGCCGGCTTCTGCTCGGCGATCCGGGCCCACCACAGCGCGACGCCGCCGTAGGTGGCGGCGGCCAGCCGACGGCCCTTGGCGTCGAAGGCCAGGTCGGCGACGGACTTCTCGTGCGCGAAGCGGCGCTCGAATCTGGCGTCCTTGATGTCCAGCACGCGCGCCTCACGCCCGGCGGCGAAGGCGATGAGCCCCGAGACCGCGCTCGTCGCCAAGGCGTCGATCCAGGCGCCGGGCGCCTCGGCCAGCTTCTGCGCGCCCTCGGGCCGCGACCAGATCAGCCGGCCATCGTCGCCGCCGCTGACTACTCCGGCGCCGCTCGGGTGGCGCGCGGCGGCCAGGATGGCCCCGTCGTGGGCGGCCATGCTCGTCCCATCCTCCCAGCACACCCGGCCGTCGCCAAGGGCGAAGGCGGCCTTACCGCCATCGAAGACCACATCGGTGACGAAGGCGTCGAAAGAGAAGTTCATCGCCCGCCCACTGATGGCCTATTCGGCGTCTTTACAAGCGCGGTCATCCGCGCCAAGGGTGTCGCGCCGTCCACGGAGCCGGCGTTAGGGAGCGATACATGGCGGCCAAACTAGCTGGCGAGTCGCATAACAAGTTCGACCTCGGCCAGAACAGCGACATGAACGTCACGCCGTTCGTCGACGTGATGCTGGTGCTGCTGATCATCTTCATGGTCGTCGCGCCCCTGGCCACGGTGTCGATCTCCATCGACCTGCCCCCGGCCAAGGCCCCGCCGCCGAACGCGCACGAAAAGCCGCCGACGTTCATCTCCATTCAGGACACCGGCCAGATCTTCGTCTCCTTCGGCAAGACCGAGATCCGCCCCTCGTCCATGGACCGTCTGGGCTATGACCTCGCCCAGTCGCTGGGCGTACCCAATCCGACCAACGAGCGGGTGTTCATCCGCGCCGACCGCCATGTGCGCTATCGGACGTTCATGGACGTGATCAATCGGCTGCAGCTCGACGGCTACTACAAGATCGGCCTGATCGCCGAGGATCTCGGCACCACCTGATCGTCCGCGGCGGCCTGATTGTCTTCAGCCGAGCATCTTCCACAGGTCCCAACCGGCCAGGCCCATCAGCGCCAGCGTGCCCGCGACGTGCAGCGCGAAGCGAACCATGATGGTATTGATCGTCGCCTGCACGAGGCTATGGGCGACGCGCAGCACGACGTAGGCCCAGGCCAGCGCCAGGGCCACATCGCTCTCCCAGCGGTGGGTGAGATAGGTGTAGAACACCAGGGCGTAGAACAGCGTCGGCTGCTCCATCAGGTGGTTGTAGTTGTAGGCCACCTGGCGGACCTTCAGCGGCAGGACGTCGAGCGAGGCCGGCTCCTTCGCCGTGGCCGGGTCGATGTGGGCGGCGCGGATGGCGGGAAGGCGCGTGGCGTAGAGCCAGATCCACATCACCAGCGACCATAGGATCAGCGCCAGGACCGGCGTCAGGATCGACTTGACGTAACCCAGGATCATCGCTCATCCGCCCCGCCGGAATGGATCGGCTTCATAGACGCCGAGCACCTCGAGATGGTCGCTGAAATAGCCGAGCTCCTCGAGCGCGCGGCCAAGCGGCGGATCGTCCGGCCGGCCGTCCACCTCGGCGTAGAAGAAGGTCGCGGTGAAGGCGCCGTTCTCCATGTAGCTCTCCAGCTTGGTCATGTTGACGCCGTTGGTGGCGAAGCCGCCGAGCGCCTTGTAGAGCGCTGCCGGGATGTTGCGCACGCGGAAGGTGAAGCTGGTCACGGCGGCCGCCTCGGCCGGAGGCGCCGGCGGGTTCGGTTCGGCGGTCATGACCAGGAAGCGCGTGGTGTTGTGCGTCTCGTCCTCGATGTCTTTCAGCAGGATATCGAGGCCGTAGAGCTTCGCCGCGAGCGCCGGGGCGATGGCCGCGCGCGTCGGATCCGGATGTTCGGCCAACGCCTTGGCCGCGCCGGCGGTATCGCCCGAGGGCTCGGTGCGCACCTTGAGGCGGCGTAGGGTCCTTCGGCATTGGCCAAGGGCGATGGGCATGCTGACCACCGTCCTGACGTCTTCCAGGGCCACGCCGGGATTGGCCATGAGCTGGAAGCGTATCGGTTTGAAGCGCTCGCCGACGATGCGCAGGCCGGAGGACGGCAGCAGATGGTGAACGTCGGCCACGCGCCCGGCGATGGAGTTTTCCACGGGGATGAGCGCCAGGGCGCAGTCGCCGCGGCGGACGGCGTCGAACGCGTCCTCGAAGGCGGCGTACGGGGTCGGCTCGTGATCGGGGAAGTAGGCGCGGCAGGCCTCGTCGCCGTTGGCGCCGGGCTCTCCCTGAAAGGCGATGCGCGGCCGGGTCACGCGTGGTGTTCCCTGGCGTAGTCGCGCGCCGCGGCGAGGTCGGCCGGATTGTCCACCGACAAGGGCGCCTCGGCCATGATCGCGGCGTGGATTGGCATGCCGAGCTCCATGGCGCGCAGCTGTTCCAGCTTCTCCCGCCGTTCCAGCGGCGAGGGCGGCGCGGCGGTGAACTTCTCGAGCGCGGCGCGGCGCCAGGCGTAGAGGCCGATGTGACGCCAGACTGGCTCGTCGCCCCAGAGCGTCGAGCGGGTGAAATAGAGCGCCCGCCCGCTCCCGCGCTCGGGATCGAGCGCCAGGATCGCCTTGACCACGTCGGGATTGGTCCGGTCCGCCGGCGATTCCTCCGCCGCCGCCAGGGTGGCGATCTGGCAGGCGGGCTCGCTTTCCAGCAACGCGATGGCCCGTCCCGGCGCGGCCGGATCGATGAATGGCATGTCGCCCTGAAGATTGACGATCGCGTCGTGCCGGCCCTCCGGATCCATTTGGCGCAAGGCGGCCAGGATACGATCCGAACCGGACGGCTCGGCCGGGTCGGTTAGCACGGCGCGGCCGCCGGCGGCGGTCACGGCCTCGGCGATCTCCGCATTGCCCGCGGCGACCACCACCGGTCCCAGATCCGCTTCGCGCGCGCGGCGCCAGACGCGCACGATCATCGCCGTCCCGCCGATGTCGGCGAGCGGTTTGCCGGGCAGGCGGGTGGCGGCCATGCGGGCGGGTATCAGGATGATCGGGTTCATGAATCCATCGCCGCGCCGCCCGCTTTCGCTCGCCCAATGCGCCCCCCGGACGGCGTCGGCAAAGGGCGTTTGCGCTCGCGCCGGTAGCGTGTAAGACACGCCAACGCAACACGAAGTGGGGGTGGGTCGGCGCCGTCGGCCGCGCGGCGCCAGGTTCCCATCGGTCAAGGCGAGAGATGAGCGACCTCCAGCGGAATATTATCCTCGGCGCGGTGCTCACCACCGCCTTCGTCATGGCCATTCTGGGCGTGGTCACGCCCATGTTCTTCGTGCCGTCGACCCCGACCAAGCCCGGCTATGCCATCGCCGTCCAGGAAGTGGCCGGCGGCGAGGCGGCGCCGGCTCCGCCGCCCGACTGGGGCGTGGTGCTGAAGACCGCCGACGTCCAGGCCGGCCAGGCCAAGACCGCCGTCTGTCAGTCGTGCCACATCTTCGCGCCGTCGGGGGCCAACAACATCGGCCCGGGCCTCTATGGCGTCGTCGGGCGCAAGCCGGGAACCCATCCGGGCTTCGCCTATTCTCCCGCCATGATCGCCTTCGGCAACAAGGTCGGCACGTGGGATTACCAGCGTATCTTCGACTTCCTGGCCGGACCGCAAAAGTACGTCGACGGAACCAAGATGACCTTCATCGGCTATAAGGATCCACAGACGCGCATCAACATCATCGCCTATCTGCATACGTTGGGTTCGACCCTGCCGATCCCGCCGCCCAATCCCAAGCCGGCGGCGAAGGCGGCTTCGACGGCGAAAGGCGCGGCGGGGGCGACCAACACCGCGACGCCCGCGGCCACGAATACGGCTACGAACACGGCGACAGCCAAATGATCTCGATGAAAACCATTGTGCTTGCCAGCCTCGCCGGGCTCCTGGCTTTCGGCCCAGCTCTCGCTGCGCCGGCGCCCAAGGTCGGCATCGCCAGCCTGAAGCAGCTGCCGACGCCCCTGCCGCTGCCCTACGATGCGAAGGCCGACGCCAAGGGGGAGGTCGCCGCCGCCATGGCCAAGGCGCGCGCCAGCCACAAGCTGCTGCTCATCGATCTTGGCGGCAACTGGTGTCCCGACTGCCGCCTGCTGGCCGGCGTCATGCGCCTGCCCGAGGTGGCCGCCTTCGTGAACGCCCACTATGTCGTGATCACCGTGGACGTCGGCCGGATGGACCGCAACCTCGACATCCCCGCGCGCTATGGCGTGAGCAAGCTCGAGGGCGTGCCGAGCCTGCTGGTCGTGGACGCCCGCGGCCATCTCAAGGACGCCGGCCACGTCGCCGCCCTGGCCGACGCCCGCTCGATGACGCCCCAGGCCCTGGCCGACTGGCTGGCCCGCTGGACGGATTGAGGCGACAGCCCTCTCTCCCCCCTCTGGGGGGAGTACGGCCGAAGGC